>JAZADZ010000031.1:0-20189 GCA_036123135.1 Bacteroidota bacterium | reverse complement strand
ATTAGAATTTATAGAGGATGCTGATAGTGATAGAGGAGAGGGTTGGTTAATGGTGATATTTTCTGTTTGAATACAGCCATTGGCATCACTTATGGTAACAGCATACGTTCCAGCACAAAGGGCAGAGATGTCTTCAGATGATGAGTTATTAGGATCATTCCAGTTAAAAGTATAGCCTGGAGTTCCACCAAAAACAGTTAGGTCTGCATTTCCGTTACAGGCATTATGACATGAAACATCAACGCCAGTAATGGAGGATTGAAGCGGAGCTGGTTCATTAATGGTTATGGTTGCTGAAGTTGTACATCCGTTAGCATCTGTTACATCAACAATATAGTTTCCAGCACATAAATTATTGGCCAATGCATTGGTTTGTGCCATTGGGTCGTTCCATAAATAGGTATACCCAGGATTTCCCCCAGAAACATTTACAGATGCTGAACCATTGCACAAACTATGACAAGAAACATCAGCTGAAGAAATAATTGCTGAGTTAAGAACAGATGGTTCAGAAATCACATCATTTGCAGTTACAACACAACCATTGGCATCCGTTACATCTACTGAAATGGGACCTGCACAAAAATTAGATGCTGTGGGATTTGTTTGACCATTGCTCCACAAATAACTAAAAGGACCAGTTCCACCAACAATTGTTGCAGATGCACTACCATCACATGTAGAAAAACAGCTTATGTTGTCGTTTACAACAATAGATGCATTACCAGAACCATTGTCGTTAATCGTTGCACTGGCGAAAGCCGAACATCCACTGGCATCTGTAACTGAAACAGTATAAGTTCCTGCAATAAGGTTGCCAACAGTAGGTGAGGTTGCTGAACTTGGGTCGTCCCATATGAAAGTATATCCTGGATTCCCTCCGCTGGCAACAACACTTATTTGCCCATCATTGTTTCCACAATTAGAATTAACACTTGAAGTTGTAAGAATTATAGGGGGAGGTTCAGAAATAACTACAGAAGTAATATCAACACATCCATTGGTGTCGGTAACAGT
Source organism: Bacteroidota bacterium (assembly GCA_036123135.1). Taxonomy (GTDB): domain Bacteria; phylum Bacteroidota; class Bacteroidia; order Flavobacteriales_D; family Parvicellaceae. Next base: position 19,172 of record JAZADZ010000031.1, on the reverse strand, counting down.
AACGGAATAAGAACCAGCACATAGATTTGATGCAATAGGAGTTGTTTGAAAAGCTAGATCGTTCCATTGATAGGAATATCCTGGAGAACCACCACTAACAACGATTGACGCAGTACCGTCACAACTTCCGTAGCAGGATGCATTATTGGTTGATAAAGTGTTGGAAAGTACACTTGGTTCGCTCAGTGATATTGAACTGGTTTCAGTACAACCATTGTTATCAGAAACAGTTACAGTATATGAACCTGCACATAAGTTTGAGGCAGTTGCTGTTGTTTGTACGTTTGGATCATTCCAAACAAAAGAATAATTTGGAGTTCCTCCTGACGCAACTACTATTGCACTGCCATCACAGGCATTAAAGCATGAAATGTTGGAACCATTTACTGAAACAGCTAAACTACTAGGTTCAGTTATTGTTGCTGTTGAAATTTCTGTACATCCATTGTTATCAGAAATCAAAACAGAATAAGTTCCTGCACATAAGTTAGTTGCAGTAGCGGATGTTTGAGCACTTGGGTCATTCCATAAATATGTATAAGGGATTGTTCCTCCACTAGGTATAACTGTCGCATTACCATCACAACTATTGTTACATGAGGCATTAGAACTATTAAATGAAGTAATTAATGGAGTTGGTTCATTAATAATAACTGTATCGTTAAAAGAACATCCATTTAAATCTGAAACAGTTACGATGTAAGAACCAGCGCACAAGTTTGTAGCAGTTGAATCTGTTTGATTATTTGGATCATTCCAAAGAAAGGAATGGGGTGAAATTCCTCCGGAAACCGTTATAGTAGCTAAACCATCACAAGAATTATAACAAGATAAATCAGTTGATGTTATGGAAGAATTTAATTGAGAAGTTCCGTCTACTATAGCAGTTGCTGATGTTTGACATCCATTAATATCAGTAACTAAAGCAGTGTATGAGTTAGGGCATAGATTAGTGGGATCTTCATTATTCCCTGCTCCATTGTTCCAGCTGTAAGAGTATCCACCAGCTCCAGTAACACTTAAATCAATTGATCCATCGCAAAAACCAAAGCAGGTTTCATTTGTTGATACAACAGATGCATCTGGATTTTCCCAGACAGTAACATTGATGCTTGTAGATTCAGAACAAGTCCCATTTCCAATCGTAAGCGTTACAACGTAGACACCTTCGCTTGTGTATGAATAAGTTGGATTTGCAACACTGGATGTTCCTATTCCGTCTCCAAAATCCCATTGATACGATGTTATAGTCCCAGAGCTAATTGTTGAATTAGAACTGTTGAAGGAAAATGAATTTGTAGTCAAGCATTGGGCAGCAACTGGCACAATTGATGGGGATAATGATATTCCAGAATCAACAGTAATCGTATCAATGTCAGTACAATTATTGCTATCAGTAACCGAAACGATGTAATTTCCAGAACATAGACCGCTTAAGCTAGTAGTGGCATCATTGGTGTTCCATAAATAACTGAACGGAGGTGTTCCAGCAGTATTAATAATAGTACTAGATACACTTCCATCACATGCCCCAAAACAGGATTCATTGCTCATTACACTTGCAGATACCTCAGGTCCTTCAGGTACTGTCACTGTTACCGTACTTGAACATGTATCTGTACCATTAGAGTAGGTAACTGAAAAGGTTGAAGTCTGATTAATATTAACGACAACTGAAGAATCATTGTTCGGTCCTGGAATGTGACTCCAATCGTAAACATATGGATCACAATTGACTAAAGTTGCAATCGTAACATTATCAATACCCCAATGATCGTAAATTGTTCCGCTGCTTCCTCCTTGCCACCATGAGAAAATTGTATTGCTAGTTTGTGCTGCTAATGGGATGGTGTAACAATATTGCGCCCAACTTGTATAGTTCCCCGCCGTAGGATCAAAATAATTTATGGTTGTCCATGTTGCTCCGCCATCAGTTGAAAATTGGAGATACACTCCCTCAGAGGGCAAATCAGGACCCTCACATGGAGATGCATTTCCTTGCGTTGCAAAATCTAGATAAAAACAAATTTCCCCTCCGCAAGAAACATCTAGGGGGTTAGTCTCAAGATTTCTAGGTGCTGCTGTCATATCTCCCATCCACATATAGGTTCCACCATCAACAGAAGGATCACATGGATTCGTAAATGTTGCAGCAGGAGAAGCACTCCATCCAGATCCAGCAAACCCCAAATCGAAATTATTGTTTAGTGCATAACTGTATTGTCCTTGTCCAATAGCAGTCAATTGAACAGTTCCTCCATTACAGCTCAATTCTGGAGTACATCCATCAAAAGAAAGAGTCATTTCTAAAAACTCATTTCCACATAAATTTGGATTTACATTGGTAGTACTTAGATCAATTCCTTGGAAAATTATAGTTCCATCCGCAGCCCAAGTATTCAAATCAGCAATTGATAAGGGAATCGTTATAGTGAGTACTGAAGAACATTGATTACCACTTGCTCCAATTGTTGATATTGTTGCTCCAAGCTCAGTTAAAATAGTCCATATTTCGTTGGGAGAATTTAAATCTCCCATTGCATTAATTGTTAATGTTCCAGCGCTGAGTGCTGTTGTTGGAACAGAAGTAAATATAAAATCATTTGAAGAATTTAGATTAGGGTTTGTAATGGATATAGTTTGATTATAGCTTACATTATTTCCACATGCACCTCCGGCACCACTTACAATGCTGTATGATGCATCTACATTGCAGGGAACGGGACAGCTATTTGGACAAGGTCCTCCACAATCCACTCCGGTCTCACCATTATTTTGAATTCCATCGGAACAATGACATGGAGGACAAGTTCCACCACAATCAATTCCAGTTTCGTTTCCATTTTGTATGCCATCAAAACAACTCGGAGGGCAAAATGCAATTGTACTAAAAACAGATCCTGTGGTTGGATTTGGACCATCAGAAAATAAAACATTTCCACTTGGATCCAACAAGGAATAGGTATTTTCTCCCTCCCATGTTCCTGATGAATAGGATAGAGATATTACATCCCCTGGACAAGCTACAAAAGTACTTTGAGTTCCAGCACCTGATGCACTATATGGACCAAAAAATGTTCCTCCAACAGTTACTGATAAGGAACCGCCGTTCCAACCGTCCCCAAAAGAATCAAACATGCTCAAGGTAAACGTGCAACACTGAGAGAAAATTGGTGTACTAAAAAATAGATTAATTAGAACTAAATAGATGTACTTTTTCAAAGAACGAAACATCATCTAATGGTCAATTTTTTTAGTTCAAAAGATTCCCAGTCTTGTAGAGATTTTCCATTGTAATTTTCGTCTACGAATTTGTGAAAAATGACCAATGCATCTTTTTGAAAATTATTTACATTTCCTTCAATAAAAGATTTCGCTTTAATGGTATTTTTAAAATGAAGTTCTTCGTTAGATGAATTACAGTTTAGGCATTTTTCAGTATTGAATCTTGCAGAAAAGTCCCAAGAAATAGTTTTTGGTCTGCTGGCTGAGTTCGTGACTTTCAGAACGATATATTCACTCTTGTAAGCTCTTGTTGGGTTATCTTCTTGAAAAGAATATTCAATTAAAATTCCATCTTGCTTGATGTATTTTTTCCAGGATTTTTTTGAACTTAAACTGGAGAGATTAACTTGAGAAAATGAGCAGAAGGGTAGAAGAATAGCAACTGAAAAAAAAAGCGCAACAATAGGGATTAATCTGTAGGGGTACATATTAAAAAAAACTTGAGTGATATTACATTACTCTATTTAAAATTAGAAAAATAAAAGCAATCAGCAAACTTTTAAAGTAGTTTAATTTAACAATAGAAGAGCGCCGTTGTATTGCTCATTTTTACCATTTTTATTTGTTAGTTGGACTACCCAAATAAAAGAACCTTGAGAGCATTTTTGTCCATTGTTTTGGTTGATACCATCCCAGGGATTGTTGATGTTTTTTGAAGAAAAAATTAATTTACCCTGTTTGTTGTAAATATTCATAGTGAAAGAAACATTCATGAGCTTCAACGATTCAGGAATGAAGGTGTCATTTACGCCATCTCCATCTGGAGTAAATGAGTTGGGTGCAAATAAATTGAAATTTTCAAGGATTTCTATTTGTTGCGTGGAAGATGCTATGCAATTGTAGGAATTGGTTTGCTCAAAAGTTACATCATAAATTCCTTTATTGTAATAACGATGATTAACCTCAGAAAGATTTGAAGTAGTACCATCTCCAAAGTACCATTTAACATAATTGTTTGAGGTAGATAAACCAAGAAACTTGATTTGAGGTACTCCTTCTTCAACTATTTTTTCATAAGTAAAATCTGCAGAAGGTGAGGGGTAAACAGTAACAAGGACAGGGACTGACACAGAAAATTGGTTGGGATTCTCCTTGTTTGTGGCTTTCAAAGTAATTGAATAATTTCCAGGTTCAGAGAATAAATGTGTAGGTGAGGATACATTGCTAGAGTTTCCATCGTCAAAATCCCAATAATAGATTAGATCTCTATTTTGATTGCTCAAAAAATTAATTGGTTCATTACAACAAATCGCAGTTTTATTAACAGAAAATTCTGCAACAGGAAAGAAATCCTCATTATTACTTTCTACCAAATTATTTTCGTCAGTATTTATTGGCTGCATAACTTCTATTTTATCCACTTTTAGTATTTCATTTTCAATTTCAAGCTGTTGATTTGTATTTTTTTCGACAGGGACATTTGGACTTAATTGTTTAGATTCTCTATCATTCTTTTTAAATTCAATAGTGTTTTCATTTTTGATTTGCGGCTGAATTAATGTTTTTTCTTCGGAAATTTTAGTTTTGCTTTTCTTGTTAGTATTTACAATGGGTAGGGTTGAATTAAATTCAACTACTTTATTGTTATTTGCAATTTCTGAGTTTTTGTTATTTGATTTTGACATTAAGATTCCTAATACAACTATTGCAATTAAACCAATTGAGATTGCAAAAGCCATGTTGTTGTTTGATTTGGGAAGCTTATTTTCAATTGCGTCCCAAGAATCGAACGTAAATTCAACTTTGTGTTCTTCTAGTTTACTTTTAATTAACTTTTCAAAAGGATCAAGCTTATTCATAACTCATGTTTAATTTTTCACTTAACGTTTTTTTGACATTTGCTTTGGCCTTTGCCAGATTCGATTTTGAAGTTCCTTCACTAATATTCAAAGCATTGGCAATCTCCTTGTGTGTCATACCTTCCATAATGTAAAGATTGAAAACTGTCCTGTAAGCAGGTGAAAGCAATTGCATAGCTGCAATTACATCTTTAATTGAAATAGATTCATATGGACTGGTTTGATTGTCATCGTGGCTATTTACTTCACGTGATTTACTTTTATATATTTCCTCATTTTGAGTTAATTCTCTTTTTCTTTTACGATATGTATCTATTGCAGTATTCACAATTATTCTTCTCATCCAACCTTCAAAAGAACCTTCAAAACTGTAATTATCGATTTTTTCAAAGACTTTAATAAAACCATCCTGTACCATGTCTTTAGCTTCATCTTCGTCTCTTGCATATCTAAAGCATACAGACATCATTTTGACATAAAAAAGCTCGTATATTTTACGTTGACTTAATCGGTCATGTCTCTTACACTTCTTAACTATGTTTTGCAGCTCTTTTTGAGACAGTTTCATTATTGCTGTATTGATAACGCTGGCACTTTTGATAAGTTGCCGTTTAACTAGAGAATTTTTAATGCATAAATTATCTACACGAAAATAATATTACAATATTTAAAACCTAAAAATAGGATAGAAGATTTTGAATTTTTATTTTCGCCAAAAATCAAATTTTTTATTTATGAAAGTTACTATTGTTGGCGCTGGAAATGTCGGTTCTACTTGCGCAGATGCTATTGCATTTAAAAGAATTGCTAGTGAAGTTGTTTTGCTGGATATAAGAGAAAATTATGCTGAAGGTAAAGCGCTTGATATGACTCAAACCTCAACCCTTCTTGGTTTCAACACAAAAATTGTTGGAAGTACTAATGATTATTCAAAAACAGCAAATAGCGATGTAGTTGTAATCACGAGTGGTGTTCCAAGAAAGCCAGGAATGACAAGGGAAGAATTGATTGGAGTAAACGCAGGAATTGTAAAATCTGTTACAGAAAATATTTTAAAACATTCTCCAGAAGCTATAATTGTGATTGTATCCAATCCTATGGATACCATGACTTATTTGTCCTTAAAAGAAAGTGGTCTTCCGAAAAATAGAATTATTGGCATGGGCGGTGCACTTGACAGCGCCCGATTTAAGACATATCTTTCACTAGCGCTTGAAAAACCGTCCAATGACATACACGGTATGGTAATTGGTGGTCATGGAGACACAACAATGATTCCTTTAACTCGATTAGCTACATACAACGGAATGCCAGTTGCTAATTTTATTTCCAATGAAAAACTTGATGAAGTAGCTTCGGCTACTATGGTTGGTGGAAAAACCTTAACAGGAATGTTGGGAACATCTGCTTGGTATGCACCTGGTGCGGCAGTTTCTTATTTAGTAGATAGTATTTTAAATGATCAGAAAAGAATCATTCCTTGTTCTGTATTGCTTGAAGGTGAATATGGCCAATCCGACATATGTATTGGAGTACCGGTTGTTGTGGGAAGAAACGGTTGGGAAACAATTATTGATGTTGAGCTCGATGCCAATGAACAAGATTTATTTCTAAAAAGTGCTCAAGCCGTAAGAAAAATGAACGAGGCATTGAATTCAATCTAAAGTAAGATTACCTTTTTTATTCTCGCCTTCAGAATTTCTGTTTAAATTAGAATTCTTGGGTGATTTGGGTTCTCTTTTGTGATATCACATGATGTCTTAAGTATTTTTTTTCTTCTTTTAGCCACTGCTCTGTAAATGTAGTCTCTAACGAATGAAGGAACCAACTTTGCTACTGCTAATAATGGAAAAAAACCCTTCATTAGTTGAGCGGTTTTAATTACTGCTTCAGAAAAAAGAAATATTTTATTTTCTGAAACTAATATTATGGTCTGCTCCACAAAGCCCTCTAATTTATACTGTGAAATTAAATCAGCAGCTTTCGAAGAGCTTGAGCCTGTTAAAAAGATTGATTTTGATCGGTCATTTTCTAAAATAAATTTAGCAGTGCGATTACAGAAAATGCAATCATCGTCAAAAATTAATATGTGGGAAATGTTTGCGATTAAAATGGATTTTCTTCACCAATGTCTATGACAATGTGTTGTTCGCCTTTTCTGCTTTGTATTGTCAAATGTTCTCCGGCTGAGAACAATGTATCATTAATTATTGTATTTACGAAAAAGTAATAATCACCTCTTTTTAAGTTCTTGAACTCAGCTAATCCATTTTCGTCTGAGTAAATGTTGTTGTCACCATCAGAGCTCAATCCTGGGTGAGAATTACTGTTGTAATTAACCATGACATTGGTACCACTAAGATTCATTCCATAATTGTTGTTATTTGTATGCATAAGATGAACATGAACTGTTGCTTTACCATTAAGGCCAGCTGTTTTAGAACATGATAAGAAGGAAAATAAAAACAGCATTATAAGGAATAGTTTACTTAAAGGTAGCATATTCTAATGTTTGATGAATCTCATATTAAAAGTATTAAAATTATAATCAATTTGTAATATGTAAACCCCCCTTTTTAAGGATGAAACATTAATATTTCCATTACTATTTCCAGTCAACACATTCTGTCCAAGAGTGTTAAAAATTGAATAAGCAAAAGGATTTGGAATGGATACATTTATTGAAGTTGAACATGGGTTTGGAAAAAGGTTAACTGTATTATTAAACTGTTCGTCAGTTAAATCTAGAGGATTTTCTGAAGTGCCTAAAAAAAGTGAAATTCCTCCTCTTTCATTTCCTACAATTAAATCAATTAGTGAATCATTGTTAAGGTATCCAAATGAAGGGGAGGCATTAGGACCAATATTGGTTTCTATTAGCGTGTCTATAAAATTAAACGAACCACCAAGATTATTTTCAAGATTTCCATATTTTAAAATAAAACCACTTTCAGCACCAATAAATAATTCTAATTCATTTTGTTGATTTCTAATCACTTTTGGAATGCTAAATCCATAAAAGTTCCACCACTCTTTGACATCAACATTTCCAAATTCTTCTGTTATGAGTCTAAAAACTGGAGCAGTTGAATTTCCAATATTCTCATAATAATTTAAAGTTCCTTCAGCTTCTCCGATAATTAAATCCAAATCTCCATCATTGTCCAGATCAAATAGCTCAGGTACTGCAGCATCTCCCACATCAATTGTATTTCCATCATTGTCTTGTAATTGGGGATTCATTAAAATCAAGTCAAAAGAAGATATTGATGAGGAAAAATTTTCAAAAAAGTGAAGGTTACCCGAAAAGTCACCCAATAACATGTCAACATCTCCATCATTGTCTAGATCGGCAAAACATGGGTAAAGTCCCTTCTCAATATTTAATGATGATATGTTTTGAAAATCATTTGTAACCAGCTCAAATTGTGGAGAATTAATTGATCCAGTGTTTTCATACAATTGAATAGAGCTAACGTAATTGTTAGAATTAGTTAAGTCAAATTCTCCAAAGTTTGCGACGAAAAAATCCAATAAACCATCATTATTATAATCCAGAAAAATAGGGTGAGAGGATTTTCCTACCTCAATCATTTCATTTTGGAATTGGTTTTTTGTTATTAAATTGAAGGAGGGTAAAGAATTGGTACCAAAATTTTTATAGTACCATACGCTCTCCTTGTTTTCTGTTTCATTATCGCTATTGGGACTTACAATAAGATCTTTAGTTCCGTCAAAGTCAATATCTTCATAGAAAACTCCAGGGAAAACGTGAACATCGACTGAAACAGTATTGGAAGGAAATGTAGTGTCCTGACTTACGAACGAAGTATTGGCATTTATTCCTTTATTGTCGTTGTATAAGGCTACTATGTTGCCAAAAGAAACATCACCCAGAATTAAATCTTTAATGTTGTCGTTGTTTAAATCGATAGATAATACAGTTGACCCAGCATGTTTTGAATTGGAAATTGAAACCTTTTCAGAACCTGTATTAGGAAGATGAGGATTTGACACGTTATTAGTACAAGTATCAAATAATATACAAGCATTGGTGTTAAATCCAGTTTCTAAAAAATGTCCCCAGCAGGCATTTTTAATTTCAAAAATTAGACTATCACTGTTAAATCCATTTTCTTGAGAAAAATTTTGATGGTATTCAACTCTATTCCCTAAGACTCCAAATGTTAAGACATCTAGGTCTCCATCACTATCAATATCGTTGATGTCTGGAATATCAACTTTTGAGACAAACAGATTGGTCATGTTCCCAAACTGATAGGATGTTAAATACGGCGTAGTTATTTTCTCAAAAGTTAAATTATTGGAATTGCTTTTATTTTTCCATACTCCGATTCCTCCGGAAACATATGAAAAAATATCTTTTTTGCCGTCATTGTCAAAATCTCTTAAAAGTGCCCAATAGTTAAGCTGTGGAAAATGGTTTTCATATTCCGGTTCGTAAACGTATTTATCACCCTGATTGATGTAGGTTAATATCTTGTTTCCCGTGCGATCAAAAATGAAAAGATCTTCAAGGTTGTCAAAATTCAAATCAATTTTAGAAAATTGTGCAGCATTAATTCCTCCCACCCAAGGTGAATCTAGGGTGTCTCCAAGATTTATAACACGTATTGAATCAGCTCTTGAAAAATAATTCGTTTGTGCATTCAAAAATTGAAATCCTAAAAAGTAAAAAAATAATGTCAATAGCCTCAAAACCACAAATGTTGGAAAGTTCATCAAAATTAATTTAAAAGACGCTTGCTGCAGTACGCAAGTTGCTCCAAATTGATACATAACTCCAATAAATCGTAACAACTTGAAATAATGTTGTTTATAATGAGATGAAATTCTATATTTGCTGCCCTAATTTTGTTAAATTTTAAAATTGCACAATGCGTAACAAAGGATTTTTATGGGTTCTTACCATATTATTAGTGCTTGCTTGTATTTATCAGTTGTCTTTTTCTTGGGCAACAAGCGGAATCGAAAAGGCGGCCAAAGACTACGGTGTTGAAAAATACAACACCCTGATTAATTCAGGTGCTGATCAAGCAGTTATTGATAATGAAATTGTTCAATTGTATACTGATTCTTCAGTTTCACAAAAAGCAAAATTTAAGGTTCAGGCTGATTTTGAGCAGAAATACTTGGCAGATCATGGTGAAGACGAAGCCTATCCCATTTTAGGAATTTCTTACCAAAAATGCAAAGATCAGCAATTAGGATTGGGCTTAGATTTACAAGGAGGTATGTCTGTAACCCTTGAAGTTTCTATTTCTGATTTAGTACGAAATTTGGCGGGTAACCCTCAGAATCCTTCATTTAAAGAACCATTCCAAGCCGCACTTGAAGATTTTAAAAGTGGCAATGCATTTGGTGATGCTCAAGCAGATGATTTTATTGGATTATTTTATGCGCATTTTAAAGCCAATAGCCCTGATAATCCTTCCATGTCTTACTTTAATTCTGCCAACAAGGATTTATTTAAAATAGATTGGTCCAATGACCAAATTATTGAAGAGCTTAAAAAGTTGAGCAGTAACGCAATTGATAAAACTCAAAAAATTATAGAATCCAGAATCAATAAGTTTGGAGTTAGCCAACCTAACATACAACGAAATCCCATTTCTGGAAGATTACAAATTGAATTACCTGGCGCAAAAGATAAAAATAGAATTCGCAAGTTACTGCAATCTACAGCAAGCTTAGAATTTTGGGATGGAGCCCATAAAGACTGGACAAATTCTTTTCTTGAATTGGACAAAGCAATAAAGAAAAGAAAGTCAAATGAAGTTGATGAAAGTTCTTTTGTTGAATCGGATTTTGTTGAAATTTCTGAAGATTCTCTTCAATTAATTTCTGAAACTGATAGAGAAATTTACTTTGCTGAAAAAGCGGTGTATGATTCTCTTGTACTTGCCAAAGAGATTGAACTTGCCGTTTTAGACTCTTCCAAACTTCAAAAACCATTGTTGGATGGAAGCTTGTATTTCATTCACTCTAACAATAGCCCCTACATTGGAGTTGCAAAAAGTGCCGACACCGCCAAGGTGAATTCATTGCTAAGAGGTTCTGAAGCCAAAAATATATTCCCGCTAAAAAAAGTGAAATTCCTTTGGATGAATAAATCCGAGGAATACAATTTTGGAGAAGAAAAAATTGAAGGATATGCACTTATGGCTCTTGAAGTTCCTAATTCTGGTAAGCCCAAGCTTGACGGTGAAGACATTAAATTGGCTGAACAAACTTTTGACCAAATGAGTAATCCAGCGGTTTTGCTTTTGTTCAAATCTCAAGCTGCCAACATCTGGGAAGAATGGACTGGAGAAAAGACAGGAAAGCTAATTGCTGTTGTATTGGATAATCAGATTTACTCTGCTCCTTACATTAGAACAAAAATTGCTGGCGGTAATACTGAAATTAGTGGAGGTTTTGAAACAATTGAAGAAGCACAAGATTTAGCGAATATCCTAAAAGCAGGTTCACTTCCTGCTCCAGCAGTTATTGTAGACGAAGCAATTGTGGGTCCTTCTCTAGGTCAAGAAAATATTTCTTCTGGTCTATGGTCTTTTGTATTTGCTTTTGCTTTCGTTTTGTTGTACATGATTTTTTACTACAATAAAGCCGGATTAGTTGCTAATGTTGCTTTAATTGCGAATATTTTCTTCATTGTAGGAACGTTGGCTTCTATGGGCGCTGCGTTAACACTTCCAGGTATCGCAGGATTGGTGCTTACAATAGGAATGTCTGTTGATGCGAATGTACTGATCTACGAAAGAGTCCGCGAGGAACTAAGAAAAGGAAAAGGTGTGAAATTAGCCATCCAAGATGGTTATAAACATGCCTATTCTGCAATTGTTGATGCTAATATCACTTCATTACTAACAGCTGTTGTGTTGGCATATTTCGGATCTGGACCAATTCAAGGGTTTGCCACAACACTAATTGTTGGTGTTTTCACATCTCTGTTTAGTGCCATATTCATAACAAGATTAATTTTAACATTCATGTTGGACAGTAAATGGGATGTCTCTTTTTCAAATAAGATTACAGAAGGTTTGTTTTCAAATACTTCCATTCAGTTTTTATCTAAAAGAAAATTATATTACTCAATTTCTTCATTAATTGTCATTGCTGGAATTTGTTCTTTATTTGTTAGAGGATTAGACGGAGGTGTTGAGTTTACAGGTGGAAGAACATACAGGGTTGAGTTTTCAGATGCTCCAATTAAAAGTGAAGTTGTAAATGCTATTGCAAATGCTTCTATTTCATTAGATGCTGATAGTGTTAAAGTTTTTCCTGAAATTAAAACGGTTGACAATTCCTATACCCTTGAAATTACTACAAAATATTTGAATGATTTCGTACCTGCTCAGGATTCTGATAAAACTGCCAGCGAGATGGTGGACAATGCTATGACAACAGCATTTGCAACGTTGGGATATGAAAATTCTGAAAACGATAATACTGGTAATCGTACATTTACCATCAAAACTTCTAGAAGAGTTGACTCGCAAATTTCAGATGAATTAGTCAAAGGGTCCGTATTGGCAATTGTCTTTTCTCTTGTTATCATATTCATTTACATTGCTTTTAGATTCAAAAAATGGCAATTTGGTTTGGGTGCTTTAGTAGCTATGTTTCATGATGTTCTTGTTGTTCTTGGGTTGTTTTCCATCCTATATAATTTTGTTCCTTTTTCAATGGAAATCGATCAAGCTTTCATTGCTGCTATATTAACAGTTGTTGGGTACTCAATTAATGATACTGTGGTTGTGTTTGATAGGATTAGAGAATATACATCTTTACACAAAAGAGCGAATCAAACTGAGGTTGTAAATAATGCTTTGAACAGTACACTTTCCAGAACGCTAAACACTTCATTTAGTACATTTCTGGTGTTACTAACAATATTTATTTTCGGCGGTGAATCCATAAAAGGTTTTTCCTTTGCTCTCATGATTGGTGTTCTTGTAGGTACGTATTCATCTGTATGTATTGCTACTCCCTCTGTAGTTGACTTGACAAAGTCCCTTGTTCAAGTTTCCTCCAAAGACAAATAATCCTAATTGAAGGCACTTTCACTGGGCTTTTTTTTACATTTGTTTCAATGATACCCTTTCTGCTGCTTGATGGAATAAGTGCTGGTGAACTCATATTCGTGTTCATCGTAGTACTATTGTTTTTTGGTTCAAAAAGTATTCCTAAAATTGCCAGAACTCTTGGTAGGGGAATTCGCCAGATAAAAGATGCCTCTCAAGAAATTCAAGATGACATTAAAAAGTCTGCTTTTGATAATGCAGATGAAATAAATGAGATTAAAGATAAATTTAAGATGCCAAAATAAGATATGTTGGTATTTCTGGAGCTCATATTAGGACTTCTCATTTTAATCGTTGGTGGTGAGCTATTGGTCAAAGGAGCTGTAAATTTTGCTCGTTATTTTCAAGTTTCTCCACTAATAATTGGTTTAACAATTGTTTCATTTGGAACTTCTGCTCCAGAGCTCTTAGTTAGTCTTCGGGCGGCTATGATGGATAGTCCGCAAATGGCAATAGGAAATGTTGTAGGCTCAAATATTGCCAATTTAGCTTTAGTTTTAGGAGCAACAGTATTGATTTCGCCAATCAAGATCAATAAATCTAAACTTTTTCTCAATTGGTCTGTGATGCTTGTTGCAACATTATTATTTGTTGTTTTCTCTGTAACAGAAGCTGTTCTTGCGTTCTGGGAAGGTTGTATTTTGTTTAGTGCTTTGATTGTTTTTCTGTTGTATTCTTTTTTTTATGGCACTAATGAAAATGATCAATTTGAGGAAGAATCTTCAAAGTCTGATTTGTTGATTTCATTGTTATTGTTTCTTCCATTTGGTGCGTTTGGATTAAATTATGGAGCAGGTTTATTAATTGATAGTGCTAAAACAATTGCATTAACTGTTTTACACATCTCTGAGTCAGTTGTTGCAGTAACGATTGTTGCTTTTGGAACCTCATTACCTGAATTAGTTGCATCATGTGTTGCAGCATATAGAAATCAACCAGGTCTCTCGGTAGGAAATTTAATTGGTTCAAATATTTTTAATTTATTGGCTGTTTTGGGATTAACTTCAATTGTCGTTCCTGTGGTCATTTATGATTCTTTTTTCAGTTTCGATGTATATTGGTTGTTGGCAATAACGCTTTTAATCGGCCCTATTTTATTTTTTTCTAAGAAAATTGGTAGAATTATAGGTGTCCTTCTTTTTGCATTTTACTTAGCCTACATTTTGTTTGTATTATAAATTGTTGAAAAATATTTTTTTTTATTAAAAACAAATCGTTTTTCAATTGCCATTTCGTCTCAAATAAAATTACTTTTATTCCTTCATAAATTTTAAAAATGGCAAAATCTAAACTCGAATACATTTGGTTAGATGGTTACTTTCCAACTCAGAACATGAGAAGTAAAACCAAACTTATTGATAATTTCAGTGGAAAATTAGAGGACGTTCCTGTATGGTCTTTCGATGGCAGTTCTACAAGACAGGCAGAGGGCAATTCCTCAGACTGTTTATTGAAACCTGTTGCCATTTTCAACGATCCTGCCAGAAACAATGGCTATCTTGTTATGACTGAAGTTCTCAATTCTGACGGTACTCCTCACGAGTCTAACGCAAGAGCTACTATCGATGATGACGACAACGACTTTTGGTTTGGTTTTGAACAAGAATATTTCATCATGGATACTGAAACACAATTGCCTCTAGGTTTTCCAGTTGGCGGATATCCTGGTCCCCAGGGATTATACTATTGTTCTGTTGGAGGTAAAAATACACACGGTAGAGATTTTGTTGACGAACATGCCGATTTGTGTTTAGAAGCAGGAATCAATTTTGAGGGGATTAATCAAGAAGTGGCAAGTGGTCAGTGGGAGTTTCAATTGTTTGCAAAGGGAGCTAAGAAAGCCGGTGATGAAATTTGGGTTGCAAGGTATCTCTTAGATCGTTTGACGGAAGATTATGGCTATTATATCGAATACCATCCAAAGCCAATCAAAGGAGATTGGAACGGATCTGGAATGCATGCTAATTTTTCAAATTCCCTTCTAAGAACTTGTGGTTCTCAGGATGTCTACGAAAAGATTTGCCAAGCTTTTGAACCTGTTGTCAAGGAACACATTGCGGTTTATGGAGAGTACAACGATCAACGATTAACTGGCCTTCATGAAACCGCGTCCATCAATGAATTCAGCTATGGTATTTCCGACCGAGGTGCTTCTATCCGAATTCCCATAATCACTGTTGAGAATGGTTGGAAAGGATGGTTAGAAGATAGAAGACCCGCTTCAAACGGTGATCCATATAAAATTGCTGCAAGAATTATCAAAACTGTAAAGTCTGCCGAGATTTAGTTTTGTAAAATTTTCATTCTTAGCCAGGACAAAAGTTCTGGCTTTTTTTTGATTTGTTATTTGTAATTTTTAACGTCAAAATATATCAATTTATAAAAAATTAAATTTTGATATTTTTTTAATTCATAGAATTTTATTTGGAATTATAGCCATTGATTTCATCAATTGTATAGTGATTCATTTAACTCTGTTAAGGTTGTTTTTTTATAGATAAAATAGTCTTTTTTTCTTATGAATTTAAATTTTGGGTTTTATCCAATGAAATATTTCGTTATTTTCGCAATTGTCATTACATTAATAAAAATTTACACGGATGATGGAGTCTAAAAAATTGAGATTTATTCTATGCTTAAGCACTTTTTTCTTTCTTTCAATTTCTGTTAATTCACAAAAGAATTTTGCTAAAGAAGCAGATGCTGCTTTTACGAACGAATCTTTCTATACAGCTATTGAATTGTACAAAAAGGCTGAGGTAAAAGAGAAAAAACCCAATGAAAAAGCAAGAATAAATTTTCAAATTGCTGAATGCTACAGGTACATGGTTGAGCCTGCACAAGCTCAGACCTTTTACAAAAGATGTTTAATGTTAAAATACGACAAGGACAATCCTGAGCTGTACATCCATCTCGCTGATGTTCTCAAAGAACAAGGGGACTACAAAGCTGCAAAAGAAAACTATAAAAAATATCTAGCAATCAATCCTGATTCAAAATTAGCCAAGGCAGGTACTTCTTCTTGTGAAAAAGCTATTTCTTGGATGGAAGATCCAACCAAACATTTTATCCAAAATGAAATTCAGATCAATACCGAACACTATGACTATTCTTCTGCTTGGGGAGATAAGAAGCACGAGACAGTAATTTTTTCATCCTCTCGTGAGGGTTCAACAGGCGATGCAATTGATATGAGAACTGGTGAGAGCTACATGGATCTTTGGGCTACTACTAGGGACAATAAAGGAAAATGGGGAGAACCTGTTCCACTTCCCCTAACCATTAATACCGAAGACAACGAGGGTGCATCAGTCTTAACCAAAAAAGGAGATAAGTTATTCTTTACAAGATGCCCAAGAGAAAAGAAATCTAATATTGGTTGTGATATTTTTTATGCCGATAAGCAGGGAGAGGGTTGGAAAAAAGCACAGAAAATTGTATTGAAACCAGATTCTCTTCCAAGTGCTTCCTGTGGACATCCTACTTTAGACATGACTGGAAATTTAATGATTTTTGCATCTGATATTCCTGGCGGATTTGGAGGAAAAGATTTGTGGTACAGCGAATTTAACAAAAGAGATAAAGTATGGACGGATCCTATCAACTTAGGACCTACCATTAATACATCCGGAGATGAAATGTTTCCTCATCTTACCGATAGTAAAGTTTTATATTTTTCCTCGACTGGTCACCAAGGCATGGGAGGATTAGATATTTTCAAAGCCGATCATACTGCTGATAAAACTTGGGAAAATGTTGAAAATTTGCGTTACCCTCTTAATTCTGCAGAACACGACTTTGGTATAATTTTCGAAAGAGGCTCAGATGAGAGAAGAGGATTTTTCACTTCAAACAGAGATGGAGGAAAAGGCAAAGATGATTTATACAGCTTTAATCTTCCAGATATTGTTTTTTCATTGGTGGTTTACGTTACCAACAAAGAAGACAATGAGCCGGTTCCCGGAGTAACAATTGCACTGAAGGGTGATGACGGTAGTGAAGTTGTTCGTACAACTGATGCCGATGGAAAAATGGTTTTTGAGCAAGAGAACAAGAAAAGATTTATTAATAAAGAAACTAGTTATCAGATTCAAGTTTCCAAAGAGGAATTTTTGATGGCCGAGAATACCATTTCAACTAAAGGCGAAGAAAAATCTAAACGTTTTTTGGAAGAAGTATTTCTCCAACCAGTAGTTAATGAAGAGGGAGAAGCTTTAGTTATTGACTTTCCTGAGGTTCAATATGCATATGACAAATGGGATTTGTTAGTCGATAACAGAATAAATTCCAACGATTCTCTTGATTATCTTTACAATACGTTGATGCAAAATCCTAATATTGTTATTGAGTTACAAGCACATACAGATTGCAGGGGTTCTTCTCGTTACAACAAAGACCTTTCTCAAAAAAGAGCTCAGTCTTGTGTTGATTATTTGATTTCGAAAGGAATTCCCTCTGAAAGAATGGTTCCAGTTGGCTACGGTGAAGCAACTCCTAGAGCTGAAGGCTTAGAGTGTAAGTCCATCGATAAAATGAGTACTAAAGAGGAGCAAGAAGCCGCACACCAAAGAAACAGAAGAACTCAGTTTAGAGTACTGAGCTCAGATTTCAAATCTCCAGAACAAGATTAGATATTTTGTCAAAAATTTAACATCCTACTTTTACGTAGGATGTTTTTTTTTACATCAACTTTAAGATGAAAGATTCAAACCGATATGCAAAAAGAGGAGTTAGCTCAGCGAAAGAGGACGTACACAATGCCATTGAAAATATAGACAAAGGCCTATTTCCTGGTGCTTTCTGTAAAATCGTCCCTGATTATTTAGGGAGCTCTGATGAGCACTGTGTTGTTATGCATGCTGATGGAGCTGGAACTAAATCCTCTTTGGCGTACATGTATTGGAAAGAAACTGGAGACCTATCAGTGTGGAAAGGAATTGCTCAAGATGCCTTAATCATGAATATTGATGATTTATTGTGCGTTGGAGCAACCAATAATATTTTAATTTCTTCTACTATCGGAAGGAATAAAAACTTAATTCCAGGGGAAGTAATTAAAGCAATTATTGAAGGAACCGAAGAAATTTTAGCTGATTTAAGGTCCTACGGAATGGATATTTATTCTACTGGTGGTGAAACAGCCGATGTGGGAGACCTTGTTAGAACCATCATTGTGGATTCAACTGTTGTCTCTAGAATGAAGAGATCTGATGTAATTACGAACTCAAATATTTCTGATGGTGACGTAATTGTGGGTCTTTCTTCATTTGGAACTGCAAACTACGAATCAGAGTTTAATGGAGGTATGGGCAGCAATGGATTAACATCTGCTAGACACGATGTTTTCAACAAATTACTCGCTCAAAAGTATCCAGAGAGTTTTGATCCAGCTGTTCCAGATGATTTGGTTTATTCAGGGACGAAACATTTAAATGATAAGATTTCAGGTGTTCCAGTTGATGCTGGAAAATTAGTGTTATCCCCAACAAGAACATATGCGCCAATTATAAAAAAAGTATTGGATATAATGCACAATAAAATACATGGTATGGTCCATTGCAGTGGAGGCGGTCAAACCAAAGTACTTCATTTTATCAATGATCTTCATGTGATAAAAGATAATTTATTCCCTGTTCCTGTTCTATTTGATTTGATTCAAAAAGAGTCAAAAACAAGTTGGAGAGAGATGTACAAAGTTTTCAATATGGGACATAGGATGGAATTGTATGTTGAAAACAATTATGCCACAGATATTATTGAAATAAGTAAGTCATTTGGAGTCGATGCTAAAGTAGTTGGACGAGTTCAAAAATCCAATAAACCAAGTTTAACCATTCATTCTGAAATGGGGAAATTTGAATATTAAAAAAATGAGCAGCGAAGGGTTATTAAAAAAGCTCGAGGAAATATCTTTTAGATATGACGAGGTGTCAAAATTGATTGTTGATCCCGAAATCATTTCTGATATGAAAAGATATGT
>JAZADZ010000030.1:0-42256 GCA_036123135.1 Bacteroidota bacterium | reverse complement strand
AAATAATATCGGTGTAGTTCCTACGTGGCCCGACGCCGCTGGTGCCGGGGCATGGTTATTTGTTGACGAAATAATAATCAAATGAAAATTGAATTTTGCATTGAATCCGTTCAGGGAGCAAAAGCGGCTCAGAAATATGAAGCAAGTTCAGTAGAGCTCTGTTCAGAGCTAGAAAATGACGGTCTCACTCCAAGTAAAGCGTTAATTACTAAATGTAAATCTGTATATCAAGGAGAAATTCATATCATGATTCGTCCAAGAGCTGGGGATTTTGTCTACTCAACAAAAGAAATTGATCAAATGAAAAAAGAAATTTCTTTGGCTAAAAAACTCAATGTCAATGGGGTTGTTTTTGGGGTATTGAATTCAAAAAGCGAAATTGATGTGAAGTCTACTCAGTTATTGGCTTCCCATGCAAAAAAGCTTGGACTCTCAACTACATTCCATAGGGCATATGACTTTTGCATTTCACCTATTTCAAGTATTGAAAAATTAATTGAACTTGAATTTGACCGCTTATTGTCCTCTGGACAAAGCAGCAATGCAGAAACTGGAATAAATTTACTAAACAAAATAAAAAAGAAAGTTGAAAATAAAATTGAAATAATTGCAGCTAGTGGAATAAATGAAAGTAATGCACATTTATTTTATGAGAAAGTAGATGGTATTCACTTTACAGTTCACAATAAAAAAAAGACAATTAAAGATTTAGATTACATCAACGAATATAAAATTAAAAGAATTAAGCAGCTTTCTAACGAATTGTAATTTCATCAAAAAACAACCAAGATTTGCCCCCTTTTCCTAAATGCCATTCAGGGCATCTTCCATAATTTTCGGCAATTACTTTGATGTATCTTGAATTTATTTTTTCAACTAGATTAATTGTGAAATCGTTGGTAAAACAACCATACTTATCATCGGGGAAGTCATTTTCGAAAGTTTTCAAGTGTACGAAATCAATATTATTTTTGGAGGTCAAGAACACAACTTTTTTTGGAAACCAAATCCATGATTTAATGTCTTGAAGAGCTCCCAATGAAATAGTAGTTAAATCTTTGTTTTTACCTAAATCAACGATAGCTTCAAATTGCTGATCATGATATCCTTGCCAATAACCCGTCATGAAATTATTTGGTCCCTTTAGTCCATTAATCAAGGCATCATCACCACCAGCATTGTATTGATTACTATAATTGGCTTTAAGATGTAATGTTCTTCCACCCTCAACCTTAAAATAATCAGCACTTACGGTTTTACTCTTTTTAGTTCCGTTTTTACAATGAGCAAAAAATCCAGCGGAAGTTTTTAAATAAAAAGGTTCTGTAAACAATTGATAAATTGAATCATCTTTGGCTCTAAAAAAAACTTCACTCTGATGATTATTGGACTTAATATCAATTAATATTGAATCCTTGAAAGATTGTTGTTGAGCTGTAAAGTAAGGAGCCGATATTATACTTTCTTGATCATTAATTTTAGCTATTGGGACATCTTTACTACCCCAATTTGAAGGAGATGGACCAAGCTCAAAAGTTATGTTTCCTCCGTTCATAATATCATTGTGATTCAAAAAAGATTTTTTGTAGGGGATTCCATTGAGAAAAACGTTTTGAATGTAAATATCATTCGGATGATCTCTTTTGGATTCTATGATAAATTCATTCCCGTTTTCAAGATTAATGATAGCTTTCTCAAACAACGGAGTACCAATGGTATAGTAAGGAAGGCCCGGAGTAACAGGATAAAACCCAAGTGCACTTAACACATACCAAGAAGACATCTGTCCACAATCTTCATTTCCTGAAAGTCCCTCTGGGGAGGAAGAATATTGTTCATTAATAATCTGAGCTACTCTTTGTTGGCTTTTAGTGGGTTTATTCACATAATTGTACAAATATGCCATGTGATGACTGGGCTCATTGCCATGAGCATACTGACCAATCATTCCTGTAATATCAGATTGATGTCTTCCTGTTAGGATAGAGCTAGTTTCAAAAAGTTGATCTAATTTAGATTCAAAATTTTCCTTTCCTCCATGTAATTTAATAAGTCCTGAAATATCGTGAGGAACAAACATACTATATTGCCAGGAATTAGCTTCTGTAAAGTTAAAGTTAACTTCAGTTGGAATAAATCCATATTGCCAACTTCCATTTACTTTTGATTGCATAAAACCAGTACTTGGATTATAGCAATTCTTATAGTACTGAGAACGTGAAATATACTTGTCAAATAAATCTTTTCTTTTCATTCTTTTTGCCATCATCGCAATGCACCAATCATTGTAGGCATACTCAAGTGTTTTGGAAACAGATTCGGTCTCTTTTTCAGCCGGAATATATCCATATGAAATATACTCCGGAATTCCAAGCTTGTCTCTGTTAGAAATGTGAACCATCGCTTTCAGTAATTCCTCTTCATCTTCAATCTCAATACCCTTGTTAACAGCGTCATAAATAACTGAGACAACATGATAGCCAATCATACATCCAGTGTAATTGGCAGAGAGCTCCCAAATTGGCAGTTGTCCTCCATCTTTAAAGTGCTTTAAAAATGTTGCATTAAATGCTTTGGTTTTTTCTTGCTCTATTATTGTGTAAAGAGGATGGGTAGCTCTAAAAGTATCCCACAACGAAAAAACAGTGTATACATCACCTTTCGAGTGATGTACTTTTAGATCTGTTCCTCTGTAATCACCGTTAATGTCATTGAAAATATTGGGGGCAATCATACTATGATAAAGAGCCGTATAAAAAATAGTTTTATTGTTTGTATTAGAGTCGATTACATTAATTTTAGAAAGAGCATTTTCCCATTTTAATTGGGATTGATTTTGGTAGGTATCAAAATTCCAATGACTTGCTTCAGCGATTAGGTTCTGTTTAGCTCCCTCACTACTGACTGAAGAAATTCCAACTTTTATTATTAATTCTCCCTTTGGGAGATCAACAAAACGAAGAGCTAATTTCGATGAATCCTTAGAATCAGAGGAATAGATTTGAGTTAAATCAATATTGGCAGATGTTTGAAGATAAAAATAGAAATGCTGATTTTCAGCCCAAGATCTTGAAATTCGGTGTCCAACAATTTCATTAGTCGAAATTTGTTTTATACTCCAATCCAACAGAAAATCTCGGTGCTCTAAATCAATAATTACATTAGCAGTATCAAATTTTGAAAATTTATACTTGTGAATACCTACTCTATCAGTGGAAGTTAATGCAACACTAATACTATCTTTATCCAGTAAAACTTTGTAGATACCAGGCTTTGCGTATTCGTTTTCTTTTCTAAAAGAAGAGCAATATCCTTGCTGATTCGAAGCATACCCATTATTAAATAACACCTTTCCTGATGAGGGCATTAGTAATAAATCACAATAATCACCAACTCCTGTTCCGCTAAGATGAGTATGGCTGAATCCATAAATAATAGAATCCGAAAAGTGATATCCTGAACAACCATCCCAACCTTCTATTCTTGTATCGGGACTAAGCTGCACCATTCCAAAAGGAGTAGTTGCACCAGGGAATGTGTGGCCGTGCCCACCAGTACCAATAAAAGGATCTACGTAATCTACTTTTTCGAAAGATGAGGAGCAAGAATTAAAGAAAAAGACTGCAAGACAAAATTGAAAAAAAAGACTTTTTTTAATTTTCATAGCTAATACCCTGCTTGAGCAAAACTTTTTTAGTTCTAAATGCATAAAAAATTAGGTAGCCAAAGCATAACACAGCAACCCAATAAGAAGATTGAATGCTTACTATATCAGCAAGCTTGCCCTGAATTGGAGGGATTATTGCTCCGCCCAAAATCATCATAATAAGAAATGCAGATCCTTGTGATGTATACTTGCCAAGACCTGCGATACTTAAAGAGAAAATACAAGGCCACATAATAGAACAAAATAATCCTCCACTCAAAAAAGCAAATAAAGCAAGATTCCCTGTTGTAAACAATCCAATGAGCATAGCGATAATTCCCAATCCACTAAAAATTTTAAGTGTCGCAACAGGCTTATCTTTCGCTGCAAAGAAACCAACAATTTGTATGGCTACACAACTAGAAAAAAGAAGTATTTCGTTTATTGAGTAAGATCCATAATTGACGAGCAAAATAATACCAAAGGCAATATAGGGTACAATTATTAACAGCCATTTTTTTAAACCCTCTGAAGGATTAAATACAGTTATAGCACCTACCCATCTACCAATCATTAAACCACCCCAATACAATGATATAAATGGTGCAATCTCAGCATCGCTCATCACAGGGAGCCCCAAAGGATTTAAATTGTTAGCCTTGTCAAATACATTTTTTAATAATTCTCCCAAATTACTTTGAATGGTTACTTCAACTCCAACATAGGTGAATATTGCAAGCATACCCAAAACAAGCTGAGGATATTGCATTGCACCCCATCCACTTGGGTTTAAGGATGAACTTCGAAAAGCATAAAATATACAACTTACAACAGCCAATAATGAAATGAGCAATAATCCAAGGCGTTTATTTTCAATAAAATCAGTTCCTAACGGAGAATTTTCTGAATAGGACATAAAAACAAGACTAAAGCATAAGATCATAATGCAAGTAAGAGCAATTAGAAGAATTTTAGCCTTATTAGCCGGTTGAAAAACTGCATCAGATTTTCCCTGAGGAAGATTTTTTGAAAAATAAAATAGCCCCGCAGCCATCAGAAATAATGCTGCAACTCCGAGATATAGACTTTGAATGGTATTTAATTTGATTTCGTTGTTTTTCACCATAAGCTCAAGCTCTTCACCTGAAAGTGGTGCAGACCCAAAAATTATTAATGCAACTACTATTGGCCCTATCGTTGTTCCAAAAGAATTAATACCGCCAGCTAAGTTAAGGCGATGAGAGGCCTTATCAGGTTCTCCGAGCGAAACTGCAAAAGGCTGAGCAGCAGTTTGTTGCAAAGAGAAACCCAAACCAACAACAAAAAGAGCGATTAAAACGTAATAGAATACATGAGTACTACCCTGCTCTGCACCGTTCACAGATGGATACATTGCTAAGGCACCAATCGCTGATATAATTAATCCGTAAATAATTCCATTCTTGTAGCCCCATGAATTTAGAATATCCTTTGAGGAAGAACTAGAAAGGATAAAAAGTAAAAGAGCACCAAAATAGTAAGCACCATAAAATGCAAAGTCAACCAACTGCGATTGAAATTGATCAATATTAAAATAAGTTTTACAAAATGGAATAAAAACCCCATTTGATGCAGCAATAAATCCCCAAAAGAAAAAAACTGTTACAAGTGTTGTTAATGCAGAGTTATTGTTTTGATTGCTCATAAACTAGGAAATTTTATTTAGAAGTTGACTTATTGAATTCACCAATTATAAATACTAATTGAATCGTTAAACTACAACATTTTATGAATTAATGTGTTTATTTGAACATTGAAAAACTGAAAAGTTTATTAAACTAGATTTGCAAAAAAATTAATAATGACAAAAAAAGCAGTTAAAGGATTTTCAAAGCTTTCCAAAAGAGAAAAAATCGAATGGATTGCCAATGAATATTTAGAAAACGATAAAAATTGTAAACATCTGCTTGAAAGCTATTGGCACAACGACGAAAAGGTTCAAAAAATCCACGATGAGTTCATAGAAAATACAATTTCTAACTTTTACATTCCGTTTGGAATAGCTCCAAACTTTTTAATAAACGATGAAATCTTTTGTGTTCCAATGGCCATAGAGGAAAGTTCTGTCGTCGCTGCGGCTGCAAAGTCTGCAACATTTTGGATGGAAAGAGGTGGGTTCAAAGCAGAGGTTATTTCAACGACTAAAATTGGCCATGTTCATTTTGCTTGGTATGGAAAATACACCACTTTAGTTGAATTCTTTAACTCTATTAAAAATAAATTTTATGAAGGAACTCAAGAGCTAACTGCAAATATGAGGGCCAGAGGCGGAGGAATTAAAGATATTCAGCTGGTAAATAAATCTGACCTAGAACCGAATTACTACCAAATCATGGCAAAATTTGAAACTTGCGAAGCAATGGGTGCAAATTTCATCAATAGTCTTTTAGAAGAATTTTCAAAAATTTTGCAAAGAGAATTAGAATCCAGTACTCTTCCAGACTCTGACAAAAAAATTCTAATTATCATGTGCATTCTTAGCAATTATACTCCAGAATGTATTGTACGGTCTGAAGTAAGTTGTCCCATTGATCAACTAACTGAAGGAACTGATCTTTCTGCTAAAGAATTTGCTAAAAAATTCGAACAAGCAGTTCATGTAGCAAGAATAGAACCTTACAGAGCTACAACACACAATAAAGGCATATTTAATGGAATTGATGCGGTTGTAATTGCAACAGGAAATGACTTCAGGGCAATTGAAGCATGTGGCCACACTTATGCCTCCAGAAATGGAAGTTACAGCAGTTTAACAGATGTTGAAATTACAAATGATATTTTTAAATTTTGGATTGAAATACCGCTAGCTCTTGGTACTGTAGGCGGATTAACTTCATTGCACCCCATGGTTAAATTTGCGCACCAATTATTGGGAAATCCAGATTCAAAACAACTTATGAAAGTTATTGCCTCCGCTGGATTGGCACAAAACTTTGGTGCAATTCGTTCTCTGGTTACTACTGGAATTCAAAAAGGACACATGAAAATGCATCTCCTCAATATTCTTAATCAATTGGGTGCCTCAGAAAATGAACGGGTTCAAATAAAAAGTTTTTTTGAAAACAAGGTTGTTTCTCATCAGGCTGTCGTTAATCTATTTTGCGAGATCAGGGGAATTACTCAAAATGATTTAACAAAAAATTAAATTGAAAAAGTTCTTTGCAAACGGAAAACTTTTAATTTCTGGGGAGTATGTTGTGCTCGAGGGAGCAAAGTCGTTAGCTGTTCCCACAAAAAAAGGACAATCCTTAATTTTCAAAGAAAACTCTAATCAAACTTTAAACTGGAATAGTCTTGATCTAAACAATAAAACTTGGTTCGAGGCAATTTTTTCCGCTGATGATTTGTCTGTTATCAAAACCTCAGATGCTGAAAAGGCTCAGTTTCTTCAGAGGTTATTGAAAAATGCAAAAAAATTAAGCTCGAATAAATTTAACCCTTCAGGTGAGGTTGTAACAAAACTTCAATTTCCAAGAAATTGGGGATTTGGATCTAGTTCAACTTTAATAAGTTGTGTGGCGCAATGGTTTGAGATTGATGCATTCGATTTACATTTTTCAGTATCCAATGGAAGCGGATATGATGTGGCTTGCGCAAATTCAAAAAGTTCAATTGCCTACACTTTGGTTAACAATACACCCAAGTACAGTTCTATTAAATGGAATCCCTCATTTAAAGACTTTTTATTTTTTGTTCACCTCAATACCAAACAAAATAGCTTTAATGAAGTTGTAAAGTATCAGCTTAAAAAAAATGTGAAAAAAAATAAAGTTGATGAGATAACTGAACTAACTGACAAAATTATTTCCTGTGAAGACCTAGATGATTTTCGCCATATTATTGAAACGCATGAAAAAGTTATAAGTGAAACTATTGGAAAACCAACGATTAAAGATAGATACTTTGACGATTTTAATGGTACGATAAAATCTTTAGGGGCGTGGGGCGGTGACTTCATACTTGTTGTTGGAAAGCAAAAAGAAAGAGATTACTTTTCAAAAAAGGGATTTTCAACTCAACTAAACTTTAAGGAAACAATCATTTAATTATTAATTAAAAAAACTTATGCAGGATTTTATTTGTACAAAAACTGAAAATTTTCCAGACTCAGGCTCAGTTTGTTGGACGAGTCCTTCAAACATTGCACTTGTAAAATATTGGGGTAAGAAACCCGTACAAATTCCAGCAAACTCTTCACTTAGTTTTACACTAAATGAGTGTTATACTAAGACCAAAATTGACTTTAAAAAGAGTGCTGAATTTAAAATTAAATTATTTGTAGACGGAGCTGAGAATGTTGAATTCCTAGAAAAGATTGAAACATTTCTTACAAGAATAAAGCAGTTCTGTCCTTACATATTTACATACAAACTCAGCATTCATACAGAAAATACTTTTCCCCACAGTAGCGGTATTGCATCATCAGCTTCAGGAATGAGTGCACTGGCTTTGTGCCTGATTAGTATTGAACGTATTGCGTGTAAGCTTTCAGAAAACGAATTTTTAAAAAAAGCATCGTTTATTAGTAGACTTGGTTCTGGTAGTGCGTGTAGATCCATTTATGGTCCAATAGGCGTGTGGGGAAAACACCCTTCTTTTTTTGAAAGCAACGATGAATTTGCTGTTGCCTACAATTCTATTCACCCAATTTTTACCACTTTTCAAGACACCATTTTGCTTGTTGATAAAGGTAAAAAACAGGTAAGTTCAACCCTTGGACATCAACTTATGAACAATCATCCATTCTCGGAACTGAGATATGACCAAGCAAAAGAAAATCTTGAAAAATTAAAGAAAATATTGACCAATGGTGATATAACCTCATTTATCCATCTCGTTGAAAGTGAGGCTCTTACTCTTCATGCAATGATGATGACATCTTCACCTTATTTCATTTTAATGAAACCGAACACCCTATCAATCATTCACGAAATCTGGGAATTTAGAAAAAGTAAAAAAGTACCATTGTGCGTTACATTAGATGCGGGAGCGAACATTCATCTACTTTATCCCGAGCAAGTAAAATCGCAAGTACTTGAGTTTGTAGAAGATAATTTAGTTGTATTTTGTGAAAATCAACAGTATATTTGTGATAGCGTAGGAAATGGTCCAAACCTTTTAATGGAACATTATGCTTAAAGACTCGAAGTACTATAGCAAGATTTTGCTCTTCGGAGAATATGGAATTATACAAGATTCCATGGGTCTTTCCATCCCCTACAACGATTACAACGGTTCTCTAATTTTCTCGAAAAATAACTCACCATTCTCAGTTAAATCGAATCACAATCTAAAAAAATTCTACGTTCACCTTTTAGAACTGCAAAAATCAAAGCGCCTACCATGTGATTTAGATTTAAAACAGCTCAAGCTTGACATAGATAATAATATTTACTTTGACTCCTCTATTCCTCAAGGTTTCGGTGTTGGAAGCTCTGGTGCTTTAGTTGCTGCAATTTACGATAAATACTGCATCGATAAGATCAACTCAAAATCTGATATCTCCAATAAGAATATTCTTAAACTCAAAAATATCTTTGGCAAACTTGAAGCTTATTTTCATGGAACAAGTTCTGGTCTTGACCCACTGATTTGTTATTTAAACCTTCCAATTCTTATCGAATCAAAAGAACAGCTTGGTACAGTTGGGATACCAAAAACTATTGATGGTAAAGGAGCTATTTTTTTAATGAACACTGGCGAAACAGGCAAAACACAACCATTGGTACAGCATTTTCTTGAACGATGCAAAGAAGAGGGTTTCCGAAGAATGCTCAAAAACAAATTCAAAAAGTACAATGACGCAAGCATCGAAGCTTTTCTTAAAAATGACATCAAACCACTGCTAAGAAACGTCAAAAACCTTTCAAAAGTTCTCCTTGAAAATTTCAAGCCTATGATTCCCAAATTATACCATAAATTGTGGCAAGAGGGAATTGATTCAAATGCATATTATCTAAAATTATGTGGTTCTGGAGGTGGAGGTTTTATTTTAGGATTTACTGAAGACATTGAAAAAGCACAAAAAAAACTTCAAGGATACTCTCTAGATGTCATCCACAGATTTTAAAGAACAGTTTCTAAAGAACAATCAACCTCCAATTTTTATAAAACTATTGGCGATGTTATCCCTGGTAAGGTGGTACAATGTACTTTTGGTCACCATAGGGCTCTATTTGAGTTCGATTTTCATGCTCCAAGACCATATACCAAAAATCGATGTAATTAAAGATATTTCACTTCATATAAATGTAGTAGCAATTGCTTTTTTAATAATGGCAGGTTATATAATTAATGCTTTTTATGATTTTGAGAAAGACTTAATCAACCATCCAGAAAGTACGGTTTTTGGAACAGTGATCAGCAAACAATTTTGTTTGAACTCCTATATTTTTTTTCTTTTCGTTGGAAGTTCTTTATCAATTTTATTGGGCTGGAAAGTAGGACTTTTCAACCTACTTTTTTCCTCTGGTCTTTGGATTTACTCTCATAAACTACGCCAAAAACCACTCAGTGGTGAATTGGGAGCTTCAATTTTAACTGTTGCTCCTTTTGCAAGCATAAGTCTCCATTACATGCAGCTAAACTTTACCATATTTCTTTTTGTCTGTTACATTTTTGCAATAACACTAACTCGAGAGGTAATTAAAAAAATGGTTTCGCTTAAAGGTGATTTAATTGTAAATGAAAAAAGTATCCCGATCTTGTTTGGTATCAAAAACACTAAATACATTATTTTAACTTTAATGCTTTCGTCTCTTGCTCCAATTGGTTTTATAATTCCGTACATTTTTGAAAAATCTATTGTATATTATTTTGCTTTGAGCTTTTGCCTAATTGTATGTGGTCTATATCTTCTTAAATTTGCGAAAACCACTACCCATTTCAATAAAATCAATAACATATATAAAATCATTATTATTTTAGCTGTGTTTTCGATACTCCTCTATTAATTTTAACATGAAAGTTCTTATTTACCCCTCACTAATTTTGTTGTTTACATCTTGCAATACCAACAATCAATCGTCAACTATGGAAGAAAAAAAAATAGCTCCAGTATGTAGAATAAACCCCAAAACACTAACGATTCATGGTGATACAAGAACTGATAATTACTATTGGCTGAATCAACGTGACAATAAAGAAGTTATTGATTACTTGAATGAAGAAAATTCATATTCTAATTTTATATTAAAAAATACTCAAAACCTCCAAGATTCGCTCTATGAAGAAATGAGAGGAAGAATTAAGGAGGATGACAGCAGCGTTCCCTTTTTCTCAAACGATTACTATTATTGTACAAAATTCAATGAGGGTTCTGAGCATCCAATATACACTCGGAAAAAAAACCTAAGTGATGATGAAGAACAAATTCTACTGGACGGAAATCGTATGTCACAGGGACTAGAGTATTTCGATATAGGTGGATTTGAAATAAGTCCCAACAATATGGTTATGGCCTATTCAGTAGACACTCTTTCAAGAAGGATGTATGACATAAAATTTAAGAACCTTAAGACTGGAGAATTTTTAAAGGAGACAATCTGCAATACAACGGGGTCTATGGAATGGGCAAATGATAACATGTCTGTTTTCTACACCAAAAAAGATCCAGTTACGTTAAGATCAAATAAAATTTTCAAACACACAATTGGAACTGATCCAATAAATGATGTTCTTATTTTCGAAGAAAAAGATGAAACTTTCGATTGCTACATATCCAAAACAAAATCATCAAAATACTTAGTAATTGGATCTTCGAGTACATTGACCGATGAAGTCCAACTTATACCGGCAGACTCCCCAGAAAGTAAACCAAAAATATTCCAAAAAAGAACCAGAGGTCTTGAATATGGGATTTATCATCACGAGAATAAATTCTTTGTTCAAACCAATCTAAATGCAAAAAACTTTTGTCTAATGGAGTGCGATGAATATGCTACTTCTTCGGAAAATTGGAAAACAGTAATTGAAGCTAGAGAAAGTACATTAATCGAATACATTGAAATTTTCAAAGACCACATTGTTGTATGTGAAAGGTACAATGGAATGTTGAATTTTAGAGTCGTAAATCTAAAATCAAAAGTTGAACATTACATTGAATTTCCTGAGGATAGTTACGTAGCATTTTCATCTGCAAATTATAATTTTAATTCGAATAAAATTCGACTTTGGTACAATTCACTTATTACACCTGGCACTACCCAAGATTACAACATGGATACAAAAGAAACGATTGTTCTTAAACAAAAAGAAGTACTTGGTGGGTATGAAAAAAGTGATTATTTAACCAAAAAAGTTT
The DNA here is from genome assembly GCA_036123135.1 of Bacteroidota bacterium. GTDB lineage: Bacteria > Bacteroidota > Bacteroidia > Flavobacteriales_D > Parvicellaceae. The sequence goes on along the minus strand of JAZADZ010000030.1, from coordinate 30,269 downwards.
GGGCTACTTCTAGAGATGGAACAAAAGTACCCATTTCAATAGTTCATAAAAAAGACATAAACCTAAATGGCAACAATCCTCTTTTGCTTTATGCCTATGGTTCGTATGGATACAGTATGGATCCAAATTTTAGTTCCAACAGGATAAGCCTACTTGAAAGAGGTTTTATTTTCGCAATTGCTCATGTTAGAGGTGGTCAGGAGTTGGGAAGAGAATGGTATGAAGATGGGAAACTATTGAACAAAAAAAATACATTTACCGATTTTATTGATTGCTCGATCTTCCTGATCGAAGAAAAATATACTTCAAAAAACAGGCTGTATGCTTCAGGTGGAAGTGCAGGAGGATTATTGATGGGTGCCATATATAATATGAGACCGGATTTATACAGTGGAATTATTGCTGCTGTTCCATTTGTTGATGTGGTAACTACCATGCTAGATGAAGATATTCCCTTAACAACAAGTGAATACGATGAATGGGGAAACCCAAACGATAGTGTTTATTATAAATATATGCTTTCTTACTCTCCATATGATAACGTTGAAGCCAAGGACTATACCAACCTATTGGTTACTACTGGACTTCACGACTCACAAGTGCAATACTGGGAACCAGCAAAATGGGTTGCCAAACTAAGAGCACTTAAAACGGATAATAATCTCGTTTTATTGAAAACGAACATGAATGCAGGTCATGGAGGTTCAAGTGGACGTTTTGAATACTTGAGAGAAATTGCATTGGACTATAGTTTTCTATTGATGTTGGAAGGTCAAACTGACTGATGCAGACGAAAAATAACATCAGCTATTTCACTTGGTTTTAATCCAAAGCAGTCAATGGTATGGTTTGATTTTTGAAATATCGGAGTTCTTTCTTCTAAAATTTTAACAAAAGTAGCTTCATTGTAAAGAGGTCTCTTAGCTGTAGATTTTTTACAATTAATCAACAACTGTTTTAGCGATTGGTTGAGAAAAAAAGTAGTTCCTAATTTAGAAAGAACATCCCAATTATTATTGTGAAAAGGCATACCTCCTCCAGACGCAAGAATAATTTTTTGAGTGTTAATTTCTCTTAAAACCTTTGATTCCAACTCTCTAAAATAGTGTTCCCCCTTACTTAAAAATAGATTAGAAATTGTAGACCCTGTTATTCTTTCTATTACTTTGTCCGTATCAATAAATGTATATTCATCGAGCAGCTTAGCAAGTAGCTTACCAACTGTGGACTTTCCAGATCCCATCATTCCAATTAGAATAATATTTTCCGAGTTATTTTTAATTTTGCTTTTTGTCATTGATCATGTCTAAATAGTTTACAACATGATTAATATTTTCTTGAAAATCACTCCCTTTGAAGTCTATCATTAAGTCATAAAATGGCTTATTTTTTTTTGAAAAAGTTCCAACTTTCAATGCAGCTTTAGAATAATATAGACTGAACTGTTGAGGAACTACATCGCCATCAGTAATGTCTAGTAGAATGTCAAAATTTTCATTAATGAAGTTTCTCGAGACAATTGTATTGGGAAAACAAAACCAATTTAAGTCTTTGGTATTAAAGAAGTCAAAACCTAGTCGACTTTGGAGAAAATGTGGGTTGTCTTTTTTTGTGTAAAATGCCAGTGCTTTTACTCCTCTTATCCCAAATTCATCTCTTAGGTACTTAATCAGTTTTAAAATTTTTTTGTAATCTTTTTCGTCTTTAACTACACAAAGTATTCCAAAAGAATTTGCTTCTTTGATGTTGCAAAACCGTACTTTTCTGTCAACTTTCTTGTTGAGTATATTTTTCAATACTCTCTTCCCAATTATTTTTTTAATCTTAAGAACGTTAATCATATCAATTAAATTTAGCACTAAAATGGCAATTCACCTTGAGCAGATTTCCCTTCGTTTTTTTTGGATTTATTCTGGGATATTTTTTGCAAAAACTCTTCTTCAGAACATAAAGCAATTGATAAAGATTTTGCCTTTTCAAGCTTGCTAGGACCCATATTTTCTCCTGCAACAATTAAATTTGTTTTAGATGAAACAGATGAAACAACTTTACCACCATTTATTTCAATTGTATTCTTAAGTTCGTCACGAGATATGAAATTAAATTTTCCAGAAACAACAACATTCATCCCTTTAAAAATCTCAGATTCAATTTGCTGTTCTTTCATCTCAAAATTTAAACCATAAGACTTTAACCTATTGATAATTTCAATCTGTTTTTCATTTGTAAAATATGCTCTAATGCTATCAGCAATCTTTTCTCCAATTTCATCAACAACAACTAATTCCTCTTTAGAAGCATTCAACAATTGATCAATTGAACGAAAGGAACGAGCTAGTTTTTTTGCAACCGTTTCACCAACGTGTCTAATGCCTAGAGAAAATAAAACTTTTTCAAATGGTGTTTTCTTAGATTCTTCAATTGCCTTTATTAGGTTTCTAGCAGATTTATCAGCCACTCTTTCCAAGGGTATTAAATTTTCATAGGTGAGCTCGTAAATATCAGCTATGTTTTTAATTAACTCATTTTCATACAACAGCTCAACTGTTTCAGCACCAAATCCATCGATATCCATTTTTTTTCTTGCAACAAAATGCTCAATAGAACCCTTGATTTGGGGTGGACAACTTACAGAATTGGTACAGTAATGCTGTGCCTCGCCATCCGTTCTTTCTAATGTTGAAAAACACTCTGGACACTGTTCAATAAATTTAACAGGTGAAAAAGATTTCTTCCTCTCTGAAAGATCAACTTTAATTATTTTCGGAATTATTTCCCCTCCCTTTTCAATAAATACCGTATCACCAATACATAAATCTAATTTTGCCATCTGGTCTGCATTGTGGATACTTGCTCTTTTCACAATTGTTCCGCCTAATTGAACGGGTTCTAGTATTGCAACTGGTGTAATTGCACCAGTTCTTCCAACTTGAAATGTTACATTCTGGAGTCTTGTAGAAACGCGCTCGGCTTTAAATTTATAGGCAATCGCCCAACGCGGAGATTTTGCTGTAGATCCTAGGATTCTTTGAAAATCAATACGGTCAACTTTTACCACAATTCCATCAATATCAAATGGAAGGTCTGCTCTCATAACGTCCCAATAATTTATGTAATCCATAACTTCATCTATGGACTCAGCTTTTTGAACATATCTATTTTTAATTGATGGAGATTTGAATCCCCATTTTGAAATAAGTTCAAAAACTTCAAAACTTGAATCAATTTTTAATTCATCAGAGTAAAGAGAATAAAGAAAACAATCTAGCTTTCGTGTAGCTACAATTGAAGAATCCTGCATTTTTATGGTTCCAGAAGCTGTATTCCTTGGGTTAGAAAAAATTGGTTCACCATTTTGTTCTCTTATCAGATTTAATGCTTTGAACGATTGGTGTGAAAAAATAATTTCCCCTCTGATCTCAAATTTTTTTAAGTAATTCCCCCTAAGCTTTAGTGGAATTGCTTTGATGGTTCGGACGTTTGCAGTGACATCCTCTCCCCTCTCTCCGTCTCCTCTTGTAACTGCTCTTAATAGCTCACCATTTTCATAGGTTAAGCTTATAGCTACACCATCGTACTTAAGCTCACAAGAATAGTCAATATCTGTTCCAACAACTTTGGTAACTCTTTTTTGAAAATCTACGATTTCATCTTTGGAGTAACTATTACTTAAGGAAAGCATTGGGTATTGATGTTTAATACTTGGGAAATTTTTCGTTATATCTCCACCTACTCGCTTAGTAGGAGAATTAACATCATTGTATTCAGGATATTTAATTTCAAGCTCTTCAAGTTGTTTGAGTAATTGATCGAAATCATAATCAGAAATTAATGAATTATTCAAAACATAATATTGATAATTGTATTCAGAAATTTCTTTCCTTAATTCTTCAATCTTATTTTTAACCTGAATTGACATTTTTTACTACTTCAAATTTGCTTTTATCATTCTATCTTTTCCCTGTAAATCCTTTTTAATTTCAATGTCTTTAAATCCTAAAGATGCTAATAATTCTACTATTTTAAAACCCATATTTGAATGAATTTCAAAAAAAATGTACCCCCTCTTTTTTAAATGTTTTAGTGAAAAATTGGCGATTTTTTCATAAAAAAATAATGGGTTGTTATCGTCAACAAATAGTGCTGTGTGAGGCTCATATTTCAAAACATTATCCTCCATAAAATTTTTATCTGCCCTTGGAATGTATGGAGGATTACTGATAATAAAATCCCATTTATTGTTAATCTTAGGATTTAAAATATCATCAACAAGAAAGTTTACATCAAGATTTAAGCTACTTCCATTTTCCTTAGCAATTTCTATTGCGTATTTAGATTGATCAATAGCACAAACATCACTTCTATTTGTATTGGCTTTTATAGCCAGAGCTATACAACCTGAACCTGTACCAATGTCTAAGAACGATGCATCATCGAAAACATGGGTTAAAACCCAGCTAACTAATTCTTCTGTTTCAGGTCTTGGAATTAATACACCAGGTTTTACCAATAAAGATAAATTATAAAAATGTACATTTTCCAATATGTATTGTATTGGCTGATGAGCCAATAACTTTTGTACAACTGATTTATGGAAATCAACTTCTGATTTATTTAAATGTGAAAATTTATTCATAGAAATATCCACTTTATTCCAATTATTAGATTTTGAAAATGCAAGGGCTATAATTTCCCGCAACTCTCTTTTGGAAAAAAGTGATTTCAGCTGATCTTCATAATAATTACAAATGCTTTGGCAGGTCATAAATAAATGTACTCTTACAAAGAAAAACTAAAGTTTATTTTGAAAAATTTAGAACTGTAAAAAATATAAACAGTTGAAATTCAATAAGTGAAGGACAAAAAGTACAATGCATGCATTGATTTATAACGATTATTGGTTATTTTTGAAATAAAAAATTATATGTTGTCAAAAGGAGGTTCATTTTTAATCGAGGAAACAGATCCAAATTCAATTTTTATTGCTGAAGAATGGAATGAAGAGCAAGTAATGTTAAAGGAAATGGTACATGATTTTTTAACTACTGAACTTCATCACTTGCCCAGTGAACCGGATGCATCAAAAGATCTACAATTCATCAGCGGTTTACTTGAAAAATCTGCAGAACTAGGCCTATGCGGATTAGGAATTAAAAAAGAATACGGTGGATTAGATTTGGACTTCAATACTGGTCTGCTTTTTTCGGAAGCTGTAGCTCCAGGGTTCTCTTTTGCTACAACAATTGGAGCACAAACATCGATAGGATCTCTCCCAATTGTTTACTATGGTACAAAAGAACAAAAAGAGAAATATCTTCCCAAAATTGCAACTGCAGAATACAAAGCATCCTATGCTTTGACAGAACCAGAATCAGGTTCCGATGCAAATTCAGGCAAGACTAAAGCTACTTTTACTGAAAAAGGTGATTATTTAATAAATGGACAAAAAATGTGGATCACCAATGGTGGATTTGCAGATATCTTCATAGTTTTTGCAAAAATTGAAGACGACGACAATCTCTCTGCTTTTATTGTTGAGAAAACTTTTGGTGGTATCACACTTGGTGAGGAAGAAAAAAAACTTGGCATAAAAGGTTCCTCTACAGTTCAAGTTTTCTTCAACGATTGTCCAGTACCTAAAGATAATTTACTCGGCGACAGACAAGGTGGGTTTAAAATTGCATTGAACATTCTTAATTCAGGAAGAATAAAACTTGCAGCAAGTACAAATGGCGGTTCTAAATATGCTCTATCCAAAGGAATTCAATATGCTATTGAAAGAAAACAATTTGATAAAAGTATTGCTGAATTCACCGCAATGCAATTTAAAATTGGAGAGATGGCACGATTAATTTTTTCCTCTGAATCTGCTCTTTACAGGACTGGAAAGAATATAGATTTAAAAGAGCAAGAATTAATCAAAAATGGCTCTCCTGAAAATGAAACCAAAATCAATGCATTAAGAGAATATGCCATTGAATGCGCAATTTTAAAGGTCTATTGTTCCGAAACTCTTGATTACTGTGTGGATGAAACATTACAGATTTATGGCGGTATGGGCTACAGTGTTGAGGCTGGAGTTGAAATGGGATATCGAGATGCTAGAATTACACGAATTTATGAGGGCACTAATGAGATTAACAGAATGCTAACATTTGCTGAACTCATGAAAAGAGCATTTAAATCAAAAGAATTAGATTTGGTTAAAGCTGGTAAGAAGATTCCACTAAAGCTAATAAAATCACTTTTACCGTTCCAAAACCCTACAATTTGCAAACGAATTGAAATGTTCAAAGATCTGTTTTTAATTCTTTCTGGACATACAGGAAAATTACTAGGTCTAAAGCTTGCCGAGGAGCAAGAAATTGTAATGGATTTAGCAGATATCCTTTCTGAAATTTTTATCATTGAATCGGTTTACCTTCGCGTTCAAAAATTAACCAATCAAAAGAGTAGCTCTAAGGAACTTTCTATAAAAAAAGATATTCTTGATCTTCAGCTCTACATGTGCACCAACACAATTCGAGAAAAATCTATGACTATAATTGACAGCTTAGCCTCCAATAAAAACAAAAGATTTTTGAAACTATTTTCCAAAAGGCTAACTCAAAGTTTGGATATAAATCCAACGTTTAAAAGAAGAAAAATAGCAAAATATTTTATTGAAAAAGGAGAGTATTCTTGGTAAATCAATTCATTTCATGTTTCGAAAATCATTCACTATTTCTGGTATCTCATTCATCACTTCAAAAAACACTTTAATTTTCTCTATTGGAATCCTTTTGTGAATCAATTTCTCAAAATCAAATAATCGCTTGAAGGCTATCTCTCTTAATTCCATTCCATATTCGGATAGGCAGATGTAAACTTTCCTTTTGTCATTTGGGTCTTTTCTCTTGTAAATGGCTCCTTTACTCTCTAGGGATTTAAGAATTCTTGATAAACTGTTAGGCTCCATACCCATGCGAGGAGCAATTTTAGTTACTGCCGTTCCGTACCTTTCGTTAATGGTTAATAGAACAAAAGCCATGGACATGGTTCCTCCAATTGTAACAGCCATTTCATTGTACATTTTAGAAATTTCAAGCCAAGAAACTCTAATTTTGTTAACAATTATATCTTTTGCAATTTCTTCGTATTTATCCATTTAATCACAAATATGATAAAATTAATTCACATTGCATTGAATTAACATGAATAAGAACTTTATAAAATTGAATAAATTTACCAATTACGAATATTAATGCGATAAATAGAATTTTATTTTCAATGCATGCATTTATTGTGTAGATTTGATTGTAACATCTTTAAAATATGGAAGACAAAATAGTACTCATTGAGGGATGCAGAACTCCCTTTTTAAAATCTGGAACCCAGTACATGGATTTAATGGCATATGAAATTGGTCAACTTGCCATTTCAGGATTACTTGCAAAAACTGGAATTGAAAAGTCAACAATAGACAGTGTTGTATTAGGTACTGTCATTACAAACCTCAAAACTAGTAATGTTGCAAGAGAAGCCGCATTAACTGCTGGAATTCCTCATACAACTCCTTGCCATACGGTTACACAAGCTTGCATTTCTGCAAATAGGGCAATTGCATCCGCAATAGGTGAAATAAAAACTGGAATATCTGAAGTTGTTATTGCTGGGGGAGTTGACAATACTTCAGATACTCCTATTGGCTTTAGACGTGAAATGCGAAAAAAATTGTTTAAAGCTCAAAAATTAAAATCGATTAAGGATCAGCTGAAATTTATTAGTTCATTGCGAATTAAAGATTTTCTGCCTGAAAAACCTACTATTTCAGAATTTACTACTGGAAAAACTATGGGGCAAGATTGCGATACACTTGCTGCTAAATACAAAGTTTCTAGAAAAGAACAAGATGAATATGCAATTTTGTCTCACAATTTGGCTGATAAGGCATGGGAAGACGGACATTTGAGCAATGAAGTTGTTCCTGTTCAAGTTGGAAAAAAATTTAATTACATCCACAGAGACAATGGAATAAGACCTGGGTCTTCGCTGGAAAAACTATCAAAACTAAGACCTGCTTTTGATAAAAAAAATGGAACCTTAACTGCCGCCAATTCTTCTTATTTAACTGATGGAGCAGCTGTTGTTTTGCTCATGAAAGAATCCAAAGCAAAAGAGCTTGGCTTGAAACCAAAAGCTGAAATCATTGAAATGTGCTTTACTGGTCAAGAGCTTAAAGAAGAATTATTGCTTGGGCCTGTATTCTCAATGAGTAAGGTTTTAAGAAAAGCAAATCTATCATTGGCACAGATGGATGTAATAGAAATACACGAAGCTTTTGCTGGTCAAGTACTGGCAAACATAAATTGTTTGGAATCTGATGAGTTTGCTAAAACGAAACTGAATCAATCGGAAAAAACTGGATTAGTTGAAAGACAAAAATTAAACCGTTGGGGAGGTTCTCTTGCTATTGGTCATCCATTTGGAGCAACTGGGGCACGATTGTTAAACACTACCGCAAATCGACTCATAAAAGAGAATGGAAATTACGGAATTCTCTCGGCTTGTGCAGCTGGAGCTCACGGTCATGCAATGATTATAAAAAAATATAACTAGATTATGATGGAAAATGACTTTTTTAAATTGATTAAAAAAGATGGGATAGCTACAGTATGGCTGGATTTCAAAAAAGAAAAATTGAACATTGTATCGCCACTTTTAGTAGATGAATTCGAAAACATATTTGATTCAATAAATGATGATCCCACTATTCAAGGGACAGTTCTCATAAGCGCAAAACCAGATTTTATTGCTGGTGCTGACATAAAAGCATTTAAGGCTGAGAAGGTAGGAGATTTTCAACCCATTAGTAAAAAGGGACATGATTTACTATTTACAATTGAAAACAGTAAAAAGCCAGTTGTATCAGCCATTAGTGGGACATGTTATGGTTTGGGAGTCGAAATTTCCCTTGCATGCCACGGAAGAATATGTTCTGATGATCCTAAAACCAAACTTGCACTTCCTGAAGTAAAACTTGGTCTTCTTCCGGGTGGAGGTGGTACTCAAAGATTACCAAAGTTGGTAGGTTTACAAAACGCGTTGGATATAATGTTAACAGGAAAAAATATTTTCCCAAGAAAAGCTAAAAAAATTGGTCTGGTTGACGATGTAGTCAACAAAAATAAGTTACACACTGCTGCAACAAAACTCGTAAAAAAATTAGTCTCCAAACATTACAAAAGAAAAGTCAAGAAAAGTTTAATGAATAAGATCTTGGACGACACATCCTTAGGAAGAGGAATAGTACTCAAAACAGCAAAGAAAAAAGTTGAAAAGCTTACTCAGGGCAATTACCCAGCACCTCTTGAAATAATATACTGTGTGGAAACAGGAATTAAAAAAGGGCCAAAACATGGGTACAATGCTGAGGTTATAAAATTTGAAGAGTTAATGCTTTCAAACGTTTCAAAGGCACTTAGAGGAATTTTCTTTAACATGTCGGATAAAAAGAAAAATCCATACACTACTCTTCCAGAACAAGTTCAACGAATTGGAATATTAGGTGCTGGATTTATGGGTGCAGGAATTGCTGAGATTTCTGTAAACAACAACATTGATGTCACGCTAAAAGATTTAGACGAAAATGTCATTTCAAATGCAAAAAATTCAATTTGGAAAGCGTTAAATAAAAAAGTGAAAAGAAAGCAAATATCTTCTGTTACTGCCAAAACCATAATTCAGCGTGCTGTTGGACAAACGAATTACAGTGGTTTTAACAATTTACCAATAGTTGTTGAGGCGGTTGTAGAAAATATGGATGTGAAAAAGAAAGTCATCCAAGAGCTTGAAGCAAACTGTAAAGAAGATTTTATTTTTGCTTCAAACACCTCCTCTCTTCCTTTAACAGAAATGGCGAAAGCTGCAAAACACCCAGAAAATGTTGTTGGAATGCATTATTTTTCTCCAGTTCCAAAAATGCCTCTTCTTGAAATAGTAAAAACAGAACAAACCTCTGAAAAAACATTATCCACTTGCTACGATATTGGAGTTAGACAAGGCAAAACTTGTATTGTTGTAAATGATGCTCCAGGTTTTTATGTAAACAGAATATTAGCACCCTATTTGAATGAAGTTCTTCTAATGATTGAGGAAGGCGCTAGTATAAGCTCAATCGATAAATCTATTAAAAAGCTTGGTATGCCAGTTGGACCAATTGCTCTTATGGATGAGGTGGGAATTGATATTGGTGCTCACGTAATGGGTGGAGAAATGCTTGATTTAGTTGCGCAAAGAAAAGGAGTTACTGTAAGTGAAGGTCTTCCAAAAATGTTCAAAGCGGGCTATTTAGGAAAGAAAAACAGAAAAGGTTTTTATAATTACGATCCCAAAACTGGAAAAAAAGCTAACGAGAATCCAAAAGCATATAGTTTTTTTGGTTCACCTAAAAAGATTGACTTTTCAAATGATTTGATTAATGAAAGGGCAATTTTATTACTACTAAATGAAGCGGTAATGTGTCTTGAAGAAGGCATAATCGAAAATGAAAAAGATGGTGATATTGGCGGAGTTTTTGGAATAGGTTTTCTTCCATGGTCTGGAGGTCCGTTCAGTTACATGAATCAATTTGGAATTGAAAATATTGTTCAAAGAATGGAAAAACAACAAAGCAGTTACGGACCAAAATTTTCACCAAGACCAATGCTCACAAAAATGAAAGAAAATGGTAGTGTTTTTAAAGTTTAATTGGTCGTTTTAAATTTTTATCTTTACTACAACAACTTTTCCTATTTTAGAATCGTCTTTTTGATGTTATGAAAAGAAAATTTCTTTTTCTGATATTTTTGTTTTTTTCATTGGTTGTTTTCTCTCAAAACATCAATTATCAACTTCGTATTTCTGAATTAATGGCCACTGCAGACAACAATGACGGCGGTGGTTTTGGAGGAGCACAAGACCCTACCTGGTTCATTTGGATCATGGACAATGGCACAAGTGGCTCGGCAATTTCGACATGGCAAGCAACTGGATGCATTAGTGCTACTAATACTTACAATGTTTGGTGGACTGGAAACCCATCCAACGGTCCAAATATACCATTCAATTGGCTAAACGTTACAAATTCTAATGCCACAACTATTCTCACCGAAATGGAAGGTTTTGAGGATGATTGTGGTCAGCGGTGTACCTATGAGACAAGTTGTGGAGCTTTTGGCTTTTTCAATGACGACAACAGAGACAGTAGAGCATCATCTGGAAACATTAATATTTTAGCTGACCCACCTTGCAATTGGAATCAATATACCATTCAAAATGGAGATTATTACGCTAGAGTTGAAATTTACTGGGAATACATCTCAACAGATCCTGGATCGATTGATGGAGATCAAACTGTATGCCCTAACAATAGTGATCCGTCAATTTTAAATTCATTAGCTCCTGGGTCACCTTCCACTCTATCATGGGCAACATATCAATGGCAACAATCTGTCGGGTGCACAGGTTCCTATGTTGATATTTTTGGTGCAAATAGTGCAGATTACGATCCTCCAGTTGGCTTAACTCAAAATACCTGCTTTAGAAGATTGGTGACAACCAATTGCTCATCAATAGCTTCAAATGAAGTAACCGTTTCCATAAGTAGTTTATCTACCAATCCTTCATCAATTATTGCTAGCCCTGCATCAATATGTGGATCAGGAACTGTTGATTTGAGTGTGAATGGAGGATCTCTAGGATCTGGAGCTCAATGGGTATGGTACATTGGAGACCCAAATGCTGGAGGAACAATATTGGGTCCTGGCAATCCGCTTAACGGAATAAGTATATCCAATTCCACTGACTTCTATGTTCAAGCAGAGGGTAATTGTGACACATCAAGCACAATTAACCAACTTGTAATCGTAGAAACTCCATCTACGGCACCAATTTCACTTTCTTCAACTCAAACTATAATTTGCGAGGGTGATGCAATTGACTTAACAGCAAACGGAGGAATTGCTGGGTCAAATGCTTTGTACACTTGGTATGACTCCAACCCAACTACAAGTCCATCTGCACCTATTTTCACTAGTACAACAAATGTATTCTCAGGACTTACCCCAAACGTTTCAACAACGTATTTTGTAAGAATTGAAGGATGTGATACTACTACTTCTGCATCTGTAGCCATAACTGTAGAAACTTTATCAATTGAACCAACATCAATTTCTGCAACAAATAATACAGTTTGTTCTGGAAATCCAACAACATTGAGCTTAAATGGTGGTTTATTGGGTTCTGGTGCAGCATGGATTTGGTATGAAGGTGGATGTGGTGCAGGAACTGCTCTTGGAAATGGAACTCAAATTACTGTTAACCCAACTACTCAAACTACTTATTTTGCAAGAGCTGAAGGAACTTGCAATACAACCAACTGCATTAGTATTACCATAAACACACAAGACCTATCCTCTGCTCCAACAGCAATAATTCCCTCACTGAGTACGATTTGTCCTGGTGACATTTGCTTACTAAGCGTCTCCGGTGGTTCGCTTGGCTCTAATGCAACTTGGGAGTGGTACTCCAATAGTTGTGGCGGAACCCCGATTGGAAATGGCAGCACAATAACAGTGAGCCCTTCCATTACTACTTCTTATTTTGTAAGAGCCGAAGGTACATGTAATACCACTTCATGCTCTGATATAACAATTGTAGTCAACGATTTATCTACTGATCCTAATTCAATATCTGCCTCCTCAACTTCTGTATGTTCGGGAACTGCAGTAAGTCTTTTAGTTTCTGGAGGAATACTTGGATCAAACGCTTCCTATGAATGGTATTCTGGATCTTGTGGTGGAACTTACATTGGATCAGGCAATCCAATTTCTGTATCGCCTACAACAACAACAAATTACTTTGTTAGAGCGGAGGGCTCCTGTAACACAACCAATTGTGTAAATCAAACTATAACCGTCGAACCTGTTAGTACTGCACCTGTTTTTATCAATGCCAGCACTACCTCAATATGTCAAGGATCATCAACAACTTTAACCGTTTCGGGTGGGTTCTTAGCTCCTAACGATAGTTATTATTGGTATGAAAACTCATGCGGAGGTGGAACTGCAATTGGAAGTGGCAACCAACTAACAGTATCACCAACGGCAAATACAACGTATTATGTTAGAGCGGAAGGTCCATGCGGAAACACTTCGTGTGTAGATATTTTAATAGAGCTAAACACCAACTCAACAGCACCAAGCTCAATAGTTGCTTCAAACACTTCATTATGTGCTGGACAAAGCTCCGTATTGAATGTCAGTGGTGGAAGCCTGGGATCTGGAGCTTCATGGGAATGGTTTACCAACTCATGTGGAGGGACTGCTATAGGTTCTGGAAGCTCAATCAGTGTTTCTCCAACAATTTCAACTACATATTATGTTAGAGCAGAAGGGACATGTGGAAATACTTCATGTGAATCCATCACTTTAACTGTAGGAGCTGGTGTAGCTCCTCCTTCCTCTGCCCAATGCAGCAACAACAATATATGTCCTGGAGATACAACAGAAATTAGTGTTACAGGAGCAACCTTACCTAATGGATATACCTATGTTTGGTACACTGGTGCATGTGGTGCAGTTCCTGTCGCCGTAGGCACAAGTCTTCAGGTTTCTCCTACATCTACTACAACATATTACGTTAATGCTGTGGGAACATGTGGATCTACAGCTTGCGAGGAGGTAACTGTAAATGTTCAAAACGGAAGTATCCCTCCGGCTGGAATTATTTCTTCCAACAACAATTTTTGTGCTGGAGAATCAACCACACTAACCGTAGATGGAGGATCACTTTCAAGTGGTGCAGATTGGACGTGGTATCAAAACAGCTGCGGTGGCACTCTTTTAGGAACTGGATCAAGTATTTTAGTAACTCCTCAAACATCTACAAGCTATTATGTAAGAGCAGAAGGTGGAGTATGTGGAAATACAACTTGTCAAAGCATTTTTATTTCAACTCAAGAAGTAGTAGTTCACATGAATCCATTTGATACAATATGTGGAACTGGATTTCCTTTTGAATTACAAAATGGTGAACCATCGGGTGGAAATTATTCAGGCCCTGGAGTTGTTAATAATATTTTCGATCCATCTGTAGCAGGAATCGGAACTCATACTATAAGCTATGAGTACACCTCTTCAAACGGATGTACCGGTATCAGTTCAAGAGATGTTGTAATTATTGAAAGTACGCTCTCTGGTTCTATTGTTCTAAATCAGTTGCCTTGTGCTGAGGGAGGTGTAACACTTTTCGCCAATGTTTCTGGAGGTAATGGGTTTTTATACTTTTACTGGAGTGATGGAGTTGTAGAAAATCCAAGAAGTTATGTTCAAGAGGGTATTTACAGTGTAATGATTCAAGATACTAAAGACTGCTTACTTGAACTTCCAGCTGTTGAAGTAACTGAAGAAATGGATTGCTTTGAAATCCCAAATACTTTTACTCCAAATGGTGATGGTTTAAATGATACATGGAATCTAGATTTTTCTGCTTACAACGAAATAAAAATTGAAATTTATTCAAGATGGGGAAGTTTAGTATGGGAATCAACTGACCCTAATATTTCTTGGGATGGTAATTCTCTTTCTGGAAAGGCTCTTCCTTCAAATACCTATTATTACGTTATAAGTTTAAACAATGGAGAAAAAACTCAAAATGGTCCAGTAATTTTACTTAAATGATTCGGCTATTTTCATATCTAATTGCACTACTATTGGGATTTCATCAGCTGAATGCCCAGCAAATTGTAATGCATAGCAATTATATGGTGAATGGGCTCCCATTAAACCCTGCAGTTGCTGGCACAAAAACATTTGCTCCTGTAGTTCTTGGATTTAGAAGACAATGGACGGGTATTCGAGAAGCTCCTGTTGCGCAACACATCTCCTATCACAATTATGTTGCAGAGCAAATAGGAATTGGAGTTTATGCCTTTAATGATGTAGCTGGACCTGCTAGAAGATCTGGACTTATGACCTCTATGAGCGTACAAATAAAATCATCTTACAAAACTCGATTATCCTTTGGAATTGCAGGCTCTTTCTCGCAATTTATGATTGACAGAGACAAACTTATTACTGAAGAGCCAGGTGATCAAGTGGTTTTGGAAAGAACTTCTAATCAATTAATTCCAGACCTTGCTACAGGTCTGCATTGGTACAGCCACCAATTTCATATCGGTATTGCTCTTTTCAATATTCTTCAAACCAAATCAGATTTATTTGATGTTATGACTCCAGTAAGCTCAACATTAGATCGAACTCTTTTTGCCAATGCAAGCTATAGATTTGGAGCATCGAACGAAAACGGAATATCATTTGAACCAAGTGCAATTCTTAGACTAATGACAAATGCACCAATCCAATTTGACGTGAGTGGTAGAATTTTTTACAACCAACAACTATACATTGGAAGTTCATACAGACATTTGGATGCCTTGGCTTTACTTATCGGTTTTGACAGCAGAAAATTGGGCATTGGATATGCGTACGACATTGGTCTATCCAATCTAAACGACCATCACTCAGGAAGCCACGAAATTGTCTTAACATTTAAAACAAGAAATAATAAACAAAATACAAACAACAGAAGCACTTTTAGCAACCGTGTTTACGATTGCCCTAGCTTCAAATAACTAATAAATCATGAAAAAAACACTATTTATTTTATCCGCTATAGCCTTTGTATCACTAATCTCGTTCTCAACAATTAAGGATATTGAATCTATCACAATTGGCAGTAAAGCACCACTGAGCAATACCAAAATGAAAGATGTCTCTGAGAAAAGCTTTTCTCTTGAAGAATTGAAAAAAGAAAAAGGACTTTTAGTAATTTTTAGCTGCAACACCTGCCCTTTTGTCGTTGGAAACAGTAACATGGAGGGATGGGAAGGAAGATACAATCAACTATTTACCATTGCTGAAAAAAATAACATTGGTATGGTATTGATTAACAGTAATGAGGCAAAAAGAAATGATGCAGATTCATTTTCTCGAATGAAAGAAAGAAGTAAAAAAATGGACTACAAAGCCAATTATTTAGTTGATAAAAACAGCAAATTAGCAGATGCTTTTGGAGCCAGTACAACCCCTCACGTATTTTTATTTGACGCTGACTTAAAACTTGTTTACAAAGGTGCTATTGATGATGCTGTTGGTTCAACAAAAGACGTTAAATCAAGATGGCTTTCAACTGCCATGAAAAACATGTCTACCAATCAACCAATTGACCCTCAAACTACTAGAAATTCAGGATGTAGTATTAAAAGAGTTAAATAAAACTAGCTAGCTATTTATTTCTTCAATTAATTCCAGAATTAATTTGTTTATTTCATTTAGTTCCATAAATATTTGTATTTAATTGATACAAAGCTATGCCTCATTAACTGAAAAAGAGCTTTTAATTTTTTTAACGTTAACTACCGAATTCCCAACGTAATCTATTTTATAAAACAGAATAAGTAAATACATTTGCCCGCTAATAATTAAAAAATGCCAACAACCACTACAAAGGCAATTAATATGCCTGCCTCTCCAATACGAAAATTGGTTCCTTATGCTGAACAAGCTAAAAAAGAAGGTAAAATTGTTTACCATCTCAACATTGGTCAACCTGATATTGAAACACCTCAAATTGTTCTAGAAAAAATGAAAAATCTAGATTTAAAAGTTGTAGAATACAGTCACAGTGCAGGATTTCAGTCCTATAGAGTGGGATTAGCCAATTACTACAATAATTTAGGTATTGAATTAGATCCCGATAAGGAAATTATTATTACAACTGGAGGATCTGAAGCTCTTATTTTTGCTTTTCAATGTTGCTTCGAGCCCGGTGATGAAATAATCATTCCAGAGCCATTCTATGCCAACTACAATGGATTTGCAGTAACTGGAGGTCTTAAAGTTGTACCTGTTACAGCTAAGATTGAAGATGGATTTTCTTTGCCTCCAATTGAAGAATTTAAAAAGTGCATTACAAAAAAAACAAAGGGTATTTTAATTTGTAATCCAGGAAATCCTACTGGATATCTCTATTCAAAAGAAGAACTTCAGTCTTTAAAAGAAATTGTTTTAGAAAATGATTTATTCTTGTTTGCCGATGAAGTATACAGAGAATTTTGCTACGATGGAGCTACACATTTTTCAGCTCTTGAACTGGAAGGTTTATCTCAAAACGTAGTACTTATAGACTCTGTATCTAAAAGATACAGTATGTGTGGGGCCAGAGTTGGTGCACTGATTAGTAAAAATCATCAACTAATGGAAATGGCGCTAAAATTTGGTCAAGCAAGACTTAGCCCCCCCACATTTGGACAAATAGCTGGAGAGGAAGCGTTAAAAACTCCTAAAAGTTACTTTGAAAAAGTATCTGATGAATATGTCCAAAGAAGAGATATTTTAGTCGAGGGATTGAATAAAATTGATGGTGTAATTTGTCCTAAACCTAAGGGAGCATTTTACGCAATCGCTAAACTCCCAATTGACAACTCGGATAAATTTTGTCAATGGCTTCTAGAAAAATTCAATTACAACAATCAAACGGTTATGCTTGCTCCAGCAACTGGATTTTATTCTTCTGAAGGTTCAGGAGAACAGGAAGTTAGAATTGCCTATGTATTAGAAAAAAAGGCCCTTAAAAATGCTGTTGAGTGTATTAAACAAGCACTTAAGGAATATCCTGGAACTATATAATTTCATTAAAATTCACTGTTTTTTGCATGTTTTTTTGGATTTTTTAGAAAAAATAGACAAATTTTTAATCAAACGGTAATTTAGAATTGCACTCAAAATATTACTTTTATAGTAAATCAATTCAATACTATGAAAAAAATATTTACTCTTTTGCTGTTAACAGCTTTTATTAATTCATACAACTCCCAATGTAACGGCAGATACGAAAACGAAATTTTCAGCTCTGTCTCTGTAAGCACAGTTAATTATTGTGATGTTTACATAGATGGCGAGCATGAAATGGACATTTATACTCCAGACGGAGACACTGAAACTTCAAGACCTGTAGTTCTTTATTTACACGGAGGAGCCTTTTATGGAGGCGATAAATTACTTACCGATTGCGTTGATTTTTGTACTTCAATGGCTAAGAAAGGTTATGTTGCTATTTCTGCTAACTACAGGCTAAATCAAAATCCGGTTGCATTTATTTATTCTCAAGAGGAACAGTTCAGAACAGTTCTTAAAGCCATTTCGGATATCAAAGCTTCAATAAGATATTTAAGAAAAGATAATGCCACAGGAAATGCTTTAGGCATTGATCCTAACGCTATTTATGTTGGTGGGTATTCAGCAGGTGCAGTACTTTCCATTCACCTGGCATACATTGATCAAATTTCTGATATGCCAACAAGTCCCATCAATGTTCAAAATCTAATTGCCAATATCGGAGGAACTCTTGAAGGAGATGGTGGTAATGTAGGTTATTCTTCTGCTGTAAATGGAGTTTTTAGTTTTGCAGGAGCAATCAATGATTTAAACTTAATCGACGGAAACGATGAACCCATTGTTAGTGTTCATGGAACTGCGGATGCTACTGTTAGCTACAATTGTGCTCCAGGATTAGGTCTACCTACCGTTCTCAATCTATGTGGAACTGGTGAAATACATCCTGTTGCAGATGCTGTTGGAGTCTATAATGCAGCACTTACCTATCAAGGTGAAGGTCATGGCTGGGGAGGTGGTGGAAATTCTAGTCCACTTTTCATACAAGCTACTGATTTCGTAACAGATTTTCTTTACACCCTCCTACCTTGTAATCCAAATTCTGTTGCTTCTATTCAAGAAAATTCATTTGTTTCTTCGATATATCCTAATCCATCTTTGGGATTAATTAATATTGAATCAAGTGAACCGATGCGTTCTGTTACTGTATACAATTCTCTTGGGAAAGAAGTCTTTTTTCAATCATATGTAGAAAATAACATAAGTATTGATAATTTATCTACTGGTATTTATGTAATTGAAATTAGAAATCAGAACGATAAACCAAGCTTTAATAAAGTGATTGTCCAGTAAGTGTTAATCAAATTTCGGAATAATTTGCTCTTCAAGATTTAGTCTTGAATTCAAATAATATGTTACTCCAAAGTTAAGAGCAATTCTATTGAAGGTTTTCTCAAGTAAATAATCTCCTCCCATTATATTCTGTCGTTGGTGCTGGAAATTAAATGCAGAAAAGAAATCTATTGACGGAGCCAATCGAATCCTTGAAATAAGATTAGCAACGTAATTCAAATTATTTATTTTCATGGCCTGAGAATTGTTAGAGTACGTAGTTGCCACCATGTTATCGTAAAAATAGTATGGGTAAGGTCTTATACCCACATCTACATAACCATTTCTAAACGATATTCCAGAGGATTTAACCAACCTTGAGTACTCCAGTCCAGCATTAATCTCAAAAGAAAAACGTTTAAAAGAGAACTCATATCCAAGTGTTAAAGGTATTTTAAAATAGGTGTACCTGTTTGCATCTTGATTGTTTATTTCGTCAATTAATCGAGAATCATTTGGATCTACATAAAGTATTACTGCCGTATCTTGACCAAAAACCTGTAAACCAGAGATGTAATCTATACTAAAAAGAGATAATTCATTTAGCGAAGAAAAAACAAATATTGAATCAACTTCAGTATAGTATTCATAAGTAGGTTTGTAATCAGAAATTTGAATCAAATTAAATCCTGAGTTGATTTTGAAATTTCTGAGATTATAAGAAACATTAAAACCACCAGAAAAACCTGATTTTTTCATGTCATATTCTTTATAAAAATCCCACCAATAGTCCTGAAGACTTGGAACTAATTTATTGTCAATATCAACCCTGGAAAAAGGGGAAAAATAAGCATCTATTGACCATCCTCTTTTGCTTTTATTATTAAAATAATCAGAAGCTTTAGCTGAAATTAAAGGAACAGATTCAACAAAATCAATGTTATATTTTAATGTGAGAGGTATAGCAGCTTTTATTTGGATTTTTGAATCCAAAAATTTATTTCCTATTTCATTTTCACTTTCAGTGTTATAGTATGAAAGTTCTTCTACTCTTTCAATTTCTTCGAATTTAGCTACAGAATAATCACTATTTGCAGTCTTTATGGGATTGATTTTTTTCTCATCTACACCATTTTTGGTATTTAAACCAATGGATTTAACATTTGTTGGAGCAACTTTATTCTCATTGTTTCTGAAAGATTTATTTTTTTTCTTTAAAAGTTTGGAAGAATTTTCTGAAAAGGAAGGTTGACTTTCATTTTTTTTGGTAATAAAATCTAATGAATTTTTTGGATTTAGTAATGGGGGAATTAATTCATTATTTGCAATTGGTTCACTTGAATTTAATGAATGATTATTTGTGGGACTTTTATTCTCATGATTTTCTGAACCATTTGAGAAGAAGGGTTCATTCAATGACTTTAATAAAGGTTTTTGATTGTTCTCGAAATCAAGTTCTGAAAAATCTTGAATATTTTTATCGTCGTTTTGTAGTAATAAACCTAGCGAAAGACCTATGGCGATTGAAAGAACACTGAATAATTTTAATTTGTGAAAAACCCAAAGGTTTTGAAAAAATAAAAAACCAAAAACAGCTCTTTTGACTTCCCTCTTAGGAAGTTGAGAATAATTACCTAAATTTTTCTTTATTATTTTATCAAACTCTCCTGAATCCATTCTCTACTCTTTTTTTTTGCGGCTCTTTAATCCCTAACAATGATCTTAAATATTTTCTTGCCTTTGAAAGCTGAGATTTTGAGGTATTTTCAGAAATTTCTAAAATCTCTGCGATTTCTTTGTGGGAGTAGCCTTCGACAGAATAAAGATTAAATACAGTCCTGTATCCGTCTGGAAGTTGTTGCAATGCTTTAATTACCATTTCTTTTCTTTCCCGATTCAAATCTATTTCAGATGAAACATCAAAAACTGGATTTTCGCCAACCTGTATATCATCAACATCCTCAGTAAAATGATACTTTTTATTGTTTCTATTGTGACTTAGAGTAGTATTCACAACTATGGTTTTCACCCAAGCTGTTAAAGACCCCTCATTTCTTCCTTCAAAAGCAACAATATATTTGAAAATTCGAATAAAAGCTTCTTGCAAAACATCCTCAGCTTCAGACTTGTTCCTGCTGTATCTTAATGCTACCCCAAACATAGATCCGCAGTATTTATTGTACAATGCATGTTGAGCTCTTCTTTTACCCTTTTTACAACCCTCTATTATTTCTTTTTCTGAAAGCATGTTATTAACGGAAAGATAGGTATCTATCTTCGAGTTAACAAAAGTGGCTTTTAATGAAATATCCATCGTATTATTCAATAACCTCTATATTCAAAACCCTTTAAGAAAATTGAAGTTGCCTGTATTTTCTATTAATTAGAAAAAGTAGACTTTAGAAAAAAATACTTTTTGATTAACTTTAGAAGATGAGATTTTACTGCCTATTATTTTCTTTAATCTTTCTGCTACAGTCTCTTATTTTAAGTTCTTGTAAAAAACTGCATGATTATGAAGGAAACAATCAACAATTTGAACTTACCAAGTTTCAATTTGAGGAAATAATTTCCCTTAACATTGACAATGATCTACTTGATTTTCAAGGAATTGGCAATTGCACATCGCTTCCTTTTGGAATAACCATCAACTACGAAGCATTCATTCCAACAGAAAATCCGAATCCTCATACACACCTTGTTTACAATGTTAAACCAAAATCCATTCGGCTAGAACTTGTTAACATTCCAGATTGTGATTTCAGTATGCTTGAAGATGTAAAAGTATATTTAGTAAAGAATGGAACTTTTGGAAGTATCAATGATTTTATTCTTCAAGATCCTGCAAATCCTTCTTCAGAACACAATGCTGTTAAAATAGGACAATATCTAAACGTTCCAAACGGCATTGGACATACCATGGATTTAGAGCCAAACTACAACGCCATTCTTGATCAATTTGTTTATGATGAATCTTTTCAGACTTTTATGAGCCTGAATTTTGACAAAGCTTTTACAGCAAGTACTGCAATTATTAAAGCTACAATTGTAATGGAGGTAACTTTGATTAACGAGTAATTATCTAATTAAAATTTCTGTAGCACCCTCATATCCAAACTCACTGTAGGATGCATCGTTGAAAGAAAGTTCAGGAAAATTTTCTCTGAGTTCTATGGAAATTTCATCTTTTAATACTCCTTTACCTTTACCGTGTATGACTATTAACTTTTTGGTACGTTTTTTAAAAGCAGTTTGCAATTCAATTTTAAAACGATTCATTTGTATGGCTAATATTTGATGATTACTCAATTGTTCATATGAATCGTATAACTTATCAATGTGAAGATCAACAACATGAGTATCTTTTCCGCCATAAGAAGTAAGATGATTGAATCTTTTGTGAAGTTTATCATTCTGTTTTTCATGCTTCTCGGAGGAAACTTTCTTTGCCTTTTGATTTTCAAAAGAAAAAGAATTTAAATCGTAGGAATTTACGTTAGAGCTAGCCACCAATTCATTTGCAAAACATTCTCTATCGAATCCATCTTGATCTTCTACAAGGACTTTAAACTCAGAAATAATTTTTTTTACCTCTGCAAATCCTGTTTCATTTAAAAAACTCACCTTATCTCCAATTTTAAATTTCATTTTACAACAGCTTTTTTCATTTTACTTACTGTAACAGATAATAAGTCCTCATCTCCAGAAAGTACTGCCTCTTTAAGGGTAGAAAGTAAGGTTCTAAAGGATGTCATTTGCTGATCTGATACCAACTTATCTATCTCATCTAAAACATACATTAGCTTTTCAGTTTCATAAATTTCATAGTTAATAAGCTTGTCAATATTATCAAACAACTTATCTGCTATTAATGTATCAATTGAATCATCATTTTCAGAAGAATCATACGGCTCAGTTGTATTGGTATTCTGGGATAATTCTTCAGCCATTAATCTGAACAAGAGATTAAAGTCTATTGGTTTGGTAACATATCCGACCATTCCGCTATCTAAAGCTTGCATCATACTACTTTTAAATGCGTCAGCTGAAACTCCTAAAATTGGGATAGTTGAAGTTACCGAGGAACTTTTTAATTTTTTGGTGACCTCTGTTCCATCAATATCGGGCATATGAAAGTCCATTAATATGATATCCGGCAACTCCTTTTCAGTAATTTCAAGGCATTCATATCCATTGTAAGCATGCAAAAGTTGAACCTCAAATCCTTCAAATACACCTTTGAGAACCTCATGATTAATTTCATTGTCGTCAACAATCAAAATCTTAACATTTTTAATCATTGTACTGTAATCCATATTATCGTCATAACTGTGGACTTTTTCAGCTTTTTTCTTGTCAAAAGTGAAAGAAACAGTAAAAGTAGACCCTTTATTAACTTCGCTGAAAACTTCAATTTTTCCGTTCATTAACTCAACTAATGATTTTGTAATACTAAGTCCTAGTCCAGTCCCTCCATAGTTTCTAGTAGTAGAGCTATCTACTTGTTCAAATGGATTAAAAATGGCGTCTAGATTTTTTTTATCAATACCTATTCCTTGATCAACCACACTCATTGTAAGTTTATCATTGTCCATTCCTGCCTTCACAACAACACTATTTCCTGAATCAGTAAATTTTATAGCATTGCCAATTAAGTTGAGTAAAACCTGAGTAAGCTTAGTATTATCCCCGAATAATTTTTCTGGAATTGATGACGATAATTCATAATTATATAGCAACTTTTTTTCTATCGCCTGTGCTTTACAAATGTTGTAGGCATTTTTCACTACTTGTTCTGGACTAAACCAATCCTCGCTCAACTCGTGTTTACCCGCTTCAATCTTTGACAAATCAAGTATATCATTTATGATTGAAGCCAGATTATTACTGCTCAACTCAATATTATCCATATAGCTAGTAATCTTGTCAACACTTTCGTTCTTGTTAATTAAATTTTTAACCACATGCGAAAAGCCAATTATAGCATTTAATGGAGATCGAATTTCATGGCTCATATTCGCTAAAAATTCTGTTTTGGAAGCATTTAATTTTTCTGCCAGGTTTTTAGCTTGTACTATCTCCTCTTCAGCTTTCTTTTTATCAGTAACGTCAATTATTTGGAGTAAAATATTAAGAATATTTCCATGTCCATCTTTCATCAAAGTGATACTAGACAATATCCATATATCTTCCGAGGATTTATGAATGTACTTTTCTTCATGCTCAAAGCCAGGAAGTCCGCCAATCAGAAGTTCTTCCAAAAGTTTTAGGTCTTTTTCTAAAAAATCTTTATGTATTAGGTCTGTAAATTTCTTTCTAAAAAGTTCATCTCTCTTGTAGCCTGTTATTTTGGCGAATGATTGATTGACATCCTCAATTTCATAGTTAGGATTAAGAATAGCGATTCCATGTAAGGCATCCTCAAATGTTTTTCTGAAATATTCCTCGCTGAGCTGAAGAAGGCGCTCTTTTTCTTCTTTAACAATTATTTCCTCCTCCAGTTCTTTTGTTCTTAAATGAACCAATGATTCAAGCTTTCTTTTTCGCTGAATTCTAATCTTTGCCATTCTTGCTTGCTCTTGAGAGAGAGTTAATAATCTACCAATATCTTGAATAGAGTCAAAAAGGATACCAATAACCTCATCACTTACGCCAAGAAAAACAGTTAACCCCACCAGCTCATAATACTTGTTGTTGATCTCATAAAAGTCTACATCAAGCGAATGAACATTTGCCAATTTAATTAGACTATCTCTTATCCAATCTAATTTCTCATTATTGATTATTTGAGCTTCGTGAAACAGTTCATTTATCGATTGACTAACCTGTTTAATAAGGTCAGAACTTGATGTGGTATATATATGTGGGAATTTCTTTTTATCTGAGTTGATTTCAAAACTTAAAAAGATGAATCCTTTCTTATCATAATCGATAAATTGTGATTCATAAAGTTCAGTTAAAATATCACCAACAGATTCATTTAGCTGAGAATGTGTTTTTCCAAGTGCTATCTCCTGCATTAAAAAATGCTCTGCTTTTCGAAATCTATTTGAAAACTCTCTGTAGGAAACGTCTCTAGCTATAAATCTCGCTCCTAAATACGTTTCTTTTTCAAAGATGGAACTTACAAAAAACTGTATGTAGCGGACTGCTTGATTTTTAGTGATTATCCTAAGAACAAATAAATCAATTTGATTTGAACTTGGAAAATTAACCTCAATTTCTTTGGCTTTTGAAACATCCTTTTCATGAAAAAAATCAATCCAGTTCTTAGTTAAAATTTCATTTTTAGAAAACTTAGTGATTTCTTCCCAACCCTGGTTACAGAATGTAAATAGACCATTCTGATCTAAGAAGAATATTCCGTCTTCTATCTCAGAAACAAAATTGAGCAGCTCTTGCTGATGGTTCATAGATTAAAGATAGTCAGTATCTAATTTAATAAAATCATCTAAGAAGACCATTAAATCCTTCAAAAATCAACATGATTTTAAATTCTAAAACTAACTAATCACTTCTCCAAAAAGATCAAAATAATCTGCGCGAATTATCTTAACGTTGAAAAATTCTCCAATGGGCAAATAGGTAACGTCGTTTTTTTTAATGAATACTTCATTGTCAACATCCGGAGAATCAAATTCTGTTCTTCCAACAAAAAAATCGCCTTCAACTCTATCGATAAGAACACGAAATATCCTTCCTATTTTTTCTTGATTTAACTGAAATGAAATGTTCGCCTGTGCATCCATTATTTGCTCAGCCCTTTCCTTTTTTATGGATTCAGAAACGTCATCATTGAAATTAAAGGCATGAGTATTTTCTTCATGAGAGTAACAAAAAACACCTAAACGATCGAATTTCATTGCTTTTACCCAATCAAACATTTCTTGAAAATCTCCCTCTGTTTCTCCTGGATATCCACAAATTAAAGTAGTTCGGATTGCTATAGAGGGAATTTGACTTCTAATCTCATTGATTAGATTAACTGTCTTTTCTCTATTAATTCCTCTTCTCATGGCTTTAAGAATTCTGGAAGAACCGTGTTGTAAAGGAATATCGAGGTAATTGCATATTTTTGGATTGTCCTTCATTACCTGAATCACATCCATTGGAAAACCGGATGGATATGCATAATGCAAACGAATCCAATCAATTCCGTCAACCGAACAAAGTTGCTCGAGCAATTTAGCAAGACTACGCTTTTTATAAATGTCTAATCCATAAAAAGTAAGATCTTGGGCGATGAGCATAATTTCTCTAACTCCTTTATTTGCTAAACTCTTGGCTTGTTCAACCAATTGTTCAATTGGAGTTGACCTGTGCTTTCCTCGCATTAGAGGAATTGCACAAAATGAACAAGGGCGGTCACAACCCTCAGAAATTTTTAAATAAGCATAATGAGATGGTGTGGTAAGTAAACGCTCTCCAACCAATTCATGCCTATAATCAGCATTTAATGTTTTTAAAAGTTTTGGCAACTCTCTAGTTCCAAAAAAGGCATCTACTTCAGGAAGTTCTTTCACTAAGTCCCCTTTATACCGCTCTGAAAGACATCCTGAAACATACAGCTTATCTACAAGGCCATTTTTCTTTGCCTCGATGTAATTAACAATGGTATTCACAGATTCTTCTTTAGCATTATCAATAAATCCACAGGTATTTATAATAACCACTTCAGAATCATTTTTTTCTGAATCATGGGTAACTTCAAATTGATTTGCTTTCAATTGTGCCATCATTACTTCAGAATCAAAAATATTTTTTGAACATCCTAAAGTAATTACATTAACCTTATTTTTTTTTAATGTCTTGGTTTTCAAAATAACATAGCGTTAGGTTAATTTTTAAAGACAGAGTCTTTAAACAATGAATCAATGAATTCAAAGCGATTAAAAACTTGAAGCTGATCAACTCCTTCACCAACCCCGATGTATTTAACTGGAATCTTGAACTGATCTGTGATTCCAATTACCACACCTCCTTTAGCTGTTCCGTCCAGTTTAGTCAACGCAAGGGAATTTACTTCTGTAGACTGTATAAATTGGTTGGCTTGCTCAATGGCATTTTGACCTGTAGATCCATCAAGTACAAGCATCACTTCATTTGGAGCTTCTGGCAAAACTTTTTTCATTACGTTTTTAACTTTTGAAAGCTCGTTCATAAGATTTATTTTATTGTGTAGTCTTCCAGCAGTATCAATAATTACAACATCTGCATTTTGAGATTTTGCACTCTGAAGCGTATCAAATGCTACAGATGCTGGATCTGCTCCCATTCCTTGCTGAATAATAGGAACTCCAGCTCGTTCTGCCCAAATTTTAAGTTGATCAACAGCAGCAGCACGAAAAGTATCTGAGGCACCGAGAACAACCTTGAGTCCTCTTTCTTTGAACTTGTGTGCCAGCTTTCCAATTGTTGTTGTTTTCCCTACCCCATTAACACCAACAACCATAATAACGTAGGGATAATCTAGAGCTGGAACAGAAAAATCATCTATATCATTAACACTGTTTTCTTCCATCAGACCAGCAATTTCTTCCTTTAGAAGTTTATTTAACTCTGATGTTCCGACAAATTTGTCTTTTTGTACTCTTGCCTCAATCCTGTCAATTATTTTCAAAGTCGTAGATACACTTACATCAGAGGAGACCAAAATTTCTTCCAAGTCATCAAGAACTTCATCATCGATTTTTGATTTACCTGCAACGGAAGAGGCTATTTTTGAAAAAAAACTTTTTTTAGTTTTTTCTAGACCTTGATCTAAGTCTTGTTTTTGCTTCTTCGAAAAAAAACTCTTCCAGCTCATGAAACTTGTGTTTATAAAAAGCAAAAGCTCCCCCAAAATGAAGAAGCTTAAGCAAAATAAGTTTATAAAAAATTATTTTTTGTTAAACCAATCGTTGACTTGTTGATTGGATACAATTTCTTCTTTAAATGAATAAGCACCTGTTTTGGGCGATTTTACCATTTTAATTACTTTACTATGTTGTTTTCCTCCACCTTTCTGTAAAGAGGCTACTGATTTCTTTGCCATAACTTGATTATTTTATCTCTTTGTGAATAGTGTATTTTTTAAGAATAGGATTGTATTTCTTAATTTCTAATCGATCAGGTGTATTTTTTCTATTCTTTGTAGAAATATATCTAGATGTACCTGGCATCCCACTGTCTTTGTGCTCAGTGCACTCTAAAATAACTTGAACTCTATTGCCTTTCTTAGCCATTTTTTAAAAATTTATGGTTGGCAAAGATAATTTTTTTTCTTTAAATCCTATTTATATAAATAAATAAATTCTTCTAATCATTTAAATAGCTATTTTCCTTCATTAGTGCTTCAATTTCTGCAATTGTTTTGGGTACACAGTCTGATAACACCTCAGGATCACCGTCTGTTATTAATACATCGTCCTCAATACGAACACCAATATTCCACCACTTTGAATCACATGGAGAACCTTGGGGAATATATATTCCAGGCTCAACAGTTATGATTGTGTTGGGTTGTAACTCATTATAGGTACCCATATCGTGAACATCAAGACCCAAATAATGTGAAGTTCCATGCATAAAATACCTTCTCAATTCAGCCGGCTTTTGGATGATGCCTAGTTCCATTAAACGCTGAGAAATAACTGTTGTAGCAGCAATATTTGGGTCCCAAAATCGATTTCCTGCTTTAGAAGCTTCAATACCTGCTTTTTGAGCTTCAAAAACAACATTATAAATTAGCGCTTCTTCTTTAGAAAAATGGCCATCTACTGGGATTGTTCTTGAAACATCTGCAGTGTAACCGTGATATTCTGCACCAACATCACTTACCAAAAGATTACCACCTTTCATTTCCTTTCTATTTGAAATGTAATGTAGAACACAAGAATTTTCACCACTACCCATAATTGTTGGAAATCCAGGATACTCTGCCCCATTTTTTTTAAAAATATATTCAACAATTGCCTCAGCTTGAAATTCTTTCATCCCAGGCTCAAGAGCTCTCATCAACTCTTTTTGAGCTTCACAAGTTATTGATATTGCTTTTCTCATGAGCAAAATCTCCTCTTGAGTTTTAATCTCTCTCAAAAATGCCATCCATTGAAGTATTTTTGAATCATCAATTGAACTTTCATTATCAGCTGGAATTTTGGCATAGAATTGTTGAATGAGATTGTGTAAATCACTCTTGTTATAGACATTGTCTCTATAGTCATTAGGTGGTTCAAGTACAAATACTTTATCGAAGTCTTCAAAATTAATTTCTAAATTTTTGAATTCCTCGTTAGAAAAAGAGGCATTTATTTTTAATAGATTTTTAGCTCCTTCAGTTCCTAACCTCATCCCGTTCCATATTGCGTCGGATTCATCGTAAGGCTGAACATAAATCATCTCATTTACCGCTTTTCCTTGGACATTTATTTCATTTTTAGAAATAATCAAAACTCCATGAGGTTCTTCATAGCCAGATAAATAATACATGTTAGGGTCTTGGTGATACTCAAAGTCAACATCGTTGGAACGGTTTCTAACGGGTGAGGAAAAAAATACTGCAATTGAATTTTCTGGCATTAAAGATCGAAAGGCTCTTCTTCTGGATTTAAAGAAATCTGCATTGAGCTTGTCGTTGTCGTAAACATAATTCGAATTGTCGGCATGAATTGTATCGACTAGTTCTTGAGCGGAAAAAGAAAAAAAAAGAAATAAAAAAAATAAAATACAATACCCTTTCATAGTGTATAAAAAAAGCCTTGATATAAAGATAACAAGGCTTTCATACAATACAATTGCTTTACTACATAATTCCCTGCGCTTTGGCTTCTTTTAAAACAGCTGAGATGCCATTCTTATTAATTGTTCTTAGAGCTGAGGTAGATACTTTCAAAGTTATCCACTTACCCTGCTCAGGGATAAAAAACTTTTTAGTTTGTAAGTTTGGGTAAAACTTTCTTTTAGTTCTCCTTTTAGAGAAAGAAACATTATTACCAACCATCACTTTTTTACCTGTTATTTGACAAACTTTAGACATGTTACTAATTTTTTTGGGTGTGCAAATAAAGATGTTTTTTAACTTAAAAACAAACAATAAGCACTAATTTTTTATCTTCTTTTTTGTTGTTTTTTTGCCATGGCTTCCATTCTCTGTTGAAATTTAGACTTCTTTTTTGGCTTCTTTTTGTTTTGTTCAATTTGTAGACGAATTTTATTTTCATCAATCATATACTTTTTGATGCCCCACATAATTCCTAGATTCAT
>JAZADZ010000029.1:0-9430 GCA_036123135.1 Bacteroidota bacterium | reverse complement strand
CAAGATGCCAGTGGTATTGTAAATTACAGAGCTGTCTTTTTTTGAATAACATCTTAAATTTGTTCTTCCAAATTCAATTATAGGTTCTTTGGTAAATCTAAAAGAATAATTATTACTACTTGCCTTCCATTGAGTAGATGAAGATTCGTAAACAATATTTCCAGAAAATAAATTTGAACATGTTTCGATGTACTTTGCAATTCGTTTTTTTTCTCTGCCCTCTAATACTTTATCGATTGTCTGTTGCCATTGATTAAAATCTTGCTCGGATTTTCCTGAAATGGCAAAATTCATAACAGCATCTAAATAATTTCTAAAGTCTGGATACGCTCTTAACCGCTTTTGAGCCATTTTATTTGATGTAGCATATATTTGAGCCCTCTGTTCTAACGAAAAACTACTTCCAAGCCATATGGGTTCAAATTCTTTTGCAAAAGCTTTGGCATCAACTTTATTTAAAACTCCTAGATAGGATTGTACTTCTTTTAAAAATTTCTCAGGTTCTGAGGAGAAAGACATTATCTGAGCATTTACAAAAGAAAAACAAAGCAAATACAAAAACACAGATAAAAGAGGACGAAACATAATAACTACTTTGTTAAAATTAGTAAACTCCATTTATTTAGCTCTTTTGAATCAACAAATTGTAGGCCAATGTTTTTAGCAAACTCTAAAATTTCTTGATTGTCAAGAGTGAAAAAACCTGAAAGTAACAATTTACCACCTTTTCTTAATCCCTTGTAATATTTCGTCAAATCTTTCAGCAAAATGTTTTTATTAATGTTTGCAAGAACAACATCGAACGAACTTGAATTAATCAAAGATGCACCCCCCAAAATAACTTCATTACATGTGCAATCATTTAACGATAGGTTATGGCGTGTATTTTCTACTGCAATTGGATCTATATCAATGGCAACCACTGATTTTGCTCTAAGCATATTACAAATTATGGACAAAACACCAGTTCCTGTACCCATATCCAATACATCCTTTTGAGAAACAGTAAGTTCAAACAATGTCCTAGCCATAAGAAGGGTTGTTTCATGGTGTCCAGTTCCAAAAGTCATTGATGGATCAATTACAACATCGTAAGGTAGATTTGAAGGCTCATGAAATGAAGAACGAATTACACATTTGGAATTTACTTGAATGGGATTGATATTGGATTCCCATTTCTTGTTCCAATTGGTGCTTGGGTGTTGGATAATCTTGATTTCGTCGATAAAACTTGAAGAAATGTCTTTTACCAAGTTTAAAAAAGTGGGTTTGTAAAATTGTTTTGCAATAAATGCTTTTAATTCACCATCAAGCTCTTGAAATGAATCAAATCCAAGCTCACCTAGCTCAAAAATAAGTATATCTTTTGTAATGTTAGGAGATGTAAACTTTATGCTCAACTCTACATAATCCATCTAAAATGAATCGATTATCTGCCCAAATGTTTCTTTCTTTAGCGATGCTCCTCCAATCAAGCCTCCATTTACATCTTTCTGGCTAAAAAGTTCTGATGAGTTGCTAGGATTACAACTTCCACCATACAAAATACGAACTGAATTTGCCGTTTCTATATCGTGTAGAGATGCAATTAAATCTCTAATGAAAGCGTGCATCTGTTGTGCTTGTTCAGCAGTTGCAGTAAGTCCAGTACCAATAGCCCAGACAGGTTCATATGCAATTATACATTTATACATCTGTTCTTTACTTAAATCAGCAAGACCGATTGTAACCTGCTGTTGAACTATAGTATTGTGTTGATTTTTTTCTCTAGCCTCTAAGGGTTCACCGCAACAAAAAATTGGAGCAACATTGTTGCTTAAAAGTTGATGAACCTTGTGGTTCACCATCTGATTGGTTTCGCCAAAAATTGATCTTCTCTCAGAATGACCAACTATGCAATATTCGACATTCAACGCATTAATCATTTGAGCAGAGATTTCTCCCGTGAATGCCCCACTACTTTTGTGACAGACATTTTGAGCAGCCAATTTAACTCTAGGATTGTATTGGGCAAATTCTGCTAAATAAACTGAAGCAGGAGCAACAATGACCTCTACATCTTCGGCTGTAATTTTATTTACAGAAACAAACAAAGACAAGGCTTCTTCATAAGTTAAATTCATCTTCCAATTCCCAGCAACTATTTTAGTCTTCATTTTTTTAGTTTAAACGAACTCTAGGGTCCAAATATCCATAAACTATGTCAACAATTATATTGATAAGTACAAAAAAAGTTGCAATTACAATTGTAACCCCAATAACTAAAGGAAAGTCGTCATTTTTTAAAGCTGAAACCAGCTCTTTTCCTATCCCATTCCAGTCAAAAATTTGTTCAACAAAAACAGCTCCTGCAAGTAATGAAGCAAACCATCCTGAAATTGCTGTTATTACAGGGTTTAGAGAATTTACCAAAGCATGATTAACAATTACTTTGTACATCGATAAACCTTTAGCTCTAGCTGTTCTGATGTAATCTTTTGAAAGCTCATCAAGTAAAGAGCTTCTTGTCAATTGTATCACAATGGCCAAAGGCCGAATTCCTAAGGTTATCGAAGGAAGGATTAAATTTTCCCAATGGTATTCCTCTTCACCCGTGTAATCGTTAAGTTCAACTAAAGGACCATTAGGATTGAGCCCTGTTCCAGGAAAATCTAAGGTTAAACTTATCAATGGCAAATCACCAAAATTGAAAATGTTGTAAAAAATTATGTAAATCAACCAACCACCTAATCCAATAAAAAACCCTTTCAAAGACCAGGAAAAAAAAGATTTCATTTGAATTGAAGATTGATTTCTTGAATAGATTAAACGAATTGTGAAAACACTTGCAAAAAGGAGAGCGAAAAGAAAGGGGAAAACAGGTAAATTCATTTGAGTAGACCAAGTATAGCCGCCAACGACAGAAATAATAGCAGCCATAAAAAATGATGGTGCAGACATCCCTGCAACAGCTCCAATAAAGGAAACATTATCAAAAAATCTACCTTTATTAACAGCACTTATAATACCTAGGAAAATTCCCAAAACAGTTGCAATTAAAATGGCAGAAAAAGCAAGTAGAAAAGTGTCTGGAAGTTTTTCACTTATAATTCGAGCAACATTTCTTTTATTTTGGTAAGACTTTCTTAGGTAAGGATATTTTAAAACCAGTGTTTTGTTCTCAGAAAACTGAAGCAAGCGGTGAGCAGTATACTTTGATGAATCCAAATAAATAGAACTTTCAAAATTTTCAGTATTGTGGACGGAAATTGGAGATAAATCATTTAGGTAAAACAAATAACGTTTCTGAAAAGGTAGGTCTAAACCTAGATCTTTTCGAATCGTTTGAATTATTTCTGGAGTGGAGTGCTGCCCTCCTAACATCAATGAGGGGTCCCCTGGTTTGATGTTAAATAAAATAAAGATAGCAGTTACAACTCCAAATAGAACTAGGAAACCGTATGCTATTTTTCTAACTATGTACCTAAACAAAATGTTTATTTTAAAGCAAACTATTCATTTGCTTTTTTGATGTCCTCAAGCAGTGACTTAGGTTCAAATTTGTCTTCATTTATTCCTTGATAGTAACTTACTTTTTTCCCATCCAAGTAGTAATAAATACCAGGTGTATCATTTTCGAAACCAAGTACGTTCCAAAACTCAGCAACATCCATAACTTCATAGGGAAATTCCCTTCCAGCATATTCAAAAAATGCAGGGATTTTTTCAGGTTCTTCCTCCATAAATATAATATAGGACTGAGGAAAGTTAGGATCTAAAAGCATTAGCGAATCTAAGGATTTAGCAGTGGCCATACAGTGATCGCATCCAGGAGCGAAAAAACATAATATCTTTTCGCCACTTTCAATGTGCTGATTCCAAGTTTTAGCAACAGTTGTATCAATATTACAGGATTTATTGGGAGCAACTGCAAACAAAGCGCCTAAAGAAATTAAATACACCACTACCAAAAAAAAGAAGCGTTTGTTTTGATCGTTTCTAACGATTTTATACAAAATAATTAGTAATCCAATCGTAAATATATTTTTAATTAACGCTTCAGTAGGTGACATAGGAATTAATTCACCAAAACAACCGCAATTTTTAGCACCTTCCATAATCCCAAAAACAGAAAGAGACAAATGGACACAAAAAATACTGAGTAATAAAATCGTAGAAGGTATAATGATTTTTTTGAGGTAATATGGAAGTAATATTAGAATACCTAAAGCAAATTCAAAGGCAATTAGCAACCTTGAAAAATAGGCGCTGTAACATTGATCGAAACCAAGAGGGACCAACTGCTTGGCTTCGAAAGTAGTTATGGCAAAGTAAGGTGATGGATATAATTTCGCAACGGCTGAAAGAATAAATAAGAAAGAAATTAAAATTCTTATGAACCAAGCCGCATAGGTAGATTTATTTTTCATTGTATTTTTTTAGCTAGGATTATTGAGATGAATTAAAGCAAAAACAGCATAGTTGAGCATATCATAGTAATTGGCATCTATTCCTTCAGAAATAAGGGTTTTACCACTGTTATTTTCAATTTGTTTTACTCTTAAAATTTTCATAAGAATCAAATCTGTTAAAGAGGATACGCGCATATCTCTCCAAGCCTCTCCATAATCGTGATTTTTTTGAACCATTAAATCTCGGGCTCTTTCTGAAAAGTCTTGATAATGTTGAATTGTTTCTTTATTGTCAAGCTCCAAACGGTTATCATCTTTTAATTCAAGTTGAATTAATGCCATTACGCAGTAATTGATAATACCAACAAACTCATCTTCAATGCCTTCATTAATTTTTGATTCTCCAGTTTGTTGAATGGTTCTGATTCTGTTGGCTTTTATGAAAATTTGATCGGTTAAAGAGCTTGTGCGTAAAATTCTCCAAGCGGTGCCATAATCAGTGGTTTTCTTCAAAAAAATGTCTTTACATTTGTCAATAGCTGAGTTATATTGCTGAATTGTAAGCTCCATACAAAAATCAAATTTTAAAAGGGTGAAAGATAATTATTTCAATCCAAAATTATCAATTAATTGCAAAGGGAAAATCATCAATTTGTCAACACCTATATCGATGGGAATAATTAATACAACTCCGGACTCATTCTACGATGGAGGAAAATACAATTCCTTGGAAAAAGCACTAAGATTAGCAGAAAAACACCTCAAAGAGGGTGCGACCATTCTTGATGTTGGTGGATACTCCTCGCGTCCAGGGGCAAATAACATTTCAATTGATGAGGAACTAAAAAGAGTAATCCCAGTAATTGAAGCAATTGATAAAAATTTTACTGGAACCATTATTTCGATTGACACCTTTAGATCAAAAGTTGCTCACCAAGCTATTGATTCAGGAGCGGCAATGATTAATGATATTTCCGCTTTCAATATTGATAAAGACTTACTAAATGTGGTAAAAAAATTCAATGTTCCCTACATTCTAATGCACATGCAGGGTACACCGCAAACCATGCAAAAGAATCCCAATTACACAAATGTTTTAAATGACATCATTTACTTCTTTTCTGAAAAAATCAATCAGTTGCACAAAATTGGAATTCATGATATTGTTATCGATCCTGGATTTGGATTTGGTAAAATAATTGAAGACAACTTTAGGTTGCTCAACAATTTACATAAATTATCTATTCTTAAACTCCCTATTTTAGCAGGAATTAGCAGGAAATCAATGATTTATAAAACATTGAAAACCAATCCTTTAAAATCATTGAACGGAACAACTGCTTTAAATATGATTGCTCTTAAAAATGGTGCTAAAATATTACGTGTTCATGATGTTAAAGAAGCTCAGGAATGCATTGATTTATTGGCATACAACTAGCGTCTAAAAAGCGGTTCTGTCACAATAAATTTAACCTCATATGACTCTTTTTTTATACCCAATTGAATCTTTGGATGTTTCGCTGTATCGGCAAACTTTTGACCTTGGAAATCAAAAACTTTTATAAAATTGGTAATGAAATTCCCGTCAAACATTTTACTCTCCTTAAAACCATCTCTTAAGTTAGTTGTGATGTATTGATAACATTTGTCAAAAATAAGATGTGCTAATGCTAAATCTGAATCAGTTGAATAAATCAAGGTTAATTCATAGACTCCATCTTCGTCTACTTCAACGTTACATGAAGCATGAGGTCCAAAATCTAAGTTTACATTCAATTTTGAGAGACGATCTGGATTAGTGATTATTTCACTAAAACTTCCTTTATTAGCTCCCTCAAATACAGCTTCATAATGTCGAGTAAACAAAACCATTACAGAATCAGACAATTTTTCTCTTTTAATAGTATTTTGCCTTTCAATGACTTTTTCAAGTTCAGCTGCTCTTTTTTGTTCAATTGCGATTAACTCAAGAACTTTTGATTTCCATTTTTCTAACGCCGAATCTGAAAATGCTAAGTCTTGACCAGGAAACTGTTCTAAGAGGTTCAATAAAGCATTACAAACAGCAGCAAATTTTAGTTCTGGAATTGTAAATAGCGTAATTGAAGAGGAACTATTGTAAACGCCTACTAGTTCATTCGCAAGACCAATGATTTGAACAGTAGATTCTGCGGTTTTGCAGCTATTGACCCAAGTTTTTTTATTTTTTTTCCAAGATTTCAGGAAAGCTTTATTTGAAATATTTTCCTGAAGAACAATTAATTGTTGACCGAGCTCATTTACTTGTTGTCCGAAAAAAGGAGACCACTTAGTAAAGGCAACAATTAAAAAGAAAAGTTGTAAAAGTTTCATTCTCAAAAAGATTACTTATTCTAAACTAAATAAAATATCTTTTAATTAAGGTGCAGCTAAAGTTATTTTATATTTACTTCAAACAATTTTAGCTATGCAGCTTTATTCAGTGCTTACAGGATACTTTAAATTGGACGGTGGAGCTATGTTTGGAGTGGTTCCTAAATCTATTTGGCAAAAAACCAATCCTGCTGACTCTAATAACATGTGCAATTGGGCAATGCGAAGTTTACTAATTGAGCAAAACGACCGATTGATTTTAATCGATACAGGTATTGGGAATAAACAATCTGATAAATTTTTCAGCTATTATTACCTTAATGGAGACGTATCATTGGATCAATCTCTGAAAGAAAATGGATTTTCAAAAGATGATGTTTCTGATGTTATACTCACTCACCTACATTTCGATCATTGTGGCGGAAGTGTAGAATGGGCCAATACCGAAAAAACAATTCTTCGACCGGTTTTTAAAAATGCCAAGTTTTGGACCAATGAAAAACATTGGAAGTGGGCCACTCAGCCAAACAAAAGAGAAAAAGCTTCTTTTTTAGCTGAAAATATACTTCCACTTGAACAAAGTGGACAACTTAACTACATCAATAGATCTGAAAGAATAAGCCCAACGAACTTAACTGATATTGATGTATTTTTTGCTGATGGACATACCGAAAGTCAAATGATTCCAATGATCAATTACAAAGGAAAAAAACTTGTATTCATGGCTGATTTACTTCCTAGTATTGGCCACATTCCCTTGCCATATGTAATGGGTTACGATACCAGACCATTGTTAACATTAAATGAAAAAAATGAATTTTTGAATTTGGCAGCAAAGAACAATTACATCTTATTTTTACAACACGATGCAGTGAACGAATGTTGCACAGTAAAACAAACTGAAAAAGGCGTTCGACTTGACAAATGTTTTAAGCTAAAAGATATACTATAAAATAATAATGCTTTCAGCAAAGGAAATAAATCGCCTGGCTATTCCTGCGATTTTATTCAACATCACAGAACCATTAATTGGACTTGCAGATATTGCAATTCTAGGTCAAATGGAAAAAGATGTAATTGCAGCTCAAGGAGGTGTCGGGCTTGCAGCAGGACTAATAGCAACGCTCATTTGGGGGTTTGCACAGATGAGAACAGCTGTATCTGCAATTATAAGTAGACATTTTGGAAAAAAAAATTTAAATCCTACGCTAAGTCTAGTTCCTCAAGCATTGGCCATAACTCTAATCACTGGTCTGGTAGTAGCGCTCTTAACATCTTTATTTTATGGTGACATTTCATATTTTCTTTTTGGAAAGATTTCTGAAAAAACTTTTGAGCTTTCAAGTTCCTATTTCATAATTCGCAGTATTGGCTTACCATTTAGCCTTGGAATTGCTTTATTTTTTGGAGTTTTCAGGGGTTTACAAAACACCTCTTGGGCAATGTATATTGGAATTATTGGTGGAACAACAAACATTGCGTTAGATTACACACTAATACTTGGATTTGGAGATGTAATTCAACCAATGGGTGTAAATGGTGCTGCAATTTCTTCCGTTATTGCGCAAGGTTTTATGTTTTCTCTTTGTCTCTTTATTCTTGTCAAAAAAACACCATACAACTTAGAGCTTTCTCTAACACCTAACCCATTTTTCAGTGAAATGGTATCATTGTTTTTGAACATGTTCATCCGAACAATAGTATTGAATATTGTTTTTATACTAGCAAATCGCTTCGCTAATAAATATGGAGATATTGAGCTTACTTCTTATACAATAGGATACAACATATGGATTTTCTCCTCTTTTTTTATTGATGGCTTCTCTAATGCAGGAAACGCACTTGCGGGAAAGTATCTAGGAGAAAATGATTACTCAAAACTAAAGCTTTTGGGAAAGAAATTACTCAAAACTAACTTGGTCCTAGTGTTTATACTATGTTTAATTTATTCGGTTTGTTATCCATTTGTGGGTGAAATTTTCAACAGTAATGCAAAAGTTGTTTCGGTATTTGAAGCAACATTTTGGATCATTATACTTGCACAACCATTCAATTCGATTGCATTTACATTTGATGGTATTTTTAAAGGTCTTGGAAGAGCAATTTTTTTAAGGAATACATTAATAATTGGCTCTATTTTAATATTTATCCCAGTACTTCTATTGTTCGATTTTTTGAACTACAATTTAGTTGCAGTATGGATTGCAATGACATCGTGGATGATTTTTAGAGGAGGAGTGCTGCTTTGGAAATTCAATAAGATTATCAATCAGCAAAGTTAGTGAGCTAAAAACTTAAAGTCTAAATCCAAAAAAAATAATCTATTTTACAACAACAAATTGTTGTGAGGTAATGGGCTTATTGTCTTTCTTGACCAATAAAATATACATGCCTGAATCAAGTTCTGTTTGTAGAACTGCAAGGTTAGCTCCGCTGTTAAAATATTCATTATGAATAAACACTAGCTTTCCATTCTGATCGTATATTGATAATTCAACAATTCCATTTTGGTCTACATCAAATGGTGAAAAAATTGTTCCTTGAGATGGGTTGGGATAAACACTTGGTTGGGTCAAAAAATTATTTTCAGAGACATCAACACTACTTGTAACTTCAATAAAAATTGCTTCATCATTCATAAATGAACCATCCATTACTCTTAAAACAGTTAGGTATAAATCGTCCCT
>JAZADZ010000028.1:0-28720 GCA_036123135.1 Bacteroidota bacterium | reverse complement strand
TAAGAGCCAACCTAGAAGAAACTGTAATCATTGGTCCTCTTGAGCGTATTTTAATTACAACTGGCCTATTCATCGAATTACCAGCTGGTTTCGAAGCTCAAGTTCGAACAAGGAGTGGTATGGCACTTAAAAAAGGGCTTTCAGTTTTAAATAGTCCTGGCACAATAGATGCTGATTACAGAGGAGAAATTGGTGTAATATTGGTAAATATTTCAAATGAAGACCAAAAAATTAATGATGGAGACCGAATTGCCCAGCTCATTGTAGCAGCAGTCAAACAACCTAAATTAATTGAAGTAAAAGAACTTAATAAAACAACTAGAGGTACTGGTGGATTTGGCAGTACCGGATTTAATTAAACACTATGAAAATTATAGTCCCTATGGCGGGAAGAGGTTCCCGTTTAAGACCACACACGCTTACAATTCCTAAACCTCTAATACCCATTGCAGGAAAACCTATCGTGCAACGATTGGTTGAAGATATTTCAAATGTATGTAACGAGAAAGTTGACGAAATCGCTTTTATTATTGGAGATTTTGGAAAAGAAGTTGAAACCAATTTAATTTCTATTGCTGAGTCACTTGGAGCTAAAGGATCTATCTACTTTCAAGAAGAAGCGCTCGGAACTGCACACGCTATTCTCTGTGCCAAAGAATCATTAAAAGGAAATATTGTTGTCGCCTTTGCAGATACTCTATTTAAAGCCGATTTCAAATTGGACAATTCTTCGGATGGAATTATTTGGGTCAAACAAATTGAAAACCCTAGTGCTTTTGGAGTAGTAAAGTTAAATTCAACAGGTGAAATAACAGATTTTGTTGAAAAACCTGATACCTATGTTTCAAATCTTGCAATTATTGGAATTTATTACTTTAAAAGTGGCGAACAATTGTGTAATGAATTGGAATATCTTATTGACAATGACATAAAAGAAAAAGACGAATATCAGCTCACCGATGCACTTGAAAACATGAAAAATAAAGGTGTTGTGTTCAGGCCTGGTGAGGTAAAAGAATGGCTCGACTGTGGCAATAAGAATGTAACCGTAGCAACAAATAAAAAAGTTCTTGAGTTAAATAATGAATACCTGGAGAATAATACATCAGCTAGTCTAACTAACTCCATCGTTATACCTCCTTGCTACATAGGTGATAATGTTGAGCTAACCAGCTCTGTAATTGGCCCTTACGTCTCAATTGGAGACAATACTAAAATCACCAATTGTGTAATTAACAACTCTCTAATACAAGAAAATTCTACAATAAAATCTGCTGTACTCTCTAACTCAATGATTGGCAACAACACTTCTTACATTGGGAAAGAAATAGATTTAAGTATCGGAGATTTTACTGAAATTAAAGTTTAGTTTTTAGCATTGAAATTTAGATTTATTTTCATATTAATATCTTTAATTTTCTGGTTTTGTAGCTGTAGTTCAACAAAAAAAATTGCTACAAATGATTACACCTCCCAAATAGTATCAAGTGAAGAATCTCAATTAAAATCTCTTTTAATTGAAGCTACAATTGAAAAAATACTTGGTAATTTAGATGATGCAGATTCACTTTTCAATTTGTGTCTTAAAATAGATGCTAAAAATAGTGCCTCTCTTTATGAGCTTTCTGGAATTGCATTGGAAAAAAACGACAAGCAAAAAGCTTTGGACTATGCCATTCGATCAGTAAAATTCCAAAGAGATAACGAGTGGTACAAATTAAATTTAGCGTTAATATGTATTGCCAACAACAAAGAATTAGAAGCAATTTCTATTTTTGAACAGCTCATACTTGAACACCCAAATAGGTATGAATATTTGTATTCTTTATCCGATAGCTACATAAATATTGGAGAATATAAAAAAGCAATTTCGCCACTTTCAAAATTAGAGCAGTTGATTGGTCTAAACCCTGAGCTATTGATTCATAAGCACAGGTTATTTTTACAAATTGGAGAAATTGACAAGGCTGTGAGTGAAATTCAAAAACTCATAAGTGCGGATCCAAAAGAGGTTCGTTATTACGGAATTTTAGCAGAGATTTTTGAACGAACTGGAGATGATGAAAAAGCACTTGCTCAATACAGTAAAATTAAATCCATTGACCCTAGTAATGGAGTTGTAAATATTTCGCTGTATCAACACTATTTAAAAAAAGAAAATTTTAAAAAAGCAACTAGCTTCCTTTTGCCTGCTTTTGTGTCCAAAGAGGTGAAATTGGAAACAAAAATTGATATTCTTTTACAGCTATTTAATAAATTTAAATCAGACCAAAAAATCAAAGAACTTGTCTATGATTTATGCTTTTCCTTAATTGATGTTCATCCTGATAACTCAAAATCATACACCATATTAGCAGATTTTCTTCTTGAAGATAACCAACCTGAAAAAGGGCTCGTATATTTTAAAAAAGCAGCTGAAATTGATCAACAATCATTTGCTATATGGAGTCAGTTGGTTCTACTTGAGAGCTCCCTTGATAAAATTGAAGCGCTAATAGAAGATTCTAAAACTGCTATTGAATTGTTTCCTAATCAGACGAGTTTTTATTATTTCAATGGATATGGACATTACAGAAACAACGAATTTAATGCTGCTATATCAATTCTAAACTCCGGAAAAGAATTGATTATTGACAATAATTATCAACTTTCTGATTTTTATCAGCTTCTTGGGGATGCGTATCACATGACGAATAATCCAACAAAATCTGATGAAAGTTTTGAAGCTTGCTTAAACTTAAATCCCAACAGTGCCTTAGCGTTAAATAATTACAGCTATTACTTAAGCTTAAGAAAAATAAAACTTGAAAAAGCTAAAAAGATGATTTTAAAAGCAATTGAAATAAACTCAGAAAACTTTAGCTATCTCGACACCTATGGATGGATTCTGTTTTTGAGCCAAAATTACTCCGATGCAGAATTTTGGTTGCAAAAATCATTGGATTATGGAGGAATTAATAGTGGCACAGTTCTAGAGCACTATGGGGATGTGCTGTATAAGCTAAATAGAACCTCAGAAGCATTAGATTATTGGAAAAAAGCTAAGGGTAAGGGAGATTATTCTGATCGACTA
Source organism: Bacteroidota bacterium (assembly GCA_036123135.1). GTDB lineage: Bacteria > Bacteroidota > Bacteroidia > Flavobacteriales_D > Parvicellaceae. The sequence continues at coordinate 25,647 of JAZADZ010000028.1, read as the reverse complement.
TTGGATAAAATAGCAGGTAAAAAATACATTGAGTAAGAAAATACATATTGTTTCAATTCTTCTACTACTTTTTAGTTGTACACTAAAAAAAACAAGTCAGAATACGTTGAAAATTGAACCTCTTTCAACAAATAATCTTTTGGATTCAATTGATAAGACATCGTTGAATTTCAACACTTTAAAAAATAGAGCTTCTGCAACTCTTTTTTTTAATGGAGAAAAAAATTCTGTTAAGGTAAATTTTAGAATCCAAAAGGATAGTTTGATATGGGCAAATTTATCCAAATCTGGGATACAACTTTTAACAAGTTTACTTTCAGAAGATTCGATAAAATTTTTAAAAAAAGTAAATAAAAAAGAATACTTTTTTGGTAATTACACTGATCTTGAATCAATTGTTAATTCGACGCTAAATTACCAGATGGTTGAAGATTTTATTTGTGGAAATCCTGTATTGATAAAAAACAAAGACACCTATTTCTATAGTGTAAATAGTGGGTGTCACTTATTATCGTCGATTAAGCCAAAAAAAATTGATAAAGTACTTTCTGGTCAAAGACCAAATGATGATAAAATTATATACCGTTATTGGTTTAGTCCTTGGAATTTTAAATGTACCAAATTGGAAATAAATTTTATTGCGCAGAAACGAACTATAGTTAGTAAATACTCAAATTGGAAAAAGTTTAATTCTGGTTTATTTCCAATGAATGCTGAAATGGTTCTGTATAATCCAACTGATACAATTTCTATTGCACTTGAATACGGTCCAAGCTTAAAATTTAATACAGCACTATCTTTTCCACTCAAAAAGTCCCATCATTACACCAAAATCAATCTTGCAGTTGATGAATAAAACTATTGTTTTCATAATTCTTTCTTTTTTTTGCTCTTTCTTTCAAGTGTATGGACAGAAAAAAAGCGATCAGCTAAAACAAAGAGAAAAAGAGCTTATCGAAAAAATTCAGAATACGAAAAACTTAATTAAACTCACGAGAAATTCTGAACAGCTCTCCTTGGCAGAATTAGGAATTATTCAACATCAAATTTCATACAGAGAGGAGTTGGTTTCGCATTATAATTATCAAATTAGAAAACTTGATTTACAGGTTCAAGAAACCAACAAACAAATACTATCAATTGAAAATAATATCGCTAATCTAAAGCAAGAGTATACAAAAATGATGGTTCATGCATTTAAAAATAGAAATACAGATTTTAGATATTTATATATTATTTCTGCTCAAACCTTTTCAGAAGCTTTTCATCGCATGAAATACATCCAACATTACAAAGACTATAGACTAAATCAAATTGAGAAAATTGAAAAAAATCAGGCTGTTCTTGAAAATAAAATTTCCTATTTGCAAAAAAAAATTGAAGAAAAAAGAAAAATTTCCAAAATAAAACAAAGTGAAAAAACCGAGTATCTCAAAGATAAACAACAACAGCAAGAAACTTTTGCAAAGTTAAAAGCCGATGAAAATAAATACAAATCTGTCCTGAATGCTCAACAGAAAAAAAGAAAGAAAATATCTGTTGCTATTCGAAAGGCAATTGAAGCTGAAATATCAGCTACAATTAAAAAAACAAAAAATAAATTTACACTAACTCCGGAAGGAAACGTCCTTTCAAAAAACTTCACAAGCAATAAAGGCAAGCTCCCGTGGCCGGTCGAAAAAGGGGAAATAACAGGGAGATATGGCAAACATAGACACGATGTGGTATCAACTGCTACAGTTGACAATAATGGTATTGACATAACTACCGAAAAGCAGGCTAAGGTCAGAGCAGTTTTCAGCGGAAAAGTAACTAGTGTTTTGATAATTCCAGGGGCTGGTAAAGTAGTTATGATAAGTCATGGCCAATATCGAACTGTTTACTCAAACCTTAAAGATGTATTCGTAAAAAAAGGCGATCAAGTCAAAACAAAACAAACTATAGGACAACTGATCGATTCCGATGAAAAAAGTATATCCGAAGCTCATTTTGAAATATGGAAAATTACTTCAAACGGTCTAGCAACTGAAAATCCCTCACTTTGGATATATAAATAACAAATTTCAATGAATATTTATCAATAAATCGATGGATTCAAATGTATTTATACATACAGATTCATTTTTCTGGATTACAGCTTCGACCCTATTTGATTTTTGAAATGCTCTTTGGATAATTGCACTGATACCCTTAGCTAGATAGCCCAATTTTTTTTCCATATAATAAACCGCTATTGATGATTTATCCCAACTCCTACTAGAATCTAAAACAAGAGAAACAGAATCTCCACTTTTTATGCCTCTGAATACATAAATAAAGTCGTGTTTTGACAGTTCAACAATTGATGTTATGATTCCAATTTTAGGTAAAGCTGGAGAGCAATTTTGATAAAAATTTAGATTTCTCATTGATTTATATTTTAATGATTAAGCACACAATTTTAATTCAGACACCGGCTGAACAATTGATTCAAAATCGACGTAGAGTTCAGTAGCAATAATTTCTACAGGATTTACTTCATTGATCGGATGTTCGCTATTAAATAACTTTGAAGAAAATTGATCAATAAAGTTGGGGATCTGGTAATTTAAAATTTTGTAAAAGTTATTACACTCAATGGGAATGTTAGAAAAATATATTTTACTATTTTTTTTACATGCGCAGTTCAAAAGAAAAAAATTATCACCTCTTTCGTGAATTATGTAATTTATCCGAACTGAATCTGATGTTTTAAAATGTATGGTACTCATGATTAACGATTTATGTTTATATCGCTAATCTCAAAAGTTACTACGTAAAGTAATTACGTTTAAATATTAAGTATTGATGAGGGTTTAATGGGTTTTGAAAAATTAATGTCAATCTTTTTTCTAACAGCAAATGCTTTTACCACAATATCGCCGTCAATTCTTAACGAAATTTCCTTGCCAATTAAAGCTCCTAAAGAAGATAACGCAGCTTTTGAAAGTAGGGTAAATGAGGTGTTGATTTTAAGAGTGTAAATTCCTGTTTTACTTTTTTCAAGTGTAAATCCATCGCCAATTGATGATGTTCCAAGAAACTGATTGTTGACAAATACATCAGCTTCTCCTTTTTTTAATTTTATAGGAAATCTGTTTGGATTATCTATTTTGATGTCCAGTAAGATAGGAACATCTCCTTTTTTAATTTCCCCAAACCGAACGGTATCAACTCCTTCAAATTTTATCTCTTTAAAACCAACACATGAAGAGGTAAAAAATAAAATAATCGCCAAAAAACAAGAGCTGTTCATTAAATGAATCAAGAGTACTGCTCATTAAAATACTTGTAAAATAATGGGATTGTTTGTATTCCCTTATAGTAATTGAACAGTCCATAGTGCTCGTTTGGAGAATGAATGACATCAGAATCCAACCCAAAACCAAGTAGAATGGTTTTCAGCCCAAGAACTTCCTCAAACAAGGGAACAATTGGAATACTACCACCACCTCTAACAGGAATGGGTTTCTTCCCAAAAGTCTCTTCCATGGCTTTGCTAGCTGCTACAAATCCTTTAAAATCTGTAGGAACAACCACACCCTCTCCTCCATGGTGAGGAGTAACTTTAACTTTTACACAATCAGGAGCAATAGAATTAAAATGATGCTGAAAAAGTTTAGTGATTTTTGTTGAGCTTTGATTTGGAACTAATCTCATCGAAATTTTCGCATATGCCTTTGAAGGTAAAACAGTTTTTGCTCCTTCTCCTGTATACCCACCCCAGATTCCATTGACGTCGAGTGTTGGACGAATTGAATTTCTTTCATTTGTGGTGTATCCTTTCTCACCATAAACATCGTCAATTTCTAAGTCTTTTTTATACTCATTTAAATTGAAAGGTGCCTTAGACATCTCTTGTCTTTCAGTGTCATCTACTGTAAGAACATCATCATAGAAACCAGGAATATTTATTTTCAAGTCTTCATCATGAAGAGAGGCAATCATCTTACTTAGAATATTGATGGGATTAGCAACAGCTCCTCCGTACAATCCAGAGTGTAAATCTCGATTAGGGCCAGTCACTTCCACTTCAACATAACTTAACCCTCTTAACCCGACACATATTGATGGGGTATCATTTGCAATAATTCCAGTGTCAGAAACCAATACAACATCCGCTTTCAATAAATCTTTTTGCTTACGAATAAAGTTTTCTAAATTTTCTGAACCAACCTCTTCTTCGCCTTCGATCATGAATTTTACGTTGCACATTAGCGTATCTGTTTTCATCATTGCTTCAAAGGCTTTTAAATGCATGTACATTTGACCCTTATCATCGCAAGCTCCCCTAGCAAAAATTGCTCCTTCAGGATGGATAGACGTAGTTTTCACAATTGGTTCAAAAGGATCTGAGTCCCATAAATCATAAGGATCTGCAGGTTGAACATCATAGTGACCATAAACTAAAATGGTAGGGGAATTTTCATTTATAATTTTTTCTCCATAGACAATTGGGTGACCCTCTGTTTCAAAAATCTGACAATTGTCAGCACCTGCATCTAATAGCTTCGAATGAATAAACTCGGCAGCTGAACGTACGTCGTTTTTAAAGGAGGAATCTGCGCTTACAGAAGGGATTTTGAGCAAATCAATTAATTCATGTAAAAACCTATCTTTGTTTTGATCGATGTATTGACTTATTTTTTCCATTTTCGAATTTTAGAGATGCTAAATATAACCAATATGCTAAAATTGATGTTCAAATTTAACACTTAAGCAACCTTTGTTTAGCATAATATGTCTATCTACAAAAATTATAAAATGGTTCCTAGATTTCAGCTTAGCTTAATTTTAATACTAATAACTTCTTCAACTTTTTTCAGCCAAATAAATGTGACCTCAAACTCCATGACTGTTGAGCAGTATGTTCAAAATGTTCTTGTTGGAGCCGGAGTTTCCATTAGCAATGTTCAGTACAATGGAGGCTCTTCTAATGTCACTGTAAGCCAAGTTGGTTCTTTTGTTGCTACTAATTCAATCATTGGAATTAATTCAGGACTTGTTATGGCTACTGGAGATGCACAACTTGTTGAGGGACCCAACAACAGTGGAAGCACAACGCTTGGTGGTGGAAATTTGGGACAAAATGATGTTGATCTTGATGCAATTGTCAGTCCAAACGGAACCAATGATGCTTGTGTAATTGAATTTGATTTTATTCCAATTGGAGATTCAGTTAAGTTCAATTATGTTTTTGGTTCAGAAGAATATTTAGAATGGGTCAATTCATCTTTTAATGATGTATTTGGATTTTTCCTAAGTGGCCCAGGAATTTCGGGTCCATACTCAAACAACGCTGTAAACATAGCTACAATTCCAGGTACAACTACAGCTGTGAGCATTAATAATGTAAATAATGTATCCAATTCATCTTTCTACATAGACAATGGCGATGGGTTTTCTCCACCGCAAAATACAGATCCAACAGTTACTCAGCTGGATGGAATTACGATGGTGCTTGAAGCTTCATATGCTGTCCAGTGCAATCAAACTTACCACATTAAATTAGCCATTGCTGATGCTGGAGATGCTGCTTTTGACTCAGGAGTATTTTTAGAGGGAGGAAGTTTTAGCTCTGCTGGAGTTTCTGTTGAAGCGGGAATTGCAAATGGAGATACTCTTCTTTATGAAGGATGTAATAACGCCTATTTTGCGTTTGCTATTTCTGATACTTCTCAAGGGTTTACTGTTCAATTTGATGTAGTGGGTTCTGCAATTAACGGCGTCGATTACGACCAAATTCCAGATAGCTTAACCATTCCTGCTGGAACATCCAATGATACTATTTTTGTCAATCCAATTCTTGATACATTGAATGATCCAGATGAGGATGTTACTATTTTTATATACTATGAAACTTGCAGTGGTTGGGATACCTTAACTGCTTCTCTAACAATTACCGACTACATCCCCCTTTACCTAACTCTTCCAGACAGCATTAATGTTTGTCCTGAAGAAGATTTCCCATACACATTAAAGGGATCATGGGGAGCAGGATTGTCTCCATATAATTTTCTCTGGTCAGATGGTTCAACAACAAGCGACTCAATTATACTAAACAACATCAGTGGTCCATTCACCACTCAAGACTATTTTCTCACAATTACTGATGGATGTGGTGATCCTATTTCAGATACAACTACAATTTGGGTACAATGTCCCTTAGAAGAAATAAACATTTTCTCCCCAAACTCAGATGGTACAAATGATTATTTTATCCCGGTTAATCTAGAAGATTATCCCGATCCAACACTGATTGTATACAATCGTTGGGGGAAAATTGTTTATCAAATGGAAAATTACAATTACGATTGGGACGGAACAGATTATAAAACTGGGAATGAACTCAGTGATGGAGTTTATTTTTACGTTGTAATTCCAAATTCAGAAAAATACGAGTACAATTCCAACAAAAAAGAAGAAATTAGAAAAACCATTTCAGGATATGTTCACCTGGTAAGGTAATTAACTCAAAAGAGACTTACCTGTCATTTGCTTAGGCTGATTAAGCTTCATTAAATCCAAGATAGATGGAGCCACGTCTGCTAATATTCCATCTTTTACTTTTTCCGTATTGTTATCAATTACAATAAACGGAACTGGATTTAGAGAGTGCGCTGTATTGGGACTTCCATCTTCATTTGTCATAACATCTGCGTTACCATGGTCTGCAATGATGATGAATGAATAGCCGTGTTGAATCCCTGAAGAAATTAATTTTTCCAAGCAACTATCCACTTCTTCACACGCCTTTACGATAGCTTTTGAAATTCCAGTATGCCCAACCATATCTGGATTAGCATAGTTTAAACATAAAAAATCATACTTGCCATTTTCAATCTCTTCACACGCTGAATCTGTAATTTCAAAAGCACTCATTTGAGGTCTTAAATCGTAGGTTTTAACCTTTGGAGAATTTACCATAATTCGATCTTCAAGTGGAAAAGGATCTTCCTTTCCACCACTAAAAAAATAAGTCACGTGTGGATACTTTTCAGTTTCTGCGATTCTAAGCTGAGAACATTTTGCATCCGAAATCACCTCTCCCAATGTTTTCTGAAGATTTTCTTTGTCGTAAACCACATTTATATCCTTGAATGACTTGTCATAATTTGTCATCGTAACGAAATGAAGTGGTGTTTTTTTCATCTTAAATTCAGGAAAATCTTGTTGAGTTAACGCATTGGTAATTTCTCTACAACGATCGGTCCTAAAATTGAAACAGATTACCACGTCATCTTTTTCAAATTGACCATCCACATTTTGGATTTTCGATGGAAGGATAAATTCGTCCAATATATTATTTTCATAACTAGACTCTATGGCTTCAACAGAGGATGAATAAATGCTACCTCTACCAAAAACTAGTAAATCATATGCTTTTTTAATTCTTTCCCATCTATTGTCTCTGTCCATTGCGTAATATCTACCAACGACAGAGGCAATTTTAATAGAATACTTTTGAATGTACTTTTCAAGTTCTTTAATATACGAAACTCCACTATTGGGATTACAATCACGACCATCAGTAAATGCGTGAATGAAACATTTATTTATTCTATGCTTTTGTACTAGATCACATAGCGCCAGCAAATGGGAAAAAGAGGAATGAACTCCGCCTTTTGAAACTAGTCCCATAAGATGTACTTTTTTGTTGTTTTCTTTGGCGTAATTTAATGCAGCTAAAAGCTGTTTTTCTTCAAAAAAAGAACCATCTTTTATCGCGTTATCAATTCTAAGTAAATCTTGAAATACAATTCTGCCAGCACCAATGTTCAAGTGTCCAACTTCAGAATTACCCATCTGACCGCTCGGTAATCCAACTTTTTCTCCATGGGTAATCAAGGAAGAATTGGGGTATTTTTCAAGAAGAGAATCAAAAAAAGGCGTCTTTGCTAAATGTATTCCATCGGAAGAATCCTTTTTACCAAATCCCCAGCCGTCCAAAATAACAAGACCAACCTTTTTTTTCATTTGAACTAGCTTAATTTTATAATGAACTCCGTGCCTTCACTCGTTTCTGCAATGTTTATTTCACCTTTGTGTAGATGAATAATATTTTCGACCAAATAAAGTCCCAGTCCAGTACCTTTAGATGTCCTGGTCTCTTCGTTATCTAAACGATAAAAAAGCTGAAATACCTTTCTCCTTTCGCTTTTAGGTATTCCACACCCTTGGTCAGAAATAGAGAAGTAATTTATTCCTCCAACTGCGTAAGATTTCCAATGAATCGTTGATCCTTCAGGAGAATATTTTATTGCGTTAGCAAGTAAATTTTGAATAACAGATATGTAATAAAATTCATCGACCGAAATCATCAAAGTCTTGTCAACTTCGTTGATGATAGTATGTGTTTTTGGAAATGCCTCAGACGCTTTTTCAATTAAATCAAAAAGTGAGGTTTCCTCAAATACCAATTCTAAATCGCTTTCTGCCACATTACTTGCCATTAGGATGTTGTCTACTAGATTTTGTAGTCTCTCTTGGTCTAGCATTACTTTTTCCAAAAGCTCCTTTTTTTTATTTTCCTTTAGCTCTCTGTTCAATAACGTCTCTAAAAAAAGCTTTGTAGAAGCAATTGGAGTTTTTAGCTCATGAGTAACCGAAAGTGAGAAATTTTTCTGTCGTTGTGCAAGCTTAAATTCTTTTCTAAAAGATCGTATAACGTAAACAACTCCAAGACTAATAATAATGATAAATACAAATGCTTCACCAGCAATCATTGTAATTCTTCTAAGTATGTAATCTTGATCGTTGTTTAATTGTTTGGTTAAATTTATAATGTGATAAGCCCACCACATGAACTGTAGTATGATGTATCCAATAAGTGCATAAAAAACAATTAGAAGTTTATTGTTACTATTTTTAACAGCTGCATCCATCGCCGACAAAAATAATAAATCAGATTTGAAATTTTCAATACGCCCTTTTATTGTTGAATCATAAATTAGAGATAATGCTAAAAAGCAACTTTGAAAATAACCTGCGTTTAAAACATAAAAAATGAAAGCTTTATCGATTATATATTGTTTGATTGCACTGCCTTTTTTTTGTCAAACTAAAAATATTCTCTTTGTAGGAAATAGTTATACTTACTACAATTCATTACCTCAACTCACTGCAGAAATTGCTCTTTCATTTGGAGATACCATTCTGTGGGATAGCAGCACACCTGGAGGGTACACGTTTAATCAACATTGCACCAATGCTACCACCCAAAATAAAATTTCATTGGGAAATTGGGACCACGTTATTCTTCAGGAACAGTCTCAGCTTCCATCGTTTCCTCCATTTCAAGTAGCATCAGATTGTTTTCCATATGCAGCTAAACTTGTTGATACCATTCTTTTCTTCAATCCATGCATAGAACCAATTTTTTTCATGACATGGGGAAGAGAAAATGGAGACCAAACAAATTGCGCCAACTATCCTCCTCTATGCACTTATGATGGTATGCAAGGTAGATTGAGAGAGAGCTACCTCCAAATGAGCGTAGACAACCAAGCTACAGTTAGCCCAGTTGGTGCAGCATGGAAATATGTAAGGGACAATCATCCGTCAATTAATTTATATACTTCTGATGGAAGTCACCCAAGTATTTTTGGAAGTTATCTTGCCGCCTGCGTACATTATGCAACAATTTACAGGACGTCTCCGATTGGAACATCTTTTACTTCATCGATAAGTCAAAGCGATGCTAATATTCTTCAACAGGCTGCTTCCCTCATTGTTCTGGACAGCCTAGAAACATGGCGAATTGGAGCAAATGAAACTATAGCGGATTTCAGCTACCAAATCAACGGAGCACAAGTTTCTTTTGTTTTCAATGGAGTTAATACTGATTCAGTGGAATGGAATTTTGGAGACGGTGGTTATTCAAATTCTTTGAATCCAGATCATGAATTTACGAGCAATGGCATTTACGAAGTTGCATTAATTGCATACTCAAATTGTTACTCAGATACTATTTTTCAATCGATTGAAATATCTGGTATTGGAATTGCGGAGAATACTTTTTTTACAGTAGAACATTATAACAATGTAGTAAACGTAAACTTTAATTCTTCTTCAAAAAAAATGGTTACTCTTTTTAATTCAATAGGAAAAATTATATTTTCAAATGAATGTTACGACAACATACTTTCAATTAATGTGCCAAATGGAGAGCTATTTATTTTGAGTATCTATGACGAAAGATATGGGAATGTAAGTAGAAAAATCTTTCATCCATAAAAAAAAGGGAAGCTAAGCTTCCCTTGATAATGTGGTGCCTCCAGGAATCGAACCAGGGACACATGGATTTTCAGTCCATTGCTCTACCAACTGAGCTAAGGCACCATCATTTTGGTCGGCAAATATAAAAATATTTTATTTTGTTATTGAAGTTATTGAATTTTTAATTCCTTATAACATAAAACGTTACTTTTGTCCCTCAAGAAGTATAATACAAGGCTATGAAGGTTTCATACAATTGGTTAAAGACAATTCTTCCTCTAGATCTTCCTTCAAAACAGGTTGCTGATTTGCTAACTGATATTGGGCTTGAAGTTGAAAAATCTTCGCATTATAGCTCAGTTGAAGGCGGTCTAGATGGGCTAGTAATCGGAGTCATAGAAAGTGTCAAACAACACCCGAATGCAGATCGTCTTAAAATTACAAAGGTAAATACCGGTGAAAAAGACAGCTACCCAATAATTTGTGGAGCTCCAAATGTCCAATCTGGACAGAAAGTGGTCGTGGCACTTCCTGGCACAAAAATTTATCCAAATGGTGGTGATGCTTTTAAGATTAAAAAAGCCAAAATTAGAGGTGAAGTTTCAATGGGAATGATATGCGCTGAGGATGAAATAGGTTTAGGGACAAATCACGAAGGAATTCTAGTCCTCAAAGAAGACGCAAAAGTTGGATCAAAAGCAAAAGATTATTTTAACATTGAGTCTGACACTATTTTTGAAATTGGCCTTACCCCAAACAGGGCTGATGCTATGGGTCATTTTGGAGTTGCGAGAGATTTATTGGTTGTACTTAAATTTAAAGGGTTAGTTCCTGCTACGACTTCTCTGGAAAACAATAGCCACTCATTTAAAAAACACATTAAAAGTAGCTTTGAGCTCGAGGTCAAAAACAATATTGGCTGTCCAAGGTACTCTGGACAAATAGTATCGGGGGTAGAAGTGAAAGAAAGTCCTAAATGGCTAAAAGAAAGGCTAAAATCCATTGGATTAAACCCCAAAAACAACATAGTTGACATTACCAATTTTATTCTTCATGATTTGGGTCATCCGCTTCACGCCTTTGATGTTTCTAAAATAAAAGGGAATAAAATTGAAGTTAAAAATGCAGAAAAGAATAGCTCGTTTAAAACGCTAGATGGTGAGGAAAGAAAACTCAACGAGCATGACCTAATGATTTGCAATTCCGAAGAGCCTATGTGTATTGCTGGAGTTTTTGGGGGTGAAAACTCTGGAGTAACTGAAAAAACCACTTCAGTTTTTATTGAAAGTGCATATTTCAATCCACATACTATAAGAAAGACAGCAAAAAGACACGGACTTAATACTGATGCATCTTTCAGATTTGAAAGAGGAGTTGACCCCAACATGACACTAACTGCACTTCAAAAAGCTGTCAGCTTAATTCTCGATATTGCTGGAGGAGAGATAGCTTCAGAGATTTTCGATCACTTTCCAAATCCAATTGAGGATAAATTAATAGATATTTCATTTTCTAAAATCAATTCCCTTTGCGGAACTGAATTGACTGCGCAGCAAATGTTAGAAATATTAAGTTATCTTGAGATAAAAATTTTAAAAAGCGACAGTGATAGTGCTTCTTTACAGGTTCCTCCTTTCAGAGTTGATATCGAAAGAGAAGTAGATATAGCTGAGGAAATATTAAGAATTTATGGATTTAATTCAAATCCCGAACCTTCAAAAATTAATGCTTCCATTAATTTAAAATCCTCCAATAATTCACATGCCTTGAAGAACAAAATCAGTAACTCGCTTGTAGATACTGGATTAACTGAAATATTATCAAACTCCCTTACTTCAAGAGAGTATGTTAAATCTAATTCTTTTCCATACCTTTCTGATAATCAACATGTTGTATTGTTGAATCCTCTAAGTAAAGATACAGAAGTGATGCGCCAATCACTAATTTTTAATGCTCTTGAAGTAATTGGTTACAATTATAAAAATGGTGAACCTAATGTTAGAATATTTGAATTCGGAAAAGTATACAAATCAATGCAGGGCTCTTTTAAAGAGGAAGAAAATTTAGTGATTGCGTTAAGTGGACTTCAAAACAAGGAACATTGGATTAATTCAAAATCTGAAGTTTCTTTCTTTCAACTTAAAGGCATAATAAATAAACTTTTTGGCTCTTTGAATTTAACCGAAACGATGCATTACATTGAGCTTAACAATACCATTTACGACTATGGGATGGGAGTAACTATTGGAAAGGACTATGTTGGTGAAATTGGTGCAATTTCTCCAATTTTAAAAAACCAAATCGGAATTAAATCTGATGTATTTCTTGCCAATTTGAACTGGACACTAATGCAGAAGTATATTTCCAATGAAAACATTCAATTTTCAACAATAAATAGATTTCCCAAAGTGTATAGAGATTTATCGGTATTAGTTGATCTTGAAATTTCTTTTGAAATTTTAAAGAACGTTGCATTGAATACCAATAAAAAACTATTGAAAGATGTTCATCTTTTTGATGTTTACATGGGAAAAGGAACTCCTGAAGGTAAAAAATCGTATGGGCTAAGATTTGAGCTTCTTCACGACCAAAAAACATTAACTGAAAAGGAAATTGACAAAGCGATGTTATTAATTCAAGAAGCCTATTTCAAACAATTAAACGCAACGCTAAGGTAAATGTGGCTAGGCTATTGGTTTAAAAATTGGACGTTAAACTACAAGATTGGATATGGAATTGTCCGACTTGGCATAAGAACCTTTTACAATAAATTTGAAATTTCTGGATTGGAAAAGATTCCAAAAAATGCTGGTGTTTTATTTGCCATAAACCATCAGAACGCATTTATGGATCCAATTGTTTTATCCTCACAACTTCATAAAAATGCGTATTACTTGGCAAGAGCCGACATTTTTAAAAAAGAATTTGCAAATAAAATTTTAAGAAGTATTTATATGCTTCCAATATACAGACAAAGAGATGGTGTAAATACAATTGAAAAAAATGAATCCACCTTTGATGAATGTTTTGATGTGCTTCACAACAATGGATGCATTTTAATTTTTCCAGAAGGGAATCACAACAACCAAAAAAGATTGAGGCCTCTAAAAAAAGGTATTGCAAGAATTGGACTTGGAGCTGGTAAAAAATACGATTACATAAAACCTATATATGTTGTTCCTGTTGGCTTAGACTACAGCAATCACACAAATATGGGTGCTAACTTGTTGATCAACATTGCTGATCCAATTGATTTAAGTTCTTATTACCAAACATTCGAAAAAGATCCAAATACAGCAATCACTGCTTTAATGAGCGAAATTCAAACAGAACTGGAATCTGTTCTACTCAACATAAAGTCTGAAAATTACAGTACTTATATTACAGTGATAGCTCTTTTGAAGAATCATTTTGGAACCAAATTTAATCTTGTTGATAACCTTACTGAACAACAAAAATTAGTTGCTAAACTTGAAAAATTGGAAATTGAGTCTTCCTCAAAATTTCAAGAAATTGAAAAGCTTTGCAGTTCAATTTCTACATTCTTAAAAGAAAATAAACTAAGACCCACACATTTAATACTTGGTGGTTCTATTTACATTGCTTTTTTGAAAGTTCTCCTGCTAATGCTTTTTCTACCCTTGCATTTAATTGGTTTAATAAGCAACTATATTCCTTATAAAATACCGGATTTATTTGTAGAAAAAAAAGTGAATGATCCACATTTTCACAGTTCAATCAAAATGACAATGGGTGTTATTTTATTTATTCTTTTTTGGAGCATTCAAACGATACTGGTAACACTACTTTTTGGATGGAAAATTTCAGTGATTTATGTAATTAGCTTACCTATGCTAGCAATGCTAAATTACAGGTGGCTCATTCATTTCAAGAAAACCATGGGGCTAATTCAATCAATAAGACTTAGAAGGCAATCTTCTTTCAAAAATGCAGTTATCAGTTACAATAAATTTATTGATTTAATAAAAAGCTAAAGCTTTACATTACACCAGTTCCAGCAAATTTTCCATCTTTATAGACTTCAATTTTCTCAAGCAAACCATTTTCATCATAAATGTAGTGTTTACCGTTCCAAAGCTTACCGCCTAAAAACTCACCATCCATTAGGATGTCTTTATTATCGTTGTACGTTTTATGGTAACCGTCTGAAAGTTCTTTAGGAGCTTCTACTTCTTTTTTCGAACCTATATTTACGGCTCCTTCAGCAGCTACACCAGAGTCTTCTAACGTTTCATTACTAAAAACGGGTAGCTCAACAGCAGGGTTTAATCGGGCAACTATACCAGAACTTGAACCCTCCCCTTTTTCGTTAAATACAATGGTTTCCTTTAGATCTCCATTTGGCCAATACCTAGAGGCTGTTCCAGATTCTTTTCCATTGTCGGTACTAAAAGTGAGCTCAAGTTGGCCGTTGGAGTGGTAATACTCTACGACTCCTTCGGTTTTACCTTTTTCATTGAATTCTTTTTTTTGGGATAAAGTACCGTCTTCGTAATAGCGTTCGAATGAACCCGTGTAAATTCTACCCTTCCAGTTGCCTCTTTCCTCCAATTGACCATTTCTGTAAAACACCTGAAATGGACCGGTTGCTCTTCCGTTAATGTAAGTAATCTCACTTTTGATTTGTCCTCCAGGGTAATATTTTCTCCAGATCCCTTCTTTTCTACTATTTATATATTTTCCTTCCTCAATAACCTCATCGTCTTGATATTCCTCAAGATTTCTCATCTTCCCGTAAATGATCCAATATCCTTCCTTTTTACCTTCAATGGTTCTGTTGACAGAATCCATTATTACAGTTTGATTTGTATTGTGATATACAGAACGAGTAGCACACACATCAAACGTTAAAAAAAGAAAACCTATGCTAAATACTAAAAATCTCATTTTTAAAATAATTTCTCGACAACATCTAAGTAAAACAAACAATGTTTCAATATTGCAAGACAAAACAAAAATTAACAAATAAAAAGTTAAAATAAAATTTGGGAATTTTAATTATTTTAAACAGAAAATATGATAAAAAAGTTAAACTATATCTTTTTTGAGCTGTTTTAGCATGGTATTACACATTTGCTCTAAATTAATGTTTGGTTTCCATCCCCAGTCTTTTTTAGCAACTTGATCATTTATGAGAAAAGGCCAAGATTTTGCAATTTCATCTCTAAAATCGGGAACATAATTAATCTCGAAATTTGGCAACGTCTTTTTTATTTGTTGAGCAATTTCATGGGGAGTAAACGAAATTCCACTGACATTATAACTGCTTCTAATGGTAATTTTGGAACTCTCAGCCTCCATCAGTTCTATTGTTGCTCGAATAGCATCGTCCATATACATCATAGGAAGTGCTCTATTCTTTTCCAAGAAACAAGAATAAATCCCGTGCTTTATAGCGTGATGGAAAATATCAATTGCATAATCGGTAGTTCCACCGCCAGGTAAACTTTTATAACTAATTAGACCAGGATAACGAATGCTTCTAACATCAGTACCATACCGATTAAAAAAATACTCACACCATCTTTCCCCAGCAAGTTTACTAATGCCATAAACTGTTGTAGGTTCCATTGTTGTGTGCTGAGGAGTATTTTTGCTGGGGGTTGTAGGTCCAAAAACAGCAATTGAACTTGGCCAAAATATTTTCTTAATCAAATTTTCTTTTGCTAATTCCAATACATTGAATAGACCTTGCATGTTTAGATTCCATGCTAAATCCGGTTTCTTTTCAGACGTGGCAGAAAGTAGTGCAGCTAAAATATACACTTCATCAACATCATGTTTTAGTACAACCTCCTTGATTTTATTTTTATCAAGAACATTAATTTCTTCATAGGGACCACCGTAAAAAACTTCGTCAATGGGTTTTTTAATATCAGCTGCAACAACATTGTCTTTTCCGTTGATTTCGCGAAGTTTAATTACAAGTTCCGTTCCAATTTGTCCAGAAGATCCAATGATTAATTTACTTGGCATAGATAATAATTTCAATAAAAGTAAGAAGTAATATTCAGAAGTTGAAATAAGTAGATTGGTAAGGAAATCTTTTGACGTGAATTGTTTTTACCATCTCATAAATTAAAGCTTTTAGCTGGTTGATATTTTCTTTACTAACAGCTGAAATAAAAACTGTTTTGAGGTTTATTTTAGCTCTCCAGTGTTCGGCTATTCCTTGTAAAACATCTATTTCAGCTTCTTTAAAATTATCTATTTTATTAAAAACTAATAGCGTTGGCTTAGGAAAATCTAATAGTTCATTTAACGTTTCATTTACTGTATTGTATTGATCTTCATAGGATTCATGGGAGATATCAATCACATGTACCAATACATCTGCTTCTCTGACTTCATCCAATGTAGATTTAAACGACTCAATTAACTGATGAGGAAGTTTTCTAATGAAACCAACCGTATCGGTCATTAAAAAAGGCAAGTGCTTAATAACTACTTTTCGAACTGTTGTGTCAAGAGTAGCAAAAAGCTTATTTTCTGCGAAAACTTCAGATTTTGCTAGCAGATTCATTAATGTGGATTTCCCAACATTTGTGTAGCCTACTAAGGCAACTCTTACCATAGCTCCCCTATTGTTTCTTTGTGCAGCTTTTTGACGATCAATTTTGGTTAATTTGGACTTCAAACTGCTTATTTTCTGTCCAATTATTCTTCGATCCGTTTCAATCTGAGTTTCTCCAGGACCCCTCATACCAATTCCACCTTTTTGGCGTTCTAAATGTGTCCACATTCTCGTAAGTCTGGGCAGAAGATACTGATATTGAGCAAGCTCAACCTGAACTTTTGAATGTGCTGTTCTTGCTCTACTCGCAAAAATGTCTAAAATGAGGTTGCTTCTATCTAAAATCTTACAGCACAATATTCGTTCAACATTACGTATTTGAGTGGGACTTAAATCGTCGTCAAACACGGCTATATCAATTTCATTTTCATAAACAAACTGCTTAATCTCGTTGATTTTACCTTTGCCAACAAAAGTAGAAGGATGCGGTAAATCTAGCCGCTGAACAAATCGGTTTACCACCTTAGCACCAGATGTTTGAGTTAGAAAGTCCAATTCATCCAAGTATTCTAATGTTAGACTTTCGTTCTGGTTTGAACTAATTAGACCAATGAGCACTGCTTTTTCAGCTGGCTTTGAAGTTGAAATCAATTGCTACTGCTGTTTGTTTTTTCTAGCAGCTATAAAACTTCTCACAAAAGCAACCATAGCTAAACCAGAACCTGCGATCATTATAAGGATTCTTAAAACTGCCATTGAATCATCTCTTCCAAAAGCACCTTTAAGAGGCATAAACAATGCCAATAATACAACAAGCGTCAAAAGAACTGCAACGTGAGCTATTATCTTATTTTCACTTTTAATTCCAGGATAACAAGCCAATAGAGCGACTCCAAAAAATAGTGGAATAAGAGCGGTAACAGAGGGGGTTTCTGAGGACAAATAACCCCAAGCACTCATGGCAATTAACAGAACTGAATTAATAAGTGATATTGAATAAGCTTTCATATAATTTTTTTTCAAATCTATAAAGATGGATTTAGAAATGTTAGTAATGCATTGATTTTTTTTACATATTGCTAATGCATTATGAAAAAAACTATACTTATTTTGTTTTTTTTATTGCTTTGTGTACGTTTCTTTACGCAAGATTATGTACCCACAAACGGTATAAAAGATGACCTATCTCAACCTGTTGCATTAACCAATGCAACCGTCCATGTAAATTCTTCTACTACACTAAGTAATGCTTCCATTGTAATTGAAAAAGGGAAAATTATTGCTGTTGGAGAAAACATAACACTTCCCAAAAATGCAGTTGTTTATCCACTAGAAGGGATGCATATATATGCATCGTTTATTGACTTATACTCTTCTTTTGGATTGCAAAAGCCAGTCTCCAAAAAAAAACCATTAAAACCTCAATATAAATCCTCAAAACAAGGACCTTATTATTGGAATGAATCAGTGAACTCTGAACACAATGCAGTTACCAACTTTAAAAATAACCCCGACCAGCAAAATGAATTGCTTAAAAAGGGGTTTGGTGTGGTATTGAGTCATAGAGAAAATGGTGTTTTAAGAGGTTCTGGATTTTTAAAAGCGTTAAATACTTCACCAAATACATCCGTTTTAGAAAATAAAGCCGCTAATTTCTATTCGTTCAAAAAAGGAACTTCAACACAGGCCTACCCTTCCTCTTTGATGGGTTGTATAGCTTTGATAAAACAATTTTTTCTTGATGCCGATTGGTATGGCAAAGCGAATCCTGATTTCAGAGACTTGTCTATTGAAGGCCATCTTGAATCTCTTGAAAAACCACACATTTTTATCACATCAAATGTTCTAGATATTCTTAGAGCAGACAAGATTGGGAAAGAGTTTGACGTAAACTTCTTGTTTAAAAGTGGTGGAGACGACTATGAAAGAGTTGAGGAACTCAAAGCTGCTGGGATAAAACTGATAGTTCCCATTAAATTTCCAAAAGCATATAATGTTGAGAATCCTCATGATGCCAATAGAGTATCTACTCATCAACTAAGGCATTGGAAATATGCCCCACATAATTTATCAATTTTAGAAGAAAATCAACTTTCATTTGCCATAACTTCTAATGGCTTAAGCTCTAAAAAATTTATTTCCAACCTTCGTCTTGCAGTTTCGAAAGGGCTGTCCAAGGAAATTGCCTATCAGGCTCTGACAGAAATACCAGCAGCTTACATCAATAAAAGCAATTCTTTAGGCACGATTGAGAAAGGAAAGTGGGCCAACTTTATTGTGACTTCTGGAGAATTTTTTGAAGAAAACGGGGAAATACTTGAAAATTGGACTCAAGGAAAACAGCATATTTTATCCAAATTGGTTTCTGATGATATAAGAGGCAAGTACAATCTGAATATTAATCAAAACATAAGAACAATCGTTGTTAATGGAAACAAGGAAAAACCTAAAGCAACGTTGCGATACAATGTTATTCGAGATAGTACTATTGATGGAGTCTTCGTTCTTGATTCTATAACTGGAAGACCTATTAAAATTACAAAACAAAAAATTGTTCCCATATCCATTAAGCTGGAGGGCAAACAAATCACACTTGCTTTTAAGCTAAACAATGGCAATTATGGACTTTCTGGTTTTGTAAATTTTGACAGTGGTTCGTGGGATGGAAATGGATTGGATCCAAATGGTGAATGGTTCAAATGGTCTGCTATTCGAAATCAGAAAAAAATAGAAAAGAAAAAAACCATTTCTTTAACTAAGGATTCATCTAAATTCAATCCTCTATTTCCTTCTGTGTCGTACGGATTTGACTCCTTACCAAAACAACTCCCGTACCTCATAAAAAATACTACTGTTTGGACTTCAGAAACTGATGGTATCCTTTACAACACTGATGTTTTAATTAATGACGGGAAAATAGCTCACATTGGAAATATTCTTGATGTTGTCGACCAGAAAACAATTGTCATAGACGGAACCAATAAACACCTCACTGCAGGAATAATTGACGAACATTCTCATATTGGTGTTTCAAGAGGTGTCAATGAAGCATCCCATTCAATTACGGCAGAAGTAAGTATTTCTGATGTAATCAACCCTAATGATATCAATATTTTCAGACAACTTGCTGGGGGTGTTACTACTGCGCAACTACTTCACGGATCGGCAAACCCAATTGGGGGACAAAGTGCCATTATAAAATTACGTTGGGGTTCGTCTGCTGAGAAAATGAAATTTAATCAAGCTCCTAAATTCATCAAATTTGCTTTGGGTGAAAATGTAAAACAATCCAACTGGGGGGATTTCAACAACATTAGATTTCCACAAACTAGGATGGGCGTAGAACAGATTTACTATGATGCATTTTTAAGAGCTAGAGAATATGGAGATGATTGGCAAAGGTATCTTCAATCCAAAAAAAAAGGTAAGTACCAGTTGCCTCGACCTAGAAAAGATTTGCAACTTGAAACACTGCTAGAAATATTAAATAAGGAGCGTTACATAACCTGTCATTCTTACGTACAATCTGAAATCAATATGCTTCTAAAAGTAGCTGATTCGTTAAATTTTACTTTAAATACATTTACGCACATTCTGGAAGGATATAAAGTTGCAGATAAAATGAAAGCTCACGGGGCAGGAGGCTCCACTTTTTCTGATTGGTGGGCTTACAAATATGAGGTCAAAGACGCCATTCCTCAAAATGCTTCACTTATGAACCAAATGGGGATTACAGTTGCCGTTAACTCAGATGATGCTGAAATGGGAAGAAGGCTCAATCAAGAGGCTGCAAAAGGAATTAAATATGGTGGGATGAGTGAAGAGGATGCCCTTAACATGATTACTATAAATCCTGCAAAGCTTTTACATATAGACCATATTGTAGGGAGCATTAAGCAAGGTAAAGATGCAGATGTTGTTCTTTGGAGTGAGAACCCTTTATCAATTTATGCAAAAGTTGAGAAAACATTTATTGATGGAAAATTATACTTTGACATAACCACTCAACAACAACGCGAAACACATTTAATGAAGGAACGAAACCAAATTATTGGTGAAATGATTGCTTTCAAAAATGCCGGAGGAAAAGTTCAAAAAGTGGAGAACGAAAAATCTAGTACCCATAATTGTGGAACCATAAAAGATGATGGAGACGAATGAAGAAAATAATATACATAGCGTTTCTTTTCTCATCAGGTTTTTTAATTGGTCAAGAAACTCCTGCAAAATCAAGTTCTAAAAATATTTTATTACTTGGAGGAACAGCCCACTTGGGTAATGGAGAAGTTATAAAGCGATCTGCAATTGCAATAAATAATGGAAAAATTACACTTGTTGAAAATGCACTAGTTAAAACTATTGATACCACAAGATTCGATCAAGTGATTTCGATTAAAGGAATGCACGTTTACCCAGGTTTCATTGCTTGCAACTCAACGATTGGACTTATGGATGTTGAAGCAGTGAGAGCAACCAGGGACTTCAATGAAGTTGGTATATTTAACCCTAATGTACGTTCAATAATCGCATACAATACCGACTCAAAAATAACTCCAACTGTTAGGTCTAACGGAGTTCTCATGGGACAAATTTGTCCCAAAGGAGGAACAATTAGCGGAAGTTCCTCTGTTGTTCATTTTGACGCATGGAATTGGGAAGATGCTGTTATTAAAATGGATGAAGGCATACATTTAAATTGGCCGAATTACAAAAATTCTACAACCTCTCCTTCAGGTTCTAGTCCATACCAAAAAGCCAAAAAATCAATTTATTCTTTCTTTTCAAATGCAAAAGCATACAATAGTGTACCTAATTATTCATATTTCAACATAAAACTCAATGCTGTAAAAGGAATATTTAATTCTAGTCAACAGCTATACATTCATGCTAATTATATAAAGGAAATTAACGACATCATTCAATTCAAAAAAGAATTTAAAATACAACGTGTGTGTATTATCGGAGGCAAAGATTCCTGGATGATTCCCAAGAGAATCAAAGAAAATAACATAAGTATAATGTTACCCAGACCGCACCGACTTCCTGAATATGGTCATCAAAACATTCATCATCCCTACTCTGTTGCTGGAATTCTTGCTGAAGAGGATGTTCTTTTTTGCATTCAAAATTCGGGTGATATGCAGGAAATGATAACGAGAAATTTACCATTTATGGTTGGAACAGCCATTGCATATGGCTTAGATTACGAAATGGGGGTTTCGTCAGTCACATTAAATCCAGCAAAAATTCTTGGGATTGATCAATTTGTTGGAAGTATTGAAGAAGGGAAGGATGCAACTTTATTTGTTTCATCTGGAGATGCGTTTGACATAAAAACGAACAATGTTGTGTATGCTTTTATTAAAGGGAAATTGATTTCACTTGAAAGTGATCAAACCAGAAATTATAAAAAATACAAAGAAAAATATGATCTAGATTAATTTAGATTTGTTTTCCATTTTTAAACCAAATTTCTTTATTTTTTTTTCCGTCAATAGTGTAATATATCCATTTGCCATGTTGCTTTCCCTCTAAATAAAAGCCTTGGTACAGTACATTCCCTTTAGGACTAAAAACTACACTATTTCCATTCAATATACCATTTTGATAGTTGTGTTCACTTTGCTTGGTTCCGTTTACAAAATAAGAAGTCCATGTGCCCTCTCTTTTGCTATTTAGAATAGCACCTGAGATTTTAATGTTTCCATTTGCATGTTTTCGAATGAACAAACTATCATAAGCTAATTCAGAGCTATTAAAATCAATTTGATTGTGAATGAGATTCTTTTGATCCAATGAACTTGAGCAACTAAATAAAATTGATAAAATAGCAAAGAGTACAATACATCTCATAATTTAAAATTAACTACAATTTTGGTATACTTTAATAAATGGAAAATAACATTAATAAAATTATTTTTTTCTTTGAACTATTGATCTTTGTTACAAATCGTTCACCAGTTTATTGATTGAAATTGATGATTTATTGACCCTTAGAAAAATTTACTCTTCTTGATTATAAATAAAGAGCAAATGACCTACAATCATTTTTAAAATATCATAGATGGTTAAATTATCAAATTTTTAATACAAAAAGTCACAATAACTTGAAAGATAAAAATCTTAACTATCTATATATCAGGAGATAAAAAGAAAAATTTAACTTGATCAAAAGCAAAAATTTCATTTAAATGAAAAAAATTAATCACTTTTAATTATCAAAGTCTAATATGTACTGTTACAACATTATTGTTTCCAGATAGACTGTCAATTCACATTAACACTTTTTTTTCGAAGAAAAAATAGGATTATTCGAAGAAAAATTAATATCTTCAACCTTATAACATTAAAAATTTAATCATTATGGGTTATTCACACACAAACAGTAAAGGAAAAACATATTTCCTTCATTCAAAAAATGTACAACTTAAAGGCGGTAGAAATCAAACTATTTACTATTTCGCAAAAGATCAAAGAGCTGAAGCTTGTGACCTTCCAAGCGATAAAGTAGTCGTAGAGAGTCCAAAAACAGGATTACCTTTCTGTAAAGGAAAATAAAACCATCAAAACCTTTCTTTAGTAAAGATTTGGCATAGTCATTGCGCTGTTTGTAGTAATTAACTTAGTTATTATAAACAAGACAATAAAATACGACTCACTAAAATCCCTAGCTAAAGAAATGATGAAAATTGGTAACATTGATGAATATTTTCGTATTCTCAATCAAATTTTATTAATAAAAACACCAGCTAGTTAGGAACCAATTTCGTTCTTAAATGCTGGTGTTTTTTTTGTCTACCTTTATCTTCTAATCATTGGTATGACTGTCAGCATTGTTTTAAATGGCATTTTATTTGGAATACTTCTAAGTTTCTTATTCGGGCCTGCTTTCTTTATTTTAATAAATACTAGCATCAAAAAAGGCTTCAAAGAAGCCTTTTTCCTTGATATTGGCATTCTATTTAGTGATATATTTTACCTTTTTGCTGCCTATCTATTTGCCGAAAAAATAAATGCCTATTTACACAACAACATATACATAAAGCTAGCTGCAGGAATTGCATTTATTATCCTTGGAATTGTATATATACTAAAAAAAGATACGGATGTTTCAGAAAAATCCTCTTATAATTCAAATCAAGAAAATCAACAAAGCTCTTTGCTGGGATTAACTGCCAAGGGAATCGGATTAAATGCGATTAATCCCGGAGTTCTCATTTATTGGATTGCAGCTTGTACCTATGCAACAGAAACTTTAGAACTTCAGGACTGGAGTTTATTTTATTATTTTGCCTCAACCATCATAACACTTTTCGGAGTTGATTTACTTAAAATATATTTTGCTAGTAAGCTTCAATCAAAACTTACTAAGAAAGCCCAAATGGTTCTTAAAAATATAATAGGTGGAGGGCTAATCATATTTGGGGTTTTAATGTTTTTTAAAACCATGTAATGAGTAGAAAAGTTGATTTCATAATTGTTGGACAGGGGCTTGCAGGTACAACTTTTGCGCATACCATTGAACAAACCAATTCCTCTTATTTAATAATTGACAACTGCGATAAACACACAAGCTCATTTGCAGCCGCTGGAATTTTTCATCCTTTTTCGTTTAAACGTCTTTTACTCTCTTGGAAGTCAGATATTTTTATACCATTTGCCTTCCAGTTCTATCAATCAATTGAAAAAGCTCTTGACACAACACTACTGTCTAATCAACCAATGTATAGAATTTTTTCCTCCATTGAAGAGCAAAATAATTGGTGTGCAAAACAATCTATTTTTCCCTACTCAAAATTCATCCATCAAAAAAAAGCAAGTATCCGATCAATTGGAAAATTAAAAAGCCCGTTTGGAATTGGAAAAGTGGGGGCTTGCGGAAGACTAGATGTTTCAAAATACATACATAAAAGTAGAAACTATTTTAGTTCCAAAGGGACCCTTTTAAAATCAAATTTTGACTACAAAAAACTTGTTAAATGTAAAAATGAGTTTGCCTATGAGAATACAACTGCGTCCAGGATTGTATTTTGTGAGGGTCCAAAGTTCACTGAAAATCCTTACTTTAATTATTTACCTCACAATGCTTGCAAGGGTGAAATTATTCTTATTGAAAGTAGAAAATTTCCTAAGCAACTAATCAATAAAGGATGTTTTGTTTTTCCGCTTGGAGAGAACAAATTTATAATTGGTTCTACCTACAGTCACAAAGAACTTAACCATAAATGCTCTGAGGATGGAAAAAAAGAGTTGATAAAAAAATTCTCGGCAATAGGAGATTTCGACTACACCGTTGTTGGACAAAAGGCTGGAGTTCGACCAACCACTAAGGACAGAAGGCCGCTTATGGGTAAACATCCAGAACTGAAAAATATGTTTATTTTAAATGGCTTTGGGAGCAAGGGTGTGATGATGGCTCCTTATTTATCCAATCAACTAAACAATCATATTCAAAAAAACGTCAATATTTTCCCAGAAGCTAACATAGCAAGATACAGCAAAAAACACTTTAAGTCTGATCTTCTACCCATTTAAAAACTTCTAATGAAGATTGCTTTAATAATTAAAAAAAATAGTAAAAGACGTATTCTTTTGTCTTCGCTTTTAGAAAAGATAAAGCAACTTGATGTGTTTTCTAAACAAACTTTTTATTACACCAATTATCCTGGTCACGCTTATGATTTGGCAAAAAATGAGGCTTTAAAAAGAACTTCAATAGTAATTGGAGTTGGAGGAGATGGTACGCTCAACGAAATAGTCAATGGGCTTCTTCACAAAGGAGAAACAGAAACAATCTTCGGATATTTTCCGCTTGGCACAGCTAATGATTTCTCCAAAACTGCTGGAAAAATTGAATCTATTGATTCTTTTATTGA
>JAZADZ010000027.1:0-7487 GCA_036123135.1 Bacteroidota bacterium | reverse complement strand
AATGGCTGGAATTTCACTCTACAACTCATTGTTATTGGAAAGAAATTTTGAATGGACTCTGGTGCCAATGTATAGCTTTGGAAATAAAGAAATCGTCGGATTAGGAAGCATTAATTTCCAATTTTATCCAACTAAAATTTTATCAAGAATTAGTACAGGTTTTAATTTCAAAAGCTTTTACAATAGACCTATTTTTTCAAACGAAAGATGGTCTAAAAGTGAAATTTTTTCCGAATTTAAATTTAAATCACAAAATATAAGAAGTTCCCCTTTACAAAAAATTAGGCTTAGCGCTATAAGAATTGATGAAAACAATTTTGGTCAGCAACTTGAAAGTGTTTTTCAAACTTCTTTTTTTGGTGTTATTGATTACTCCGTTCGGAACAAACAGTTTCTAACTCCAAAAAGTGTTACCATTCGTTATGTCGTTGGAACAAATTCAACATCTCACTTAGTAAGCTCAATAAACTTAACTGGAAATTTCAGAACCAATTACAACAAACGTATGAATGGCATTGAATTGAGATTTTTTGGAGGATATAATTTTTACAGTTCCAGTTCTAGATATAATTTTTTAATGAAAGGACAAGATGGATACTACGATTATTTATATGATAGAACCTATTTAGGAAGAAATGTTGAGTATCCTAATATGTTGGTTCAACAAAGTTCTAATACACATGGAGCCTTTAACATCAATACCTCATTTGGAAGACCAGAAAAATGGATGATTGCAACAAATCTAAAAATTGAAATTCCAAAAATTCCAATTGGAATCTTTTCAGATGTTGGAATATTCCCTACAATTCAAACATTTCAAAATTCTTCTGGTGCTTGGCAGGAGTCTAAAAAAATTGAACCTATGCTAAATACGGGGTTTTATTTTTCGATAAAAGCAAATAAAAATGAAATACTGAGTATTTATTTTCCAGTTTGGCATAGTTCAAACATAAATAACTCCTCAATATATACTGGGAATTCAATTCTAAAAAACATTAATTTTCTTCAAAAGATTACCTTTGTATTGGATCTGAATAATGTAAATCCGAAAAATCTAATCAATAGCTTTGGACCCTAATCAACAACAACACGTTATATATTTTGCTTCCGATTTCCATCTAGGTGTTCCTTCACTTGAAGAAAGCCGTAATAGAGAAAAAAAGCTTGTGAATTGGCTTTCAATGGCAGCTGAAGATGCAACAGAAATTTTTTTAGTTGGTGATTTATTCGATTTTTGGTTTGAATATAAATTTACAATTCCAAAGGGATTTGTTAGGTTTTTAGGAAAGATTGCTGAAATAGTAGAATCAGGAATTACTGTCTACATATATACTGGAAACCATGACATGTGGATGTTTGATTATCTAGAAAAAGAAACAGGTGTCAAAATTTTAAGAAGTCCTCAGGAATTTGTTTATAACGAAAAACAATTTTTTATTGGTCACGGAGATGGTCTAGGTCCTGGAGATTACAGCTACAAGCTGATTAAAAAAATATTTTCCAACCCACTTTGTCAATGGTTATTTGAAAGAGTTCACCCAAATTTAAGCTTTAAAATCGCCAACTATTGGTCGCGTAAAAGTCGCGAGAACGACAGTCAGCCCACATCATTTTTACAACAAAAAGAGTGGCTAGTACAATATGCAAAGCAATTACTTAAAAACAAGCACTATGATTTTTTTATATTTGGACATAGACACCTACCAGTAGAATATCAAATTTCTGAAAAATCCAAGTACATCAACTTAGGTGATTGGATTAAACACAACTCCTATGCAAAATTTGAAGGGGGTAAAATTCAGCTTTTAGAATTCAACTAGATTGAACTAATTTTTGATACTAAATCAATTAATCTGTTCGAATAACCTGCTTCATTGTCGTACCACCCAATAACGCGAATTGTATTGGCGTTAACTGTCGTTAGCTGAGAGTCGAAAATACATGACGAGGGATTTCCAATTATATCATTTGAAACGATTGGATCTTGGGTGTACGATAAAATTGATGAAAGCGAGCCATTGGCACTATTTTTAAATAACATATTTACCTCATCAGCATTAGATGGTTTTTCAACAACACAGATAATATCAGTTAAAGAACCATTTAGGACAGGGACTCTAATACCAGCTCCTTCTAATTTTCCTTCAAGTTCTGGGAAAATTTTTCCAATTGCTTTTGCTGCTCCAGTTGTTGTAGGTATAATAGATTTTGCAGCTGCTCTCGCTCTTCTTAAATCTTTGTGTGGAGCATCGTGAATTCTTTGATCTCCAGTGTAAGCATGTGTTGTTGTGATGTACCCACTTTGGATACCAAAATTTTCATCGATTACCTTAATCATTGGAGCTGCACAATTGGTAGTACACGATGCATTACTTAAAATAGTTTCTGTTCCGTCTAGTATAGTATCATTTACACCCATTAAAATTGTTTTAACAGTACTATCGGTAGATGGAGCAGAAATTATTACTTTTTTCACACCTGAGGAAAGATGCTTTGAAGCACCTACTTTATCTCTAAAAAAGCCAGTTGATTCAATTACAATATCCACTTCATCGTTTTGCCATGGAATATTTTCTGGATTCCTTTCACAATAAACACTAATTTTCTGACCGTTGACATAAATAGTATTTGAATCGCTGCTTACATCTAATGGAAAAACTCCATGAACTGAATCGTATTTGAGCAAATATGCTAAGGTACTGGTATCAACTAAATCGTTTATGGCTACAAGTTCTATGTTAGAGCTTGAATCCATTAAAAATCGAGTAAAAACACGTCCTATTCTTCCAAAGCCATTAATTGCAACTTTAACTTTTTTCATTGTAATAAATTAATACACTGGCTATAAAAAAAGCCTCTACAATTGAGGCTTTTTCTAAAATTGTAGTTAGTAATTAATATTTAACAAACTTGGCTACTTTATTGAATCCAAGGGACTCAACAACTGCAAAATAAGTTCCAACTGGGAAATCTGAACAATCAAAGTCCATGATGTGTGTTCCGGACATCATATTTTTCCAAAGAATGGTTTGGATCGCCTTTCCTTGTAAATCATATACAGTGAATGTGACATCAGACATGGCAGTTAATTCAAAAGAGACTTTACCCTCGTCAATCATAGGATTAGGAAATACATCGAGTCTGTCAATTATAACATCTTCATTAGATTCTATGGGATTTATTTCTTGAGAGCTAAGAACATCATCAGATCTCCAAATTCCCCTAGCGTGAGTTCCCAAATAAATCGATCCAGGATTTCTAACCGCTTGGTATTTGTTGAAAACGTCGTTTGTTAAAATACCTTCTTCATAATCTCTCCATTGCTGACGAACATCAAAAACAGGGATTGGACCAATTTCTTCATTGTGAGGTGTCCAAGAAACTGACCCTGATGTTGGAATTGTTGCGCTAAATACACCATATTCAGTTCCAATAACAACGACATCAGTTGATGGGTCTTTTTCAAGTATACATCCAAAAACAGGCATATTTGGTAAGTTACCGTCAATAGAACTGAAAGACGGTGATGCTGACCCTCCATTAGTAGAATACCATACTTGTGTTCCTCCAGAACCTCCAGTAACAACACAAACGTTATTTGGGTTTGCTGGGTCAACAGAAATATCTGTAATAACTCCACCGAAACTGTTGGAAATTTTTATGATGTGTAATTGATATTCAACTGGGGATCCGTCTGTATTGATGTAATCATGGCCATTAAGATCATAATTAATGTTATCCAAAGCAGATCCGGTAATGGTATCACCAGTAGACAACTGAATAACAGTATCTAAAGCAACAACGCTGTTAGAGTTTGGTCTGTAGTCTCTGCTTGCAGACTTAATTGAATAAGCACTATCTAACCCAGAAACTCTTACGATCTCTCCATTTGATGAACCAATCCATAGCCAGTTACCATCTTTAGAAAAATCATAGCTACGAGCACTACTATTCATGAATGGAGCACCTAAGGAAAATAGCTTCCACCATTCTGGGTTAACACCAAACCTCATCATATCTCGTGTAATGTAAATATTACCCTCACCTTGAGTAGCAAATAAAGATTGCTTGTAGTCGGGTAAATTTATCGTATCCTGAGCAACAGGGTTGTAGAGATAAGGTACACCAGCAGGTATGGTATCAAAATTTGGTAATACTGAATCCGTAGTGGGTATAACAGTATCGTAACTAACCGTTAAGTTTTGAGTTAAAATATGCTGCATTGGTATCTCAAAAGAAGCGCTGTAATAGGTAACAGTATCTCCCACTTGCATTGAGGATAAAGGAATGAATTCTACAGAATCTTTCGTATCCAAATCATTACCATCTTCAAATAATCTTACTGAATTGTAGAAAGGACCACATCCACTGCCCAATCCAGGTGCATTGGCACAAGGAGCATTTGCTGCTTGCCAATTCAAGCCTGCATCATCAGATCTGTAGACTGCACCATTGTATATTGTGGATATTATTGCGTCACTGCTCAGATATGAAATTTCACATTCAAAACCGTCACCGCCCATTACTTCTCTAAATTCAAGTGGACTAACACCACTTTTATCGTTAAATTGGGTACCATTATCTTGAGCACCACCCATCACTTCTCCGTATCCTCCATAGGCAATACCATAAAATTGAGTAATGTTGTAACCTTTGTTGACGACAGTGTAAGGACCGTTTGTAGTATTTGGAATAGCAGCCATTTGAACACCACCATCGTTACCAACGTACATTCTTCCTTGGGAGTTGAAAGTAATTCTGTGATTATCAGCATGAATGTAAAATGGTGAGGTTGGAGAAGCTGCCCAACTAGAAACGATTTCCCACTGACCATTATCACAAGAAGTTCCAGGTGTTTGAGTCCATTTCCATAAATCGATACCACCTAGAATACAACCATCTTCGGTTGGATGTGAAGCAATCACACAATCGTACAATCCCTGGGTATTGTCACCAAATGGAGCAAAACCAGTAGTTGCACCTGGGCCTATTTGACACCAGTTGGTACCATTGTCAATAGATCTGTAAACACCTTTTAATGCACCACTATTTGTTACAAAACAAGCGTATAGGGTGTAAAAACCGTTTGCATTTTTAAAAGAGGAAATTGCATATTCAGATCTTCCCGCACCACTTCCAGTAAGCTGGCCATTAGAGTGTAAATCAGTCCAAGTATTTCCACCATCTTGACTAACCCAAGTTCTTTGTCCTCCCTGAGATACACCAGTAATCAATACTTGACCATCATTGGATACTTTAATATCTCCAGTTGTAGCTGTAGGAACACCATTGACAGAGCTAGGTGTGCCAAGATCAACAACTTTTTTTACTCCGAGAGAAGCTCCAGAGTAATAAATTGTGTTAGTTACAGTTGTATCAGCAGCAATTACTTTAGTTATGTCTTCACCGTTAGTACCATCGAGTTGTTGGAATGTTTCACCATCATCTTGGCTATACCAGATTCCATCACCGCTCGTGACGCCAGAGCCTTCAAAAGAAAGACCACCTTCAAAAATTCCTCCACCAGTTCCAACATAAATAGTTCCGTTTCTAGTGATTGCGATAGAGGAAATAGAAATTGAACCAACACCAGAAACTGCGTTATTCACTGCAAGATCAAAACCATCAACTTTGTTCCAGGAATTTCCAGCATTTACAGTTTTAAACAATCCACCTGTTACACTACCAGCATAAATTACATTATCATTAGATGGGTGGACTGCAATTCCTCTTGTTCTACCACCAACATTGTCAGGACCTTCTTCAACAAAAGTGAAAGCACCTGCTTTATTCATCATCATTGTAAGGACTTCTTGTTTGGCAACACCAAGCTGATGATAATCAATTTTACCAGTAGTCTCATCTTGATATAATGAGTGGTATAATTCTGCTGCGTCATTCCAAGATTTTTTGTTGGAATTTTTCTTGGTTAACGCTACTGGTTTGTAGGATGGTTCTTGAACATCTTTGTCATGGAAATTGACAGAAAAATATCCAATTCCAATTGAAAACAATAGTAGAGAAGAAATTAGTACTGATTTTTTCATAATATTTTATAATGTAAAATTTGTCTCGAATTTACAAATTAAAGATTAATTTACATCTGTGTTTAACTTATTTTTTAGTGGTTATTTGAGAAATAATTGGTTTTTTTTGGTAAAGAATTTAACTAATTCTAGAAAAGATGCTTTTCAGCATGGTAACTTGAACGTACAAGAGGACCAGATTCAACAAATTTAAAACCCATTTCTAATCCTACATCACGGTACAAATCAAATTTTTCTGGATTGATAAACTCCATTACTGGATGATGTTTTGGCGTAGGTTGAAGATATTGCCCTAAAGTTAAGACATCAACGTTGACCATTCTTAAATCTTCCATTGTTTCAAGAACTTCCTGATGAGATTCACCAAGACCTAACATAAGACCAGATTTAGTTCTCATACCTCCCTGTTTTAAACGAAGAAGTAATTCTAAACTTCTGTCGTATTTTGCTTGTACACGAATGGCTTTGGTCAATCTCCTGACAGTTTCAATATTGTGAGATACAATTTCAGGAGCAACATCAATAATAAGTTGCAAGTTTTCCCACTTACCACCGAAATCAGGAATTAAGGTTTCCAATGTAGTTCCAGGGGATTTTCTTCTAATGGAACGGACGGTCATCGCCCAGACCTCTGCTCCACCATCTTTGAGATCATCTCTATCAACAGAAGTAATGACAGCATGTTTCACATCCATCAATTTTACTGAGTTGGCAACCCTGGCGGGCTCAAAAACATCAACAGCTTCTGGTCTACCAGTAGAAACTGCACAGAATCCACATGAGCGCGTGCAAACATTTCCTAGAATCATAAAAGTAGCTGTACCAGCACCCCAACATTCACCCATGTTTGGACAGTTTCCACTCTCACAAATAGTGTGAAGTTTATGCTCAGAGACTAAACCTCTTACCTTTTTGTAATCTTCACCAGTTGGTAACTTCACTTTGAGCCATGAAGGTTTTTTGGTTTTCTCTTTCGTTAAAACATTGATGTTTTTATTCATAAAATGAAATTAACAAATGCAATATTAGTAATATTTGGCACCAAACAGGAGACTTATGTATACTGTTGGGAAAATAAATGAGTTAATTGGTTGGTTGTTTGAGTTAATAAGTTGGTTATAATTATCTGTCATAATTGGAATTCTGCGGCTATAAACATCAACCGTACTTCCAATTTCAAGGGCTTTGATTATTCCTCTATCGTCACTAAATTCAAATTCACAACCTAATTTCAAAAAACCTCCAATGTGAAACATCGCTTCAGATAGCCCTCTTGACCAAGGTCCTCTGCCGTATATGTTGTAAATGTTGTGTTCTTCCGGATCGTATCTTTCAATAGAATATCCAATAATTTGACCGTAAGCATCAATTTTTAACACCTCAAGGTAAACTGGTTTGGTTAAACCTATTGAAGGTCCAACAGACCAATTCATTGCAATT
>JAZADZ010000026.1:0-14460 GCA_036123135.1 Bacteroidota bacterium | reverse complement strand
TAAATACACCAATTTGTATTCAGCTCACAGAGACCACTATTATTTTGACAAAAAACAGTATAAATTTTCATCTTCCCATTTGTTGAGTTGGAATATTTTTAACGGCCTTAATTTATCTGTTTTTGAATCTGTTGTGTGGGCTGCAAAGGATTCTCTTAATAAGAGAAATTTTGATGTCAACTATCTAAATCCAATTATCTTTTTTAGACCTATTGAGTACAACATTGGGTCTTCAGACAACTCTTTTTTTGGTGTAAATCTAAAAGCTACAATATTTAAAAGGCACATTTTGTACTCTCAATTGATTCTTGATGAATTTTTACTTGAAGAAATTAGAAACAACAACGGTTGGTGGGCAAACAAATATGGATTTCAGTTTGGTTATAAATCATTTGATTTATTTGAAATCAATGGATTGGGTTTTCAATTGGAGTTCAATAGTGTCAGGCCTTTTACTTACTCTCATTTAAGCTCTTTACAAAATTATGGAAATGCCAATCACTCATTGGCTCATCCATTAGAGTCAAATTTCAGAGAATTTTTAACTAGAGTAATTTTTCAAAGAAACAATCTTTCGTTAGAATTTACTTATGCTTTTCAACAGCATGGAGGAAATACATCTGGAAATTTTGGAGGCGATATGTTTTTTGATTATTCTACAAGACTAGGTGATTACAATCATACAATGCTTCAAGGAGATTTGACTAAACAGCACTACTTTGGTTTTAATTCCTCATACTTACTGGTAGCAAAAACAAATACTATTTTATTTACTAGGATTGATTTTAGGAATACCAGTAATAGCACAAAAAATAATAATTTACTTTTTTCCTTTGGAATAAAATCGAATGTGTGGAACTCCTATTTAGATTATTAACTTTTGGTTAAAAAATCTATTTTTGCAGCGAATATGGAAAAGGACATAAAGGTTTCTTCTAATCATCTCTCCTTAAAGTTAAAAGTTAAAGGCTATGTTGATCTTTTAAAACTAAGGCTTTCTCTCTTAGTTGTGGTTAGTGCCCTCCTCGGTTATTTTATTGCTCCAGGAGATACAAATCATTTTGTTGTTTTTTCTTTGCTCATAGGAGGTTTTTTAATTACCGGGGCATCAAATGCACTGAATCAAGTTTGGGAAAAAGATTTAGATAAATTAATGTCAAGAACCCAAAATCGACCTATTCCTAAAGGAATTATTTCAACCAGAGAAAGCTTATTTTTTGCTGCATTATGCTTTTTAGTTGGAATATTCTTGCTTTGGAAAATTAATTTTTCGTGTGCTGTTTTGGGTTTTTTAGCGCTAGTTTGCTACGTATTGATTTATACACCTTTAAAAACAGTTAGCCCAATTGCAGTTCTTGTTGGTGCATTTCCTGGAAGTATTCCTCCTATGCTTGGATATGTAGCTGCCTCTGGTGGATTTGGTCTAGAACCGGGTATTTTATTTTTTGTTCAGTTTTTTTGGCAGTTCCCACATTTTTGGTCTATTGCTTGGAATTTGGATGATGACTATAAAAAAGCAGGGTTTAAAATGTTACCATCTGGCTCCAGAGACAAAAAAAGTGCATTTCAAATTATGTTATACACTGGATTTTTGATTCCAGTATCTATGCTTCCTTGGGTTGTGAATATGTGTGGATCAAGCTCTATGTTTCTTGCAATTATTTTTGGCTGTATTATTTTGATTCCTGCTTTTCGATTACATCAAAGTTTGGATATGAAATACGCTAAACAAGTAATGTTTTATTCATTTGCCTATCTACCTTTGTTGTTGTTAGTTTACTTTTTAGATAAAATTTAGATGATGAGTGATTCTAAGGAGAATAGTTTTGATAGATCTTCAAAAACCAACGTATATTCAAGTTTGGTTTATGTCGGTATTGCCTCTAGCGTAATGTTTTTTGCTGGATTGAGTAGTGCTGTGCTTGTCCGTAAAATGGATAAGTTTTGGGTGAACATTAATCTTCCAGAATTCTTTGCATACAGCACCTTAGTTATTTTGTTAAGCAGTATAACTTTGGTTTTATCTCTTAGAGCAGCAAAAAAAGGTGCTACGCAAAAATTAAAATTATTTCTAATTTCTTCAGTTCTCTTAGGTTTTGCTTTTTGCGTCTTTCAAGTATTTGGTTGGAAACAATATTTTGACAATGGTAATGCTGTCAAATCCTCGGTTATCTATGGATACGGTCAATACGGACAGTCGTATTACCTTACAAAAAATGAAGAGAAGATAAGCTATAATGGAAATAACTACGTTTTAGCAAATAAAGTTCTTTCAAAAGAAGATATTTCAGCTTTTCAGCGGTTTACTTATCAAATTTGTGGAAACGACTATGGATATAGACCCAAGGATATTTCTTTTGCTCAATACAACCAACCATTTGCCGTAAACAGAACAAGTGACAACAGGCAGTTACAATTCATTGATGGAAAACCTACTGTTGATGGAATTTTACTTTCCGAAAAGGATAGAGATGAGTTGTTTAAATTTGCATTCGGAGTCTATCACAACAGACCTTATTTTATGTTGGAGGGTGAATATGGAGTTGACTTTTCTATTTCCATGAACGGAGAAGAACTTGAATACGATAAGAAAAAGTTCTACAAGAAAGAAATCAAATACGATGATTTTTCTGAAGATTTAAAAAAACAAATAAATCTAGATGAACAATTTATTGATGGTCTCGAAGTACTTTTTAAAAATGAGAATGGAGACAACATTACAAGAAAACTCATACTAAACGAAAACAACGAATTGGTTCTTGAGCGAGAAGAAATAGGCACTGTTCAGAACGGTGAATTGGTTCAAACTTCAAACATTTCAAGTGGATTTGTTTACGCTCTAACAGGTGCTCATTTTATACACATTTTGTTAGGCTTAATCATATTAATTGTTGTGTTTAAAAGAGCAACTAAAAATAGATACAATGAAAATAATCAGGCAGGGCTAAAAGCAGGAAGTATATTCTGGCACTTTGTCGGACTTTTATGGGTCTATTTGTATGTTTTTTTAGAATATATTAACTAAACTTGTAAACGAAAAAAAAGTGTTTTATGGCGCAACACGTAGATAATATCTCTAAAGAAGAACTTTGGGGTGGTAATGGTTCTCCATTTAGGATTTCATATGGTAAGCAATGGATGTGGATGTTCTTGGTTTCTGATGCATTGACATTTGGATCTTTATTAACTGCATATGGTTTTGCTCGTCACCAGGCTGATGCTTGGCCCATTGGAGAAGAAACATTCAACGCTATGCCATTCCTCGGGGATGGATATCCTCTTCTTTATGTTGCTCTTATGACTTTCATTCTAATTGTAAGTTCTGTAACTATGGTTCTTGCAGTTGAAGCAGGGCATCGATTGGATAAAAAAGGAGTAATTAAATGGTTGTTATTGACTGTTGTTGGAGGCTTTTTCTTTGTAGGCTCTCAGGCCTGGGAGTGGTATCATTTTATTCACGGCACACATTACGGAAGTGTTCTAACAGCCGAAGGCTGGGCAGTTGTCGATTATATTAATGAGGGCAAAGATTTAATTTTAAAATTTGGCAGGGGTGTTATAGTTGATGGAGCTGCTGCTCAAAGTCTTTTCGATGGTGCAACTGCTACTATGCAGGGAGCTAACCTAATCGAAAATGAATATGCTCCTGAAGTTCCACAGTATGCTAACTTCTTCTTTTTCATCACTGGATTTCACGGCTTTCATGTTTTTTCAGGAGTTGTCATTAACTTAATTATTCTAATTAATGTTGCTAGAGGAGTGTACGACAAAAGAGGTCACTTCGAAATGGTTGAAAAAGTTGGTTTGTATTGGCACTTCGTTGACTTGGTTTGGGTGTTTGTATTTACTTTCTTTTACCTTGTTTAATTAATTGCTATGGAAAGAGACGATTTAATTCAAGACAATTTATATTCATTATCTGCGAATCATGACGAAGAGCACGGTAAAGCTATCCGAAAAAAAATCTGGCAGGTCACTGCAATACTTACTGCAATAACTGTTGTTGAGGTTTGTACGGGTGCTTTCATCAAACAGTATTACGAAGGCATCGCAAACGAATACTGGTGGATTGTGAAATGGTCTTTCATTGTTCTGACAGTTGTTAAAGCAGCTTACATTGTGCTAGTTTTCATGCATTTAGGAGATGAGAGAAAGAATTTTAAATGGGTTATACTTGGACCATACATATTGTTTATTCTTTATCTAATCTTCATTTGTTTAACTGAAGCGTCCTATTGGAACGAAGTGTTTAATGGTCCTGGAAGCATCACTCCATGATAAAAAAACTTGAATTTCTTCTTCCCAAGAAAGGAGCAGTAATTCTTGGATGTATTTTAATCTTTTTTCTTGGATTAATTTTCTTTCTTACTAAAGGTAACCCTGTTTTCCCTCCCTTGCAGACTTTTGCTAAAGTTGAAAAAGAGGTCACCTTTAGAGACGAAAACGGTAAGTTGATTACAAGAAAAGATCTCGAAGGCAAGATATTATTGGTCAATTATTTATCCACTACATGTCCATTGAATTTCCCCGAAGAGTGCCCAATTAGTTTTGGTGTATTTAAGTTTTTCATATATGAACAGCTCGTTGACAATATTGGTTTTAAAGATGTTCGAGTAGTTTCTGTTTTTTTAGATTCTTCAGATTCTGAGACTTTTTCTAAGAAAATAAAGGAGTTCAGATCCTACCACAAGTTAGACTCTGATAAATGGATTTTTGTGAAAGGCAATGAAAACCCATTTTTTGATGTTAATCTTTCTCAAGGTAACCCTTGGAACAAAAAAGACACCATTTATGGCTACGATAAAGAGGCTTACATAATGACGCTGATGATTGATAAAGAATTCAATGTAAGAGGAAAATACATGACCACCTTGGCTCCAGAGATTAGAAGAATCACTAAAGAGATTAGTTTACTCATAAGAGAGGAAAATGAAAACTAATTTTTTATTATTCCCTTTATTTTTCTTGCTGATTGGTTGTATTTCATCTCCGGAACTTCCCTTGCCAATTTATGGTGCAAAAGAGTTTGATTCCAGTATTGACGATGATACCATCTATCATACTATTCCGAATTGGTCATTTACCAATCAATACGGTGAACAGATAAATTCTTCCAATTATGAGGGAGAAATTCATTTGGTATATTTCTTTTTTAGTCATTGTCCTACAATATGTCCTGCAATGACTATGAATATGGTTAAGGTTCAACAACAACTAGATAATTCAAATGTAAAATTTGTGTCCTTTACTGTAGATCCAATAAAAGATTCCTCCGAAAGATTGCTCTGGTACCAAGATGCTTATGGGATTAATGGAGAAAATTGGAATTTATTAACTGGCAATCAGAATAGAATATACGAACTTGGTATTGATGGGTTTTTAGTTCCCAACCAAGAAGATGCGCTTGCACCTGGAGGTTTTTTACATTCAGAGATGGTTATACTAGTCGATACAAAATCAAGAATTAGAGGCTATTATGATGGAACAGACGAAGATCAAATTCCTATAATTTTAAATCATATTCAAAGGCTAAAACAAGAGTAAACACTTTTTTATTTGTTTATAAAATCAGTTAGTTTTGAATTATGAATTTACCTGCACCAACATTTTCAAAGAACGACAGGTTAGCAAATATTTTAATTTGGTCGGTTTCTGCTGTAGTTTTCGTTGTTGTTGTTTTACTTCACGAGCTTAAGATTGAAGTAGATTTAGGCTTTGATGTGCACATTTTTGCCCAGCTGAATGCTTTTATAAATGGTTTGGTAGCGATTCTTTTAATTGCTGGTCTTGTTTTGATTAAAGCAAAAAAATATGTATTGCATAAAAAAGTGATGAACCTCTCGATTCTTCTTTCTTTACTTTTTTTACTTTCCTACATCGCACATCACATTCTTGCAGACAGTACATCATATGGAGGAGAAGGGCTTTCTAAAACTATTTATTACATTATTCTCATTACCCACATATTATTGGCTGGTCTTTCTTTACCATTCATATTGTTTTCTGCTTACAGAGCCTCTATTTCTGAGTTTTCAGCGCACAAAAGATTAACAAAGTATGTTTATCCCGTCTGGTTATATGTAGCTATAACTGGTGTAATAGTTTTTTTCATGATTTCACCCTATTACACATGAAGATAGTTTATAAAATAGTTCTCTTTTTTCTGTTGATTTTCAATGAATTCCAACTTTTTTCACAGGGCTGTTCTACTTGTAGAGCGCAAATTATCACAAGTAACCAAGATGACCTCACTGTTGGAAATGGAATAAATTCGGGTATTCTTTTTCTTATGGCCGTTCCTTACCTAATTCTCTTTTTTTTATTTAGAAAAAAAATCTTTGCTGTATACAACCAGCTTTTTAAATCCAAATAGTTAGAACATATTTTTGGTTACAGCAATTCTCTGTTATATTTGTTTTTAGTTCTTTATGTATTTATCAAGAAAGGTGGAGGGATTAGGCCCTTTGAAACCTTAGCAACCCCCTTTTTGGGAAGGTGCTAATTCCTGTTACGTATGTAATGCAGATAAGTGATAAAGTTCAGTTTAAATTATTTTTATCTCTATCGATTTTTTCGTTAGAGATTTTTTTTTAATAGATCAATACATTTGAAAAAACACATTAAAGAAGCTATTAGAGAAAGAATTTTAATTCTTGACGGAGCAATGGGTACTATGATTCAACAGTACACCCTCACTGAAGATGATTTCAGAAAAGGTTGGTTTGAAGAGCATACTCATCCTCTCAAGGGAAACAATGATCTACTTTCTTTAACAAGACCAGACATCATTAAAACTATTCACAGCGCTTACTTTACTGCTGGAGCAGATATAATTGAAACCAATACATTTTCAGGAACATCAATTGCTCAGGCGGACTATGGGCTAGAAAATTATGCCTATGAAATTAACTATCATGGAGCTAAAATTGCAGCTGAGGTTGCTGCTGAATTTACTGCAACAGAACCTGATAAACCTAGGTATGTTGCCGGTTCGATAGGTCCTACAAATCGAACTTCATCCATTTCTCCTGATGTCAACGACCCAGGTTATCGAAATGTTAATTTTGATGAGCTAAACGATGCGTATAAAGAGCAGATTAGAGGTTTAATTGAAGGTGGCTCTGATGCACTTTTTATCGAAACTATTTTTGATACTTTAAATGCGAAGGCTGCTCTTTTTGCCGCTCAAGAAGTATTCAATGATTTGAACGTATCAATTCCTGTGATGATTTCTGGTACTATTACTGATGCAAGTGGAAGAACACTAACTGGACAGACAACAGAGGCTTTTTTAATCTCTCTTTCACATTATCCAATATTAAGTGTTGGTTTAAATTGTGCTCTTGGAGCAGATGACATGCGGCCATATTTAAAAACGCTCTCGCAAAAAAGTGAATTTTTTACAAGTGCCCATCCCAATGCAGGCCTTCCAAACGAATTTGGTGAATACGATCAGTCTCCAGAAAATATGGTCAATCAGCTTAGGAAATTTTTAGATGATGGGCTATTGAATATATTAGGCGGTTGTTGTGGAACCGGTCCTGAGCACATTAGTGCAATGGCAGCCTTAGCAAAAGAATATTCACCAAGAAAAGTAATTCAAAGAACGATTTAATGAGCCTTCACCCCGAATATTCAGGAAATTATACCTACAAGTGGACCAATCTACCACCCTTGAAGCTGAGTGGTTTGGAACCATTAGTCGTTTCCAAGGACATCAATTTTATCAATGTTGGTGAAAGAACTAATGTAACCGGCTCAAAAAAGTTTTTACGGCTCATCAAAGAAGGCAGCTTTGAAGAAGCAATTGGTGTAGCAAGAAATCAAGTTGAAGGAGGCGCTCAAGTTATTGACATTAACATGGACGAAGGTCTTTTGGATGGTGTTGAGTCAATGAAAAAGTTTCTAAACTTAATTGCAGCTGAGCCAGATATTTCAAGGGTCCCAGTTATGATAGATTCTTCCAAGTGGGAAATTATTGAAGCTGGACTAAAGTGTATTCAAGGAAAAGGAATTGTAAATTCCATTTCTCTCAAAGCTGGAGAAGAAGAGTTCATTTCTCAAGCTAAAAAAATTAAGCAATTTGGAGCAGCTGTAATTGTTATGGCATTTGATGAAAAAGGACAGGCAGATAGCTATGAAAGAAGAGTTGAAATTTGCAAACGTTCGTATGAAGTTTTAGTTGATAAAGTGAATTTTCCTAGGCAGGATATTATTTTCGATCCAAATATTTTCCCAGTCGCAACGGGCATTGAGGAACACAACAACAATGCTATGGACTTTTTTCTCGCTACTAGATGGATAAGAGAAAACCTCCCTGGTGCTCACGTCAGCGGTGGAGTTAGTAACGTTTCTTTTTCATTCCGAGGAAATAATGCCGTTCGTGAGGCGATGCACTCTGCATTTTTATTTCATGCCATCAATGAGGGTATGGATATGGGAATTGTTAATCCTACTATGCTTGAAGTTTACGATAGTATTCCCAAGGATTTGCTTGAAAAAGTTGAGGATGTACTGTTGAATAAAAGAGAGGATGCAACAGAGCGGTTATTGGATTTCGCTGAATCGGTTAAGGGAAATACAAAAAAAGAAGATAAAATTTTAGAATGGAGATCTTTCCCATTAGAAAAAAAAATAGAGCATGCCCTAGTTAAGGGAATTACAGATTTCATCGAATTAGATACAGAAGAAGCAAGATTAAATAGTGCTAGGCCACTTGAAGTCATTGAAGGTCCGCTAATGAGCGGAATGAATGTGGTAGGCGACCTATTTGGTTCTGGAAAAATGTTTCTACCGCAGGTTGTTAAATCTGCTAGGGTTATGAAAAAAGCAGTGGCTTATTTGACTCCTTTCATTGAAAAAGAAAAGGGAGGTGGAAAAGTTCAAAGTAATGGTAAAATTATCATGGCAACAGTGAAAGGTGACGTCCATGACATTGGTAAAAATATTGTTGGTGTTGTTTTAGGATGTAATAATTTTGAAATTATTGATCTAGGCGTAATGGTTCCTGCCAACAAAATTATTGACGCCGCTGTAAATGAAAATGCAGATATTATTGGCCTTAGTGGATTGATAACACCTTCACTTGATGAAATGATTGATGTTGCAAGAGAAATGACAAAAAGAAAAGTTCATTTGCCGTTGTTGATTGGTGGAGCAACTACATCCAGAGTACATACTGCAGTTAAAATCGAGCAAGAGCTTTCTGGAAGTCAGGCTGTTCATGTTTTGGATGCTTCTCGTTCTGTTAATGTTGTAAACAGCTTATTGGGGGATAATAAACAGGAGTATCAAGATGAAATAAAAGCGGACTATCAAAGAATAAGAGACCAGTATACCGGAAGAAATCAAAAGAAACCATTTTTAAGCATTAAAAATGCAAGAGAAAATAGGTTAAAATTAGACTGGGAATCATATAGAGCTCCAAAGCCTTCCAAAATGGGTACATTTCTAATTGACGATTTAGATTTGAATGTACTAACCAATTACATTGATTGGACTCCTTTTTTTATTACTTGGGAGCTTCATGGAAGATTTCCGAAAATCCTTAAAGATAAAGTCGTAGGTGAAGAAGCTACGAACTTGTATGCTGATGCAAAAGTAATGCTCAATCAAATCATTGAGGAAAAGTGGTTGGATGCAAAAGCAGTCTACGGTTTTTGGAAAGCCAGCTCTACAGCTAATGATGAAATAAACATCTATGATTCTGATAACTCAATTCTTGCTGTTTCACAGAGTTTACGTCAACAAAATAAAAAAGCTAAAGGTGCCTTTAACCTTAGTCTCTCAGATTTTATTGCCCCCCAAAGTACCAAAAAAGAAGACTATATAGGTGCATTTGCTGTTACTGCAGGGTTAAAAATTGAAAAGAAGATTGCTGAATTTGAAGAGGCTTTAGACGATTATAATTCTATATTACTTAAAGCTCTTGCCGATCGATTGGCAGAAGCTGCTGCAGAATATCTCCACGAAAAAGTCAGAAAGGAATATTGGGGGTATTCAAAAAATGAAAATTTTGACAATCAAGAGCTCATCAAAGAAAAGTACAAAGGCATTAGACCTGCACCCGGATACCCCGCATGCCCAGATCATACTGAAAAAGAAACTATTTTTAAGTTATTAAACGTTACAGAGCTTATTGGAATTTCTTTAACTGAGTCGTTGGCAATGTTTCCTGCTGCTTCAGTTTCTGGATGGTATTTTGCTCATCCTGAGGCTAAGTACTTTGGGCTTGGTAAAATAAAAATGGATCAGGTCGAGGATGTCGCCAAAAGAAAGGGAGTAAGCATTGAACAAATGTCAAAGTGGCTTTCTCC
Organism: Bacteroidota bacterium; assembly: GCA_036123135.1. Taxonomy (GTDB): domain Bacteria; phylum Bacteroidota; class Bacteroidia; order Flavobacteriales_D; family Parvicellaceae. The sequence continues at coordinate 4,144 of JAZADZ010000026.1, read as the reverse complement.
AAACATCAGCAATTAGTTCTTGAGATTTATCTGAAAGGAATCGTTAAATGGGATACACATGGACTCGTTACATACCATATAAGCGATATCAACAGTAAGTTCAACATTTTCTGAAAGTAGTTTTATTGCCTGTTCGAACCTTGCTTTTTTTTCAAAGTAACTTACTTGAACACCAAAGTTATGATCAAAAACAGAAATGGGATTTTCCTCTTGAACCTCTCCAATTAAAGTGTAATTATCGCTTTTTGAAAAATTAAATTCTGTAGGAAGAGGACCTTGATCTGGGTTAGGAACATTGACTGCATACAGGTGCCAAGAGCTGTCAATGGTTGCAGTAAATATAACACTAGACTTTAATTGTGATTGTTCAATCTTCCATGAAACAGGAGTTTGACTGTAATTATTGATTGAACAAAAGCAAATCGACAGAACAATAAGTAGAGCTTTCATTTACTCTGCTTTATTGTAAAGTTCCAATCCTTCTTTAAGCCATTTACTAAAGTCCTCAGCATTACCATGATGCTCATAATCCGCAGATCCGTTGTTGAGGTCTTCGCCATCTGGTCCAAGCATTCTGTAATATGGTTGGGTGTTTGCTTTATAGGTTGTTGCTTGGTAGTGACTCCATTTGTTGCCAATGGTTTTTAATTTTTTCATCTTTCCTTCATATACTTCAACTTCGATTTGCTCGTTTTTTGGTAATTCTCTTTTATCATCAACATAAAGAGATATTACTACTACATCGTTAGTGAGTACATCAATAACGCCAGGTTCCCCCCAAACATTCTCCTCCATTTTTCGACAATTTACACAGGCATGACCAGTGAAATCTAAAAAAGCAGGCTTGTTTTGTTGTTTGGCATATTGAAGCCCTTTTTCAAGGTCGTGAAAAACAGGAAGACCTTGTGGTCCAATGTGCGTATCAGATAGATGTTCACCTGAGTGAGTTGGACTAACTGAAGCTTTCGATGCCCCAACTCCATATGGAGATTCGCTGTAGGCCATTGGAGGAGGAAATCCACTAATAAGTTTTAAAGGCGCTCCCCATAAACCAGGGATGAGATAAACAACAAAAATTAGAGTGCTGATTCCAAGTATAGTTCTACCTACAGAAAGCCTTTCAATTGGACTATCATGGGGGAGAGAAATAAATCCAAATAAATAAAGAGCGAGTACTGCAAATATGCCAATCCATATGGCAAGAAATAATTCACGTTCCAAAAAGTGACCTTGAACAACTAAATCTGCGTTGGATAAAAATTTAAAAGCAAGTGCTAGTTCTAAAAATCCAAGAAAGACTTTGACTGTATTTAACCATCCACCAGACTTAGGAAGTGAATTGAGCCATCCAGGAAATGCAGCAAATAATCCAAATGGAAGTGCAAGCGCTAAAGAAAAACCAAACATTCCTACAAAAGGACCAATTCCTCCAATGGTTGCAGCTTCAACCAGAAGCGTTCCAACAATTGGGCCAGTACAAGAAAAGGAAACTAAAGCCAGTGTAAATGCCATAAAAAATATTCCAATAAAGCCTCCCTTATCAGATGCTGAATCTGCTTTATTGATCCAAGAATTTGGGAGTGTTATTTCAAAAGCCCCCATAAAGGATACCGCAAAAATTACCAGCAGAGCAAAGAAAAAGACATTGAACCAAACATTTGTTGATAGGGCATTTAAGGCATCTGATCCAAAAATGGCAGTTACTAAAGTTCCTAAAAGAACATATATTATAATTATACAAAAACCATAAAGAATAGCATTTTTAATTCCAGCAGATTTATTTTGACTTTGCTTGGTGAAAAAACTTACTGTCATTGGAATCATAGGGAAGACACAAGGTGTTAAAAGTGCAGCAAATCCACTAACAAACGATAAAAAGAAAATAACAAGTAAAGATTTGTTTGATGTACTTTTTTCTTGCTTTTCATTCGGATTTTGTAAAGACGAAGTAGTTCCATTTGAAGAACATCCTTTCACATTGATCTCAAAGTCTTCATCATAAGGTGGCAGGCAGTGTGAATCATCACAAGTTTGGAAAGAATAATATCCTTTAATGGAAATGGCTTCCTTAGTTTTCAATGTTATTTTTTTTCTCATTTCAATTGTTCCAGAATGCCAATAGAGGTGTTCATCAATTAATGAATCGTATAAATGAACTGGATCTGGTTCATAAGTTGAATCTTCTACATCATACCCTGGATGTTCGTCAATATTTATTGATGTAGGAATAGAGAAACAATCAATCGGTAAACTAGCTGCACTAATGTGCCAATGGGGCTCCATTGTAATTTTTGCTATAAGAGTAACTTCACAACCATCTTGTTCATAGCTAATTTCCCAGCTTACCTTTTCGCTGGGATCTTCAATTTGAGCTTGACAAAAAAGAATGCTGAAAACAAATAGTAGAGAGAGGTTGATTTTTTTAAACATCGCAAAAAATTTAATTCATAAAGTTAACAGATTCTAGCAATGTCGTTTAGAAAAAGTACAGCCTAAAGTTGGAATCTTAAAGAAATAGAATTAAAGAATAACATCGATTAAACGATGAATGGGTATGGTGACGCCTTTTTTTAAAACAATGTTCTTATCACCAACAGCCCAAATGGTTGTTTGAACTTCTTTAACACCTTCTTCATCTTCAAAAATGATTCTCATTTTTGTTCGATGAACATTACCTAAAATCATAGAGCGTTTCAGCTTCTTTTTTAAAAGAATGAGCTGTTCTTTAGACTTGTTTAAAGGTTTTGAGGGGAAGTTTAATGCAGGTATATTTTCCTTCTCAATGAGTACGGTGTCATAGGTTGTAACCATATAGTAATTAAATAAAATGGTGAGAAAGTTATTTATACGTAAAAACTATAAATAAGTTACAGTTTTTTTAAACTTGAAATAATAGGCATCGATTTGTTTCTTTTGAAATTTTAAATCGATCACTAATACGATGGTTAATTAGCCAAACAATTTCATTGTCACTTTCTACAATCCAAGTATTTTTCTTTCTATTTAGTGGTATTTTTTCGTCAATTAAGTAGTCACTTACTTTCTTTTTGTTTTTCATTCCTAGAGGAATAAAATAATCTCCTTTTTGCCACTTTCTGATTTTTAATGGAAAATTCAACTTGTCAAAATCGATGTACGCTAAATTATTTTTTTTGGGAAAAACGTCTGGAATGGATGATTTGGAAACTGTTAATGGAAATGGTGCATTGGAGAATAAATTTTTATCAATACTAAATAGAGACAAATCAGAGTTTTGTTTTTTTTGGATGATCCACCTCCCACGATCTGTGTAAAGCTCATGGGAATCAGAAAAAAATATTTTTCCAGAGGAATGATTCACTGTACAAATGGATGAAACCTGTGAACGATTAAATCCAAAATTTTTCAAAAAATGGTACCATTCACTTTGATTAAATTTTTGGTTTGGTACAACAATTGTTTCATTTCCATTTTGGCTAACACAAGCTTTAAATTTTTCTTGGATTAATTGGTCTAAAAGAACTCGTTCAGAATTTATGTTTTCTATTGTCAATTCAAAACCAGAAGAGAAGCTAGGGAATCTTTCCTTTAAAAGTGGAGCTATTTGATTTCTAATAAAATTTCTATCGTATTTTGAATCTAGATTGCTGCTGTCTATTGAGTAAGGGATATTATTTTCTGTAGCAAAATCGATAATTTTCTTCTTGGATGTTGTTAAAAACGGACGAATGAAGTGAGCTCTTACAGTTGGAATCCCAGAAAGGCCTTTAGTCCCAGAACCTCTTATTGCGTTAAGTAAAAAGGTTTCGATGTTATCTTCTTTGTGATGTGCGGTAACTACATAGTTAAATTCATGTTCAGCAATAAGCGCATTAAAATAGTTGTAGCGAATTTTTCTGGCTGCTTCTTGAATAGACAATTGATTCTTTTTAGCAAATTGATTTGCATTTTCATGAAGGACGAAATGGGGGATTTGATGTTGTTTGCAAAATTTGGTAATAAGTTCTGTTTCTGAGTCGCTTTCTTCTGCTCTGAGAGCATAATTAACATGTGCTGCACAAACGTTGAGGCCCTGTTTTTTTGCAATAAATAGTGCGGTCTTGGAATCGACTCCACCAGATGTAGCAACAAGAAACTTGGAATCTGCATCAATCGCATATTTTTT
>JAZADZ010000025.1:0-33234 GCA_036123135.1 Bacteroidota bacterium | reverse complement strand
TACTGGATAAATTTGTCCATTACCTTGAAAAAAAATACATAAGCGTTCCCATGAAGATGGCAAAAGAAATTTTGCTAAAGCAAAAAGTCAACTAATTATGTCTGCTAAAATCAAAATTGGCTCCCGTGGGAGCGATTTGGCACTGTGGCAGGCAAATTTTATCAAAAATCAGCTAGAAAATCTTGGTCAAGAAGTTGAAATCAAGATAATAAAAACTATGGGAGATAAAATTCAACACCTAAGCTTTGATAAAATTGAAGGCAAAGGATTTTTCACAAAAGAAATTGAACAGGCGCTCTTGGAAAAAAAAGTTGATTTAGCGGTTCATTCGCACAAAGATTTAGAAACCAACTCACCCTCTGGTCTTTCTGTTGTAGCAGTCTCCGAAAGAGAAGATCCATCAGAACTGTTGTTGATGAACAAAAATGCTTTAGATAACACTCAACTTTGGAATTTAAAGAAAGGTGCTGTTGTAGGAACTTCATCAGCACGAAGGAAATCTCAAATGTTATTTTTTCGCGAAGATGTAACAATTAAAGATTTGAGAGGTAATGTTCCAACAAGAGTTGAAAAATTAAAGAATGGAAATTATGATGCCATATTACTCGCATATGCTGGTGTTTCTAGATTAGGTTTAAATCTTTCAGATTTCCATGTTGTGAAATTGCCTGTTAAATGGTTTATACCTGCGCCAGCTCAAGGGGTTTTGGCCCTGCAAATAAGAGAAAACGATTATAGGCTGAAAGAGTTATTGAATAAAATAAACTCAGATTATACCCAGCAAGAGATTTCCATTGAGAGAAAAGTATTGAATTTATTGGATGGTGGTTGTCAGCTTCCTTTGGGAGTATATTGCAAAAAAGAGAATAATCAAACTAATACCTGGGTTTCAATTGTCAAACCTGGAGAAAAGTCTATTTTCAGATTTCACAAAAAAAACACATCTGCAATCGAACTGGTTCGCTTAATAAACAGGCAATTCAAAAATGATAAAAATGTTTTCATCTCAAGAAATCTTACTGATCAAAGTTTTTTCACAAAATCGCTTAAAGACCATAAAATAAATGTCATTGGAAACTCGCTCATAGAAATTAATTTTCTCGATTTGGAACATCTCCCAGCATCCGATTGGATATTTTTTAGCTCAGTTAATTCGGTGTTATCCATTGTAGAAAATCATAAAGCTGATGTGACCAATAGAAAAATTGCTGCAATTGGTAGAACCACGGCAACTAAATTGCATGCTCTTGGACTAAAAGTTGATTTTATTGGTAATGGTAATCCAAAAAAAGTAGCCTATGAATTTTCAAAAATTTTGGGAATAGAAAAAGTTTTCTTTCCCGTTTCAAGCAAATCCCTTAGAACAGTTCAGTCTCAAATTCCATTTGAGCAGTTACTTGAACAAGTAAGCTATACGGCAAAAGAAAAAACTAAAGTTATCGCCAATTGTGATCTTTATGTTTTTACTAGTCCTAGTAATGTACATTCTTTTTTTAATACAAATGAAATCGATAGAGATCAACATGTTATTGCCATTGGTCCATCTACAAGCGATGCTTTGTCCGAATATGGTATCCATAATATTGAAGTTTCTTGGGAATCATCTGAGCTTTCTCTATCCGATTCTGTTATTGCCTTTTTTTATTCCAATTAGCAAATGAACTATTTGGCCCATATTATTCTTTCTGGGGATAATTTGGATTTAATGTACGGTAATTTCATCAGTGATGCAGTAAAGGGGAATTCTTTTTTAAACTTTTCAGGTGATGTTAAAAAAGGCATTTTACTGCATAGGCACATTGATTATTTTACAGATACTCATCCTAAATTTCTTAATAGTAAAAGAAGGTTTTATGGGAAAATTGATAAACTTTCCGGAGTAGTCACCGATATTTTATACGATTATTTACTTTGGAAGAATTGGAATCTTCACTATTCCAAATCTCCCTCATTGTATATTGATCAGGCTTACCACTTTTTAGATAAAAAAAAGGAACAGATGCCAAATAAAATTGGTAAAATGTATCACTATATGCGAAAGTTTGATTGGCTCAATGGATATCATGAATTTACTGGAATTCAGAAAGCAATTGTTGGCATCTCAAATCGAACTGGGATTAGTCTTGATGAAAAGCTTTTCAGTGAAATATATTATATAAATGAGTCCGCTTTTAACGATGAATTCAATGCCTTTTATGCCGCTATTTTGACAAGTGTAGACGACTTCCACAACCAATACTAGTCTTTTGTTATATTTGTTATATGCTGAGGATTGGTGTATTTTTTATTGGTATTTCTTTTTTTATTTCATGTAAAAAAAATACAGACACTACAATAGACATTAGTGGATCTGTTAGCGATAGGATTAATAATTTACCAATTGAGGGAGTATCCGTTTTACTGGAAATAAAGGACTTTGGTGGAACTACCTTTACCAATTCCTTTTCTGAATTAGCAACAACCTCAACCAATGGAAATGGCAATTATGAAATTTCTTTTCAAAACAGTAATGCTATTGAGTACCGTTTTACCTTTTCAAAGTTGGGGTATTTTTCCGATCAGATAATTGTTAATCCAGATTTATTATCGATAAACCAGCTCAATACTGTAGATTATGATATATATTCTTCCAGCTACCTGATTTTGAACATTAGCAACTCCGTCCCATTCAACAGTAATGACGAGCTAATTTTAGGATCGGAGCTAATAAGTTCTTCTATTGGATCTTGTTTTTCTAATATAATAAGCCTTTCAGGAGCCAATGCCGATACAACTATTGAATGTGAAGTTTATGGAAATCAGAGGGTGAAATTCGACTATTTTGTCACTAAAGATAATTTTACCTCCTCATATAGCGATAGTGTTTTTTGCAGTGCTGGTGATACATTAACAAAATATATTTTTTACTAAAACTATCTATTATGAATATATCTATGCCTTTTAATTTTAATCAGTGGATTAAAGACAATAAAGATAAACTCAAACCCCCTGTCTCAAATAAAAACATGTATCCTCTTTCTGATGATTACATTGTAATGGTTGTTGCTGGACCAAATGCAAGAAAGGACTATCATTACAATGAAACAGAAGAGCTTTTCTATCAATTAGAGGGTGACATTTCTGTTAAAATTCAAGTTGACGGTAAAGCTGTTGAAGTTCCAATCAAAGAAGGTGAGATGTTCTTATTGCCTGCCAAAGTACCTCATTCTCCAATAAGACCAGCAAATTCTATTGGTTTGGTAATTGAACGAAAAAGAAAGTCTCATCATAAAGATGGATTAATGTGGTTTTCTGACAAAGAGAATGCGCTCTTGTATGAAGAATATTTTCATTTAACTAATATTGAAAAAGATTTTCTACCCGTTTTTAAAAAGTTCTACAATGATGAGAAACTTCGTACATGTCCTATTTCTGGAGAAATTATGGAGGCAGATCCAAGATTTGTTAACAATGATTAGCGCAATAAGCTAACGTGACCAACTAGAGTACCATATTTTTTTTGAAAATCTTCGTATTTAATTTTCCAAACGAAAACATCAATTTGGCTTGGAATTCCTTTGTAAGTGCCGTCCCAAAAATCAGTAATTTCTTTGGTGTGGTGAACTAGCTCTCCCCATCGGTTGAAGATCCACAGCTCAAATTCTTTTATTTCTTCTCCTTTTATTTCAAAGAAGTCATTTATACCATCTCCATCAGGTGAAAAGGCATTTGGAACATATAAAGTTCCATCTAAAATCACGCGCACCGAGTCTTTGTTCTCACACCCGTTGGTATCTACTACATAAATGAAGTAGTCGGAGGTTTGAATAGGAGCAACCAAAGGGTTTAAGCAATCATAGCAGGACATATTTTCAGAAGATGCCCAATAGAAAGATGCATCTGTTTCTCCTTGAAGTTCTACTTGATCTCCATATTGAATGTATATGTCATATCCAGCACTTACAAAGGGTAAATCATACAATTCTACAAGTACATCTTCAGTGATAGAACACCCAGCATTGTTTTGTACTTGAACTGAATAGGTAGTTGAACTAGGCGGATACGCAAAAGTGATATTACTGTCTGGACTACTTAACGTCTCAACAGGACTCCATGAGTAGCTAGATCCATTGGTTGCCCATAAAATGGCAGTATCACCTGGACATATTATGGTATCATCAACTACTTGAGATGAAATACCTATTACTGTAACTGTATAGTCTTCAATCACAGTTGCACATGAATTCTCAAATGTTATGGTGTATGTTGTTGATGTGGTTGGATATACTTCAGTAGTGGTACTACTGGAATTTCCAAGAGCATAATTAGGAGACCAAAGTGCATTTGAAACCCCTTGAATGTTTACAAGTATAGTATCTCCAGTACAAATTGTTGTATCGTTTGGCAGTATTGGTTGTGGTGGAGAATTTTCTACTGCAACAACTACACTATCTGTAATTGTGCATCCAATTGGAGTAGTAATATCAACATAATATAGGGTAGTGTCACTAGGAATGATATTTGGATTTTGATCTCCTGGGTTAATCATAGCAGTTGTAGGATACCAGTTGTAGTTTACTCCACCAAATGCATTTAAGGTTATAATATCTCCCAAACAAATAACGGTATCATTCATCACTGAAGTTGGTTCAGCTGAATAGACAAGAGTAACGAAAGCAGTATCAGAACCACAGCTATCTGTAGCAACAACAGTATAGGTAATGTTGGAATCAGGATACGCAATTGGACTTGAAATAGTGCTATTAGAAAGGCCATAGGAAGGAGTCCATAGATAACTTGCTCCTCCAAATGCACTGAGCTGAATAGTGTCTCCATAACAAAGTGTGTCAACTGATTGAACGATGGCATTGTTCACAGCAAAAACGTCGATAAAAATACTTGCAGTATCAGGGTCAACACAGCCAAGGGAGTCAGAGACAATTAATTGAACTTCATACTGGCCAGTATCTTGATATACGTGTGATGGGGCAAACTGATTTGATGAATTCCCGTCACCAAAGTCCCAGAAGTATTGGTTTCCTCCTTGAGATAGGTTGCTAAATTGATAAGAGCTAGGTAGACATACGTAGGGTTGTGGAATGCTGATTACTGGGTTAATGTTTTGAAAGGAGAATTTTACTGCACCAAGGTTGCAATTTAAGCTGTTGTTGGTAGCTGACCAAGCACCAGCAGATGTCGGGAAATCTGAGCTCCCACCACAGCCTGCACAAACTGCTTGATATACTTTGCCGTTCTTGTCAAATCTTGAGGTTCCTCCATCTACATGCTCTGTTGCTGTGGCTCCTCCAAAGTAGGTGGCATACAGTAAACTGGTTGCATCCTGAGTGAAAACCCCAAGGTAAAAATCACTTCCATCAGTGGATGATTGAAATGTATTTCCAGTTGTTATGGGCATACTAAACGTGTTACCAATTAGGTTAACATTTCCACCCCAACCAGAAACATAAATTAGTTCACAATCTGAAACTAGAAATGCAGATGGAGCAATGTTTATGCCATTTCCACTTCCAAAAACAGTAGAAAATTCAGTTGAACTAAGATCTGGATTAAGCTTGTGGATGAACTGTCCACTTCCTGGATTATTATAAATGCTAGCAGGTGCAATGGGATAAATTCCTTCTGTTTGACCATACACATAGATGTTGTCATTTAAATCTGTTTGAATAAAGTAGCACTGGTCGTACAAATTTGTTCCGATGTAGGTTGCTGCATTTATGCTATTTCCAGTACCATTAAATTTTGCTATGAACCCATCTTGATTGCCTGAGTTTGACGTGTTGATTGCCCCACTTGATGTGAATAAGTCTGCGCTCATAGTTCCACCAGTAATAATGGGTTCATTCATTGAATTGAGTTGAATTGAATATCCTGCATCATCATCGGTTCCACCATAATATGTACTCCAAAGCAAAGAAGATAAATCAGAGTTGAATTTGAATGCTACGGCATCTTGCATTCCGCTGTGGGAATTCTGAGCAGCACCAACAACTGGAAAGTCTGAAGATATAGTAGTAGTTGTTATCCAACAATGGTCATTCTGATCAACTATAATTTCGCCTCTAAATTCATCAGCATAGTTTTTTTTAAGATTACTAGAAAGATTTACCGCGTCATTTCCAGATCCGCCAATGTAGGTAGATCCTAAAAGACTCGTTCCTGTAGGATTTATTTTTAAAACAAAAGCATCTGTTCCATCAACATAGTTCATAACGCTATTTTGGAAAGTTATTCCTAAATTGAATGAGTTATCGTAACTGGTTGATAGAGTTGGAAAGTCAGCTGAGGAGGTTGAACCAAAAACATAAAGTTCATTGTTTTGATTGCACACAATGCTGTGAGGATTTTCGTTTCCTGTTCCTCCAATGTATGTGCTGTAAAGAATTTGTGTTCCATCGTCAGAAAATTTTGTAATGGCTAAATCTGTTCCTGGATAATTGACTCCTGTTCCTCCTAGATAGGTTGTTTGATAAGCTCCCAAAGTAACAGGGTAACCAATGTCAAAAACAATTCCTCCGACATACATGTTCCCCAAATCATCATATGTGGCAGTAAACCCCCAATTATCTGATGAAGAACCAGTAAAAGTTGAAAAGATTAAAATCGGAGGATCAATAATTAGTGGTTTTGAAGTGTCATACCCATTTGGAAATTTAAATTGTAAAGTATCGTTCTCTAACGAATAATGGCATTTTACTTTTTTTTCTATATCTCCATTTAATTGATAAGCATAAGGACTTTTTTCGATAACTTTTCCCGTAGATATAGTGATGTTTAGGTGTCCATTTACTAATGAAACTCGTTCTGCACCATCGTAAAAAAAACGAACATCAGAAATATCCCCACCTGGATTAACAATCAGATCATACTTTAAATGATCATTTTTCTCGTATACAACCATATCTACTGAATCGTAAATATTGAGGTATTCTATTTTTTGAAAAGCATTAACATTTGTTGCCCATTTTTGATTATCCTCTCCCTTAAAATAATTGTAATAGTGTGTTGATTTAAGTAATCCTTTTTTTTTGTAATCTAAATTTGATCCTACCAAATTAACTCTGTAGGAATGTCCATTGATGGTAGAATCAGTTAGGCTTTTTCCATGTTTTAAAGCTAAAATTTTTCCTTTTTCATAAAAGTTGTATGTTATCGAGTTTCCTTCAAAAAAAATTTCTCCACTATTTAAAGTCAGTTTGTAATCTACATTCTCATTCAGCTGTCCTTTGTTTTCAATAAACTGAGCAACTCCAGTATGTTGAGTAAAGGGTGTCTTTAAAAAGAGTAGGAACAATATAATAAAGAGTAGAAGTTTCTTCATTTCAGAGAGAAGTTCATAAAGAAAACTAAATAAACCAAGTTTTAGACTTAAAATAAACGAATAAATCTTCTAAGGGTTGTATCAATGATTTAATTATTTTTGCTCCATGAGCGATGCCATTCAACACGAGTGCGGAATAGCCTTATTAAGATTAAAAAAACCACTCGATTTCTACCTTGAAAAGTACGGAACTGCGTTTTATGCCTTGAATAAAATGTATTTGTTAATGGAAAAACAACACAATCGAGGTCAAGATGGTGCTGGATTAGCAAACATTAAACTTAACGTCCCTCCAGGAACTCGATACATAAGTAGGCACAGAAGTGTAAGCGCTAAGCCTATTCAAGATATTTTTTCTTATGTAAACCAACGGTTTCAACAGCTTCAAAAAGAGGATCCTGAAAAACTAAAAGATGTTCAGTTTTTAAAGGAAAACTTTGCTTTTACAGGTGAGCTTTTTTTGGGTCATTTGAGATATGGAACCTTTGGAAAAAATAACATTGAAAACTGTCATCCTTTTTTAAGACAAAACAATTGGATGACCCGAAATTTAGTCGTTGCCGGTAATTTTAACCTTACTAATGTTGATGAGCTTTTTGGATTATTACTGGACATTGGTCAACATCCAAAAGAAAAAACAGATACCGTTACAGTTATAGAGAAAATTGGTCATTTTCTCGATCAAGAAAATCAGTATCTGTTTGATAAGTACGACAACAAAGGATATTCAAATAAAGAAATATCTGGTCTAATTGCAGACAACATGGACTTACAGCGAATATTGGTAAATTCTGCTGAAACTTGGGACGGGGGATATGCAATGGCAGGACTAGTTGGTCATGGCGATGCTTTTGTGCTTAGAGATCCGTGTGGAATAAGACCAGCTTTTTGGTACGAAGATGATGAAATTGTTGTGGTTGCTTCTGAACGCCCAGTAATTCAAACTGCATTTAATCTTAAATGGGAAGATATTAGAGAGCTGGGTCCTGGACATGCATTGATAATTAAAAAGGATGGTTCCACATCAGAAAAACTTGTGCGACCCCCTGAAATCGATGCAAAATGCTCCTTTGAAAGAATTTATTTTTCAAGAGGGACTGATAAAGACATTTATCTTGAGCGCCTTGAATTAGGAAGATTAGTAACTAAAAATGTTCTAAAAGAGATTGATTATGATCTCCGAAATACAGTTTTTTCTTTTATTCCTAACACTGCGGAAATGTCATACTATGGTATGCTTAAAGCAACTGAGGATTATCTTGCTGATGTTAAGTTGAAAAAAATTAAAAAACTTTCGAAAGATGCAGACTCAACCGAGTTAAAAAAAATCCTTTCTATTCGCACGAGGGCAGATAAAATTATGGTCAAAGACGCAAAGCTCAGAACCTTTATAACTCAAGACGACTCTCGAGATGAGATGGTGGCACATGTATACGATATTACCTATGGTTCAATCAAAAGAAAGAGCGATAGTATTGTTGTTATCGATGACTCAATTGTTCGGGGCACTACTCTAAAACACAGCGTTATTCGAATTTTGGACCGATTAGAGCCAAAAAAGATTATTATTGTTTCTTCAGCTCCCCAAATAAGATATCCCGATTGTTATGGAATAGACATGGCTAAACTTGGAGATTTCATTGCTTTTCAAGCTGCCGTTGCTCTATTAAAAGATAAAGGTAAAATCTCCCTACTAGATGATGTGTATAAAAAGTGTAAACAACAAGAGGAAATGGATAAAAATGAGATTAAAAACTTTGTAAAGGAAATCTATGCTCCATTTTCTTACACTGAGGTTTCAAAAAAAATAGCACAATTGTTAACGCACGAGGACATCAGTTGTGATGTTCAGATTGTATATCAAACCGTTGATGATTTACATGCTGCTTGTCCTAATCACAAGGGAGACTGGTATTTCACAGGAGATTATCCGACGCCTGGTGGAAACAAGGTGGTCAACAAAGCCTTCATCAACTACATTGAGGGTAAAAACGAGAGAGCTTACTAAATGCTCTTTACATTTTTATAAACTTTTTAGTTACTGAACCAACTTTAATGATATAAATCCCATCAGCAAGGTGGCTAAGTTTTAAGCTTTTATCTTCCGTTGAGCTATTTTGGTCTAGCTGTTCTGAATACACAACTTTACCCAATTGGCTATAGATTTCTAATACAATGTCATTGGTATTTCCACCCTCAATTGATAGAATGAACTCCCCATTGTTTGGATTAGGAATTACACTTATCGATAGAACAGAATTTTCACTAATAGACGAACAATCATCAACAACGATTACTGTTGAGGTTTCGTCACCACACAATCCATCGATGACGTAGTTAACAATATGGGAACCAACACCAGCTATGAAAGGATCAAAAATTCCGTTGGAATTTACCCCGGTTCCAGACCAAGCACCGCCGCTAGGTGTTCCATTAAGTTGAACAGATGAAGCTGTTGAACACAAGTTGTCCACATATCCGATGGATGCAGTTACATTTTCTTGAACTACAATTGATTGCGCATATGAGTCAGGGCAGAACCCAGTAATAGTATAAGTAATTGAATGAGTTCCAGGCCCAGCTGCTGCGGGGTCAAAAATTCCGCTGGAATTCACTCCGCTTCCAGACCATAAACCTCCCAATGGACTTCCAGAGAGTTGTAGTGGAGAGTCATTGGTACAAGTAGAATCTGTCGGTAGTGTGAAATTTGCTTGACTTTCTTCAACTGTAATTTGAATAGTTGAAAAGTCTCCGCAAGCTCCCATAATAACGTAGGTGATAGTATGAACACCAGGTCCTGCTACAGAAGGGTCAAACTGACCTGTAGCTGAATTTGTAATACCATTTCCAGTCCATGATCCACCAGGATTCACTGAAGATAGAACGGTTGGGCTATCGTTGCTGCAAAATGGTCCAGCAGGATTTATTGAAGCATCAAGAGCACCGGTTATGTCAATGACTGTAGTTGACGAACTTCCACAACTACCAGAAATAGTGTAAGTGACAGTGAATGATCCTGTTCCAGCAACAGAGGGATCAAATGTTCCATTAATTGGATCAGTGATACCTGTGCCAGACCAAACTCCACCAGGTGATGCTGCGGAAAGCGTAACCGGACTTTCATTAGCACAAAATGGTCCAACTGAATTGATGGTTGCATCCAATGCATTGGTTACATTAATTGAGGTTGTAGCTGTATTGCCACAATTCCCAGTAATTGTATAGCTTATAGTGTAGGTGCCAACACCCGCAACAGCAGGATCGAATACTCCATTGGTTGGGTCGGTAATACCAGTTCCAGACCATGTACCTCCAGGTGTAGCAGCACTTAAATTTATGGGTGAGCCACTAAAACATAGTGAGCTCACAGGACTTATTGTCGCATCTGCCTGATTGGTAACTACAATGTCTATTGATGAAGTATCAGGACATGCACCGACAGTGGTATAAGTTATAGTATGAGTACCAACACCAGCACTAGATGGGTTGAACACTCCATTAGAGTTTACACCATTTCCAGTCCAAGAACCTCCACTTGTTGCAGCACTTAGTGATGTTGATGGATCAGAAACGCAAAGCGGTGAAATTGGGCTAATTGTTGCATCATCACTGATTGAGACTGTTATGTAATCATTTAATGTATAGGTATCGGACCCTACAGAGTTGGTTACTGTAAGTGAGACTGTATATGTTCCAGAACTTGTATAAGTATGAGATGGGTTTTGATTGCTGGATGTATTTCCATCACCAAAATCCCAACTCCAGGAAGTCACACCAGTAAATGATAGATCATTGAATTGTACTGTAACACCTTCGCAAATATTTGTTGAATTGGCGTTAAAATCTGCTGTTGGAGGAGCAGTATTGGCAGTTCCATCGATGTTAATGTTGTCAATAAACAAATTGTTACCGTTTGTCCCTGCATTATAGCTTTCAAATTTTACTAAAACATTAGAATTACCAAGGTAGTTGTCTAGGTTAACTGTAAAACAATCTGACCCAACAGTTCCCATACACCAGTCGGAAGTTTGAGTGGGAGTAAATGCTGTTGTACTTGTATATGCAGTCGCAAAGCTTCCAGTTCCGTCTTCAGCAAGTTCCAAAAGTCTTGTGTAAGTAGCGCCACAATCGGTTGATATGGATACGATCAAGGAATCAGTACTGTTTTGATCGTATCTTCTGTATGCATGCTCAAAAGATAAATCCAATGAGGTGTACCCATTAAAATTCAAAGGAGAAGTGATTAAAGCATCCCTTTGACCTAGTTGAGAATATTGAAAGAAGTCAAGCTTGGCTGCCTTGTCTCCGGGTGTTGTACCTGCAACAGTTACTATTTCCCATGTTTCACTGTTATCAGGATTTTCTAAATTCCAAGCATTTGTTGTTAGAGAATTGCTTTCAAATGATTCAGAAAATGGAAGAGGTAAGCTAGACGTATACACATTCACACTTGTTTGTAGAGAATCGTTGGTTGTATTTTGATCTGCATTTCCATTTGGGTTAGAGGTATATACAGTAAATGTTTGTGCACCACTTGATAGGGTTAGAGTGGGTAAAGTAATTGTGGTGGATTGACCAGAAGATAAATTTCCAGACCAAGCATAAGTTAATAGAGCATTTCCAGAAAGCTGGTAATTTATATCAACACTTGTAAGTGGTTGGTTTCCGAAATTAATAATTTGAACTTCTGGATCAACTGAGCTTGAACACGTAGTTCCATTGGGTTGATTAATTTGCTGCACGCTAGCATCGTCATCAATGTTCAATGAAGTAACACAGAAATTATCGGTCGTACTACTTCCAAAATCTGCATTTGCTGCAGTCATTTGAAGTATAGTTGTACCATTAGCATCGTTGATAAAATAGTCGCCATCTACAGAACAACTGTTCCATTGACTTCCGTACATTCCATCTCCGTAAGTATCGTTTATTGTGAAGTCGTAACATGAGGGAACAAGACATACAGGTGAAGAATTAGTTTGTCCCCCTGTAACATCTGTGTATGGTCCACCACTTGCCATTTCGTTTCCAGCGGCGTCTGAGATTGTCCAGCTAACTTCACTACCAAAGCAGTCTGTAATAATTGTTACATCTACATTCTGACCTGTAGAGGCAACAGAAAAGGATGTAGAAAGTTGGTCATTAGCAGGATTTTGATCAGTGGCACCGTTTGGATTTGAACTAGATGCGGTAAAAGTATAACTTCCGTCAGCTAGAGCCTGATTTGGTAGGGCAACTGCTTCAGTTTGACCAGAAGCAAGACTACCAGTCCAATTGTAAGTTTGTAAGCCTGAACCACTAATTTGGTAATTGATTGTTAAAGAAGTTAAAGTCGAGCTTCCGAAATTTCGAATGACAACTTCAGGATCTACAGATGAACCACATACTGTTCCGTCAGGTGAATTTACAGCCGACACTGCAGCATCTAACGTAAAAGAAAAAGCATTCAAACAAACAAGGGCTTGGTAAGCATCAATTCTACCTGCTCCCAATTGACCAACGTAATTTCCATTGGAACCATCAATATTTTCAGCACTTGAATACATACAATTCACAAGGTCTGTGTTTGTGGCATTTGGAGCATATGATTTCATGAGACCAAGTAAGCCAGCTACCATTGGGGATGCCATTGATGTTCCTTGGGTTACCTGATAACCGCTACCAGAGTTGCAACTTAGAATACTAGAACCTGGTGCTGTAATGTCAATCCATGAGCCGTAGTTGGAGAAACTTGATTTTGCGTCACCTACTGTAGAGGAGGCAACTGAAATTACATTGTTGTAACCAGCTGGATAAAAAACAGAATTTACTCCATCATTTCCTGCAGCAGCTACTGGAATGGTCCCAGCATTCCAAGCATAAGTACAAACATTTTGACCATAATTACTTTGGCCTCCACCACCCCAAGACATGTTCACAACCTCTGCGCCGTTGTCAGCTGCCCATACTATACCTTCATAGCCTGCGGTTAGTGAACCGTTACAGTTTCCAATTTTGATAGGCATAATACTTACATCAAAGCCAATTGAGGCAACACCAGAGCCATTGTTTGTTTCTGCACCCACAATTCCTGAGACGTGCGATCCATGAAATCCAGTGTTTGATCCACACCCGGTTGGATCGTTGTCGTTATCAACGGCATCATAACCTTGGACACATTTGTTTACCAAATCAGGATGATTGATGTTTATAGCATTATCAGTGACAGCAACTACTACAGAAGCGAGCCCAGTTGATAAGTCCCAAGCTTGTGGAGCATTAATTTGAAACAATGCCCATTGACCGTTATTGGTGGAGTTATTAAAGTATTGGTCATTAGGGGTTAAAAAGCTAACATGAAGTTCTTTTTTTTCAGCATATTCAACACTTGGTATGTCGCTTAATTCAGTAATAAAATCTTCAACTTCTAAAATTTTATCAAATTCTATCTGAAAAGTATTTGCAAGTAATTCATTTTGATGTCTAGGAAATAACTGAGTTACTTTATTGATTTGATACTTGTCTGAAAATTGATTTAAAAGGGTTGAATTTTTAAAATCTACATTTTTGTCTTTAGATTTAATTTGGACAAATGAAGATGTTTTAAGCTGAAAAATAATTACGCCATCTTGATACCATTCATATACATTTTGGGCAGAAAAATAAAAAGGGAAAAGTAATGAAAAGGATATCAAAAAACGTTTGAAGTTGGGTATAAATGAATTCATTAATGAAAATATTAGTTTAGAATGTGCATATAAGCTTGCTCAATTTAGAACAATACTAGAGAAAAACAAAAAATGTCAATGGTTAATTTCCTAACGTTTTTTGAAAACAGGCACATTCGAACAAGCCTCACCAAACATCACAGATTTAGCTACAGGCATCAACTGCTTGAGAATTGCCACATAGGCAGAGTCAGGAATGTAAGTTTCACTACATCCTTTAATGAGTACCCTTTTGTCTTTATAAATGCTTGAATCGAGCTGAAAAATATTGTGGTTAAAAAGGTTAATTTCAAGTTGTTTAGATGAGCCAACACAAACGAAGTCTGCATATTCTTCAAGGTAAACAGTTACAAGCATATATGCCCAGGTAGGGATAATTACATCAGAGCTGCAATTAATACAAACAAGCATGTTATTGTATAAAGACCAATCGTGATTTTTTAACGATTTTCGGAAAGGTTTTTCTTTTAAAACAAGACCTTTATACAACCATTTTTTTATGTCAATTTCAACGCGTTTTTTGTCAGATCCAAAATCTTTTAGTTCTAAATTAATTAATGAAGTATTTTGTGCAACCCTGTTGACTATTGGATCATTCATTAGTTCTACTGTATTTTCTGAGGCCTAAATTTAATGGACCATTTTCTATATTGGATAATTTTATATAATTATCTGAGATAACGGGTTTCCCAGCTTCATTTTTATGCAATGATTCGTAAGTTGATATGCTGATTTTAGTCCTATTGTTAAGAGTTGAAAATAAATTTGAATTTATCAATTTCTTTTTCCAAGACGATTCAATTGAACCTTGAAAAACTTTAGATTTTGAACCACTTCCATAACTTAGGAATCCAACTTTATTTCCAGCTATCTCAATTTTACTTTCAAATGCATAGTTGAGTAAACTTAAAAGTGACATAAAAATAGAAGCTGTATACATGTTCCCTATCTCTGATGAAGCCTTTTCTCCTGGTTCAATTCTTTGTTCTACAAAGGTTCTGTACAGGCTTGATTTACTTGCTTTTTTATACCAATTGGATGAATCTTCTTCGTCAAAATCACCAATTTCATCGGTAAGTAAGTTGAGTGCTTGGTTCTCTTTTAACCATTCTACCCAGTTTTTTGTAATCATTCTTCTGCCTTGAAAGGCATAGGGAAGGTGAAAAACTAAAAATTGCCAATCACTTAAGAAGTTTGTGTTTTGTTGGGACTTAAAATGATCTAGCGCTTCATCAATTCTTTCTTGATAACACAAATTTGAATAGGGACCATCAAAAATGGGTTCTTCTTTAAAAAGTTCAAAAGATTTATTTGAGTTTGACCAAAAGTCTGATGTTGTTCTGTCGATTATTTTTTTGGCTTGCTTGGATGAAATATCTGAACCTAATAAATCAGCAGCTGCTTTTAACATCTCCGATTTGTCGTAATGCCTTCTAGGTTTGAAAAAGTCCCCAACACTTTTTGAAGCAACTCCCCAAGATGAAGAAAAACTAATTATAGAAGGATTTTCTTTAACCAACAGAGCAACTGAACCAGCTCCTTGCGTGTATTCCCCGCCAGAATTAAGTTCGTATTTTGCTAGGTCTGACGCAATAACAATAGCATTTCTATTACTACCACTATTTACCCAATCGATACAATTCTGAAGAGCATCTACAGCACCGACACATGCAAAAGTCATATCGACAACATCACAGTTTTTGAAACATCTTTCTCCAAATTTTTCACTTAATTCTTGTTCAACAACTTCAACGGCATAAGTGCACGTTGGTTTTGAAGCATCGAGTGCACTCTCTGTTCCTAAGTATATCCTACCAACCGATCTTGGATTTATATCGTTTTCTTTAATTAAGTTGAAAAGAGCATTGGCAGCAAAAGATGCCGCATCTTCATTCGCATCTGCAAAAGCCATTTTGTTTAGCCCTAACCCTTTGTTCAGTTTTGCAAAAGCAATGTTTCTAGCTTCAGCTAAATCTTCCATGTCAACATAAATTGATGGAACATAGAAGGAAATTGCGTCAATTCCGGTAGTCTTCATAATTGTTTTTTAAAGCATTCCTAAATCTAATTTTGCTTCTTCACTAATCATATTTTTATCCCAAGGAGGATCAAAAACAATATTTACTTTAGCAGAATTTACACCAAAAACAGCCTTCACTTTATCCTCTACTTCTTTTGGCATAGACTCTGCGACAGGACAATTGGGAGAGGTTAAGGTCATTTGAACTTGAACGTCAAAATTATCGTCAATATTAACTTCGTAAATTAATCCAAGCTCAAAAATATCAACTGGAATCTCAGGATCATAAATTGTTTTGAGAACATTTATTATCTTATTTTCTAATTTCTGTTTTTCTGCTTTTTCAACCATGGTATTCTAGGAATTACTTTTGAGATTATACACCATTGCAAAGTTTTTAATTTGCTTAATCATTCCAAGAAGTCCATTGGCTCTTGTAGGAGATAGATGAGCAGTTAATCCAATTTTATCAATAAAATTTAATTTTGTTGAAAGTATAGCATCAACTGGTTGGTTGTTTAATACTTTGATTAGAAGGGCAATAATGCCTTTTGTAATAATTGCATCACTATCTGCCGTGAGAACTAGTTTATCATTAGTGTATTCTGCTTGTAGCCAAACTCTGGATTGACATCCTTTAATGATGAAATCATCCGTTTTGAATTTTTCATCAATTAATGGAAGATCTCTGCCAAGCTCAATAATGTACTCATACTTATCCATCCAATTTTCAAAGATTGAAAATTCGTCAATTATTTCTTGTTCTATTTGCTCTATTGTCATGGATTTAAATCCTTCTAAATTGTCGCAAATATACTATTGAAAATAATAATCCAATATTTTGTGCAATTAATTGAACAATTGCAACATGACTTCTTGTACTTTACTAACTTTAATAAGCTTAGCTTTTGAAGTTTTAGTGGATATATCCTTTACGTATTTACTAATATAAATGGTCTTAAAGCCCATTTTAATTGCTTCTCCAATTCTTTGCTCAGTTCTTGTAACAGGTCTAATCTCTCCACTAAGTCCGACCTCTCCGATAAAACAAATGGTTGATGGAATGTGTAAATCGAAGTTGGAAGATAAAATTGCACATACAACCCCTAAATCTAACGCGGGATCATTAACTTTAATTCCTCCAGCGATATTTAAAAAAACATCTTTAGTTGCAATTTTAAATCCGCATCTTTTCTCAAGTACTGCCAATAACATGTTTAGCCTTCTTAAATCGAATCCTGTTGAGGATCGCTGAGGATTACCAAACGCTGCAGTACTTGTAAGTGCTTGAATTTCAATTAATAGGGGTCGAACACCTTCCAAGCTAGCTGCGATGGATACTCCACTTAATAATTCCTTTTGATTGTTGATTAGAACTTTACTTGGATTTTCAACTTCAATTAATCCAGCTGAACCCATCTCATATATTCCGATCTCATTTGTGCTTCCAAATCTATTTTTTACACTTCGGATTATTCTGTAAAGGAGATGATGATCTCCCTCAAATTGTAATACTGTATCTACCATGTGTTCCAACACTTTTGGACCAGCAATACTACCCTCTTTGTTGATGTGTCCAATAATTAAAATGGGAGTGTTGGTTGTCTTAGCATATTGTACAATTTGAGATGTACATTCTCGAACTTGAGTAATACTTCCAGGAGCTGAATCTAAGTTCTCAGATTGTATGGTTTGAATTGAATCTAATACAATAAAATCAGGAAGGAGTTTATTGGCCTGATGAATAATTTGATGGAGCTGAGTCTCTTGAAGCAAATAACATTTTTCCATATTTCCTCCCAAGCGATCTGCTCTTAGCTTGATTTGTTGATCGCTTTCTTCACCAGAAACATAAAGGCAATTGAAAGATGAATTTAACGCTAGCTTAAGTGAAAGCGTTGATTTACCAATGCCTGGTTCACCGCCCATTAAAACTACTGATCCATACACCAACCCCCCACCAAGAACTCTGTTGAATTCCTTGTCCTTAAAATAAATTCTTTTGTTAGAAAGTGGTTGAATGTCTTTGATTAGCTGGGGTTTTTTTGTAGTATTAATTGTTCCAGAAATTATTTTTTCAACGGGAGAGGTCACCTTAATTACTTCCTCAGCAAACGTATTCCATTCTCCACATGATGGACATTTACCAACCCATTTACTGGATTTTGATCCACAATTTTGACAAACGAAAGTTGATTTTACTTTGCCCATGCATCAAAAATAATCATTGACTGCATATTTTTCTTACGTTCTTTTTGAAATTGAACTTTTAGTCTGCAGTTCAGCTTTTGACTTTGGAGCTAAGTATAAATCAATAGCAACAATGATGGAAATAAATCCCCATACGGGAATTGATGCTTTATCTGTATCTAAATAATTATTTAAGATTCCATGCGTAAAGTAGGTAACAAGTCCAAGTAATAGCATCATAACAATTCGTTTTAGCTTGGGATCTTCTAATCTGATGTAAAGTATGGATGCTCTGTAAAAAATGAAAAATACCAATAGAAGCATCAATACCATTCCAGGAATACCTTGTTCTGCAAGTGGACCGAGATACTCACTGTGAGCATTACCACCAGTTCCAAAGTTTGTACTTATGATGGTTAAATCAGAAGCATCTTGAAAAGGAGCATAGACAAAAGAATACGTTCCTGGCCCCCATCCAGCTATAGGTCTCTCTTTAGCCAATTCAATCGCCGAATTCCAACGATTGAAACGCTCAAGGTTTGACGCATCAGAACTGATGTTTGAAATAGATTCTATTCTTTCGCTAAAGTTTTCTGTTGTATGTTCCGCATTGTTTTTATTGAGCTGGTAATTAATTTCTGTAAAATTTATTGCAATAAAAACTATTGCAAGCAACCCAAAAGAAAAAAGGTATTTGAATTTTATTTTGAAAACAAAAAGAAGAAATACTAGACTAGCCCCAAAAACACTTACCCATGCAGCTCTTGTGTAGCTGTAAAATAACCCAACACTGAAAATCAGAAACATGATTCGCAATATAGATGTTGTAAAGAAAGAATTTTCTTTGTCTGTCATCAGTCCTATCAATACAGGAAAAAATAATGCAATTATAGCACCATAAGATGTGTGATCTTTGAAAAAAGGCCACATCACCCAATGTCCCGATTCTTCACTAAATCCATAGCTGGCGTGAGTAAGTATGGTGTATACTAAAACTAAAGTGAGTGGTATTAAATATGCCCAAAGGAACGAGTAGATATTTGAAATTCCCTTTTTGAAAAAGTACAATCCAAAAAAATAAATTGGTACCACAAACCAGATTCTAGACAAAAGGAATTTAAATGAAACAGTAGGTAATTCACTTGAAATTGAGCTAACGAAAATCCATATTAGTTGGATAAGGATTAAAAAAGATATTGGGTGTTTCCAATACGAATTAATACGATTTTTTTTATCCGCAATTAACTTGAAAAGAAAGATTAAAAGAAGTCCGAAAAGTAATGGTTCGGTTGGGAGATAAAATCCCAATCCACCAGCAAGATCTAAGGATTCTAAGTTCAATGACAGTGGTGTGCAAAAAACAATTAAAAGAAAAAGTTGTTGGATTTGAAAAAAAGCTAAATACAACACGATAAGTGCGAATGGAAATAGCAGCAAATAGTAAATGTCCTTATAAATCAAAAAACCATTTAGAAAGATAAATAGAATCCCAAGAAAATAAATAAGATTGTTTCTCAAAGTAATAGCCATATTTCTATAGCTTTAATTCTTTAATTTTTTCATTAAAAAGTAAAACAATGCATGTAAAAAGAACGCTTGAAAGAGAAGTTATGACAACAATCAACCACCTCACTGGATACGACTTTTTCTCTGCAGGACTTGCTTCCTCAACCGTAAATTTATGTGAGGGGAAGCTATTTGCATCAGTTTCTGCTTGTTCATAGGAGGATTTTAATGTTGAAATTCTTTCTGAAAGAAATTCTGTTTCGATTTGAAAAGCTTTCAGTAAGCTTCCAAATTTTTCAGTCATAGCGAGTTTTTGTTTGTACTCATTTTTGGTTTTTAGATCTCCAGCTTTTAGCATAGCATCTGTCAACCCTTGGTAGGCATCCGCAGTGACCACTCCTAATGAAGAAAGAACAGACATGGTGTCTCTCAACGATTGCATTTCGCTTTCAAGTTTTTTAAGCTTTTCTTTTTTAATGTTAAAATCAGTGATCGCCCTTGCATGAATCATCGCATTTTTTGTCCTGTCAAATAAATCGGCAATTTCATTGGCGATTAGCGCCGCAGTATCTGGAGACTTGTCCAGTACAGTAATTAACACAGCACCATTTTTATTTCTAGTAAAGCTGATGTTGTCTGCGTATGTTTCGTTTAGTTCAGTAAAAATGTATTTTCCTGTTGTGTCAATTTCATAGTGATTAAGTAGGTCAAACTTTGTAATTATTTCTTCTCTGATTTTAGCAGATTCCAGAATTTGAAGCATCTGTTCTGCTTCTTCTTCTTCACCAAATTTAGAAACTGTTTGGTCCTCATTATTAATTTCACCAAAAGAAACGGAACTCGTTTTCGATGGATAAAGTGTAACAGTAGACTCAAATTTTTCTTCAATAACCAATGCTACAAAGGAGGAAACAACCGCAGCAATAAATCCTATTATGAGAATTGATTTTCTATTTTTCCATAAAAAACCCAACAGGTCCAATGAATTCATTTCCATTTCATTTTTTTGCGCCATTATTGTTGTTTTTAGGTTGAAAAATTAGTTCGTAAATGTAACTCATACTTACTAACAGAGCAAATTACTTGTTAATTGTTGCATTCATTGATTTATTTTTTTCCCTAATAATTTCTTTGAAATAGCTCATGCTAAATAAACCTGTTAAAAATGCAATTAAAATCATAATTGTGAAATTTAGGATTGCTGATACAATCCAATTAAACTGTGCGAATTGAACAGCGTATATGCATACAACTGAACTAATTGTAAAAAGTCCAACTGAATTAATGTTTTTTCTATTTATGGAAAAGTCAAATATTCTTTTGGCAATTAGAATTTGACAAACTGCAGTTATGATCTGGGTTATTAAACTTGCAAGAGCAGCTCCTTCAGCACCCGAATTAGGTATCAATATAAAATTCAGACCAACGTTAATTCCAACTCCAAACATCGCCATGATATTAAGCTGCTTTAGCGCTCCTTTAGCTGTAAGTAGCGTTCCAAAAATATAAGTGATCGAAATGGCCACAAAGGAGAGCATTAAAAAACCAAACGCATTGGCTGAATGCATAAGTTCTGTTTGAAAAATTTGATACCGCCATTGAATGATTTCGTTTTTGAAGCTAAATCCAATCAAGCCAATGATTAAAGAAATTCCAAATAACAATTTAAAGGAAAGTGAAAGTATGGAACCAATGCTTTCTTTTTGCTGAATTAGCTTGCTGAAAATGGGCAGTAACAACCCTGCAAAAATAAATCCTATCATGTTGGCCGCCATAAAAAATCGATATCCTCTTGCGTAAGATGCAGCTTCTAATGCTCCATTTGGATGAATTCTTTCCAGCATTACAGCATCTGAATAGTAATATATTGCCATTAGAAAAATTAAAAGAGCAAAAGGAAAGCTCTTTTTTAAAATCATAATTGAAAAAGCAAACTCCCACTTAAATGTAAATTTTTTAGTTTGCCTGAGCACCAAAAGAAATCCAGTCAATGCTGATAGTCCGTAAGCAACTGTCTGAGCATAAATGAACCATTCAATCTTAAATCCTGTATTAGTGAAACTTCCCCAAAGTAAAGTACCACAAATGACAATTAAAAGTAGACGATCTAATACGGATAAAATACTGTCTTCTTTAAACCTTAATAAACCTGCTAAGTTGGATCGAAAGTATTGAGTAAAAGCTACGAGAACTTGATTGAGCCCTAAAATAGCTAAAAGTTTTAATTGGAAATCTGTATAGCCAATGCAAAATCCAACAATAAATAAAATAGCTAGATAAACAAGAGCTAAGAGCAATCGTATTGTAAAAATTCCAGAGAAATGTTTGGAAAGCAATTGCTGATGTTGTGCAATATTTCTCGTATTAAAATTTATAATTCCAAGGTCAAGAAATATATTTCCAATGAAGGTGAGACCTAAAATACTAAAATACATCCCATAACTTCCCGGTTGGTTAAGCTCTACTTGCTTTAAAATTTCTGCATCAATTCCTAAAATATAGAACGGTTTGATGAGTAGATTCAACAGTAGAACTAAGGCAAGATTTGAGATGAATTTTTTCTGCATTTAACTGTTGAATGAGTCTAAAGATAGAAACATCAGCACAATAAGAAAAAATAATATTTTGAATGTAAGCTAGAGCAATTATATTTTGTGATGCAAGCTCAATTGGAGTTGATTTTTTACCCAATTGTTTGTTGCTTGTTTCATTACTCCCAATTGTACTTTTAAATTATTTTTGATGTGAAATCCTAGTGCGACATATGCTCTGTTTCGATCAAATAGTTCAACTGAATTTGAATTTCCAATATCTCGTTGTCCATTAATGAAAAGTTCGTTGTAAAGCGCAAGATATAAGGTATTTTTTTCCATTTCAGTTGAATTAAGTGGGACATTCATAAAAAGATTATAACGGTACCTTGTTCTCAGATTTTGATTTTCGTTTAAGCGTTGTTCAAATCGGAAACGATGAGTGAGATAAAAACGTTTTCCAAACTTTGATGGAAAAATAGCTTCTTGATAAATTCTATTTTCATTTACAGTTGATGAACTTGAGCCATATTCGCCAGTCGTTATGTTTGCATATCCTAATGTGAATTTAATTTTTTCATTTTTTGGTTGATAGGTAATTCCAGAACGAATTAACAGCTGTTCTAAATCACCAAAAGTATTCCAATTTCTGTATTGGATGTCTCCTTGAATTCCCCAACAAGATTCGTTGAAGGTTGTGTTGTAAAAGTACATGTACCAAGCCCCCATTTTATTTTGATCTGGACCTGACTGGCCAAACATAAAAATTGAACTCATGGTTAAACTCAGTAGAAGGTATATTTTTTTCATATTTTTATTCTTTATAAATTCTTGTAACTCTCTCAGAGATAGATGTAAGTATCTCATAGGGAATAGTATCAATTGAGCTGGCTAAATGATCTATAGATTGCTGAGGACCAAAAATTTCAACAGCATCTCCTACTTTTGCGTTTATGCCGTTTAAATCAATCATGGTCATGTCCATACAAACGTTGCCAATTACAGATGCTTTTTTACCATTTACAATTACTGTTCCTTTCCCATTACTAAATGCTCTTGAAAAACCATCTGCATAGCCTATGGGTATAATTCCAATTTTTGTTAATTTGCTCGCAATCGTATTTCTTGAATATCCAATGGACTCTCCTTTTTCAACTGATTTTATCTGACTTATTTTTGTTGTAAGAGAAACAATCGGAGAGACATTATTGTTAGCTGATATCCCATACAGCCCCAGTCCAAGTCGGACCATATCCATACTTTTGTTTTGAAAACGTTCAATTCCAGAAGAATTTAGGATGTGTTTTATGGTCTCATAACCAATTTGGGTTTCTATTTGTTTTGAAATTTTTTCAAAGCATTTCAATTGATTCTGAGTAAAATAATCATCATTTGGATTGTCACTGCTGGACAAGTGACTAAAAATACCCTCAACTCGAACCTCGGGTTGATTGGATATCAGAGCACAGACCTCATTAATTTCATTTTCTTTAAACCCCAACCGGTTCATCCCAGTATCAATTTTAAGGTGTATAGGGTATCCTAAAATTGAATGATCTATGAGTGTTCTAATAAATTCATCTAACTGTTCAAAACTGTAAATTGATGGAGTAAGATTATTTTTTGCTATGGAGCTGAATGATTTTTTTTCAGCGTTCATAATTAAAATTGGCAAGTCAATGTTATTTTTTCTAAGCTCAAGTCCTTCATCGCTATAGGCAACACCTAAAAAATCAACGTTACATTTCGAAAGTTTTTCCCCAATTTCAATTATTCCACTTCCATAGCCAGCAGCTTTTATCATACATAGAAGTTTGGTCTTTTTTGGAATGAGTTTTCGATAAAAAGAAAGATTTTCAT
The DNA here is from genome assembly GCA_036123135.1 of Bacteroidota bacterium. Taxonomy (GTDB): domain Bacteria; phylum Bacteroidota; class Bacteroidia; order Flavobacteriales_D; family Parvicellaceae. The sequence goes on along the minus strand of JAZADZ010000025.1, from coordinate 9,102 downwards.
TTAACTTTTTAAAGTCGATTGTAAGGACAGTTTCATGTGTTTTCTCCTCCAATTCGGCAGCAATTTTTTCAAACTTGAATTTCCTAGCGCCTTTTAATAAGATGGCCTTATGATTAAAATCGAATTCTTTCAACGCTTTAATGAACTCCTCCGTTGTGTTGAAAAAAAATCCATTTTCAAAAAATGATGCGTATTTTTTTATTGCTGATCCAATTCCAATAAATACATTACTTCTCAAGTGATTAACGAGTGATGAAATTTTTGAATACGCTTCCCTTTCACTAGAGTTATCTAGAGTTATGTCCGATAAGACAACAATTGTATCTCGCCCTTGCTTCTCACTGAAAAGATAATCAACAGCAATTTCAACAGATTTGATATCAGAATTGTACGTATCGTCAATGATAATACTATTGTTTATTCCCTTTCGTTTTTCAAGTCTTAAGGCAATTGAAGGGACATCCTTTGAAAGTGCACTTAATTCTTTTGGGGTATAATCAAAGTCTAGTAGAAAATTGATGCACGTTCCAATGTTTTGCACTGATGAAGAATCCTTGAATGGAATCGTTAAAGAATGTCCAGATCCTTTCCATGAATAATCTATGCGTTGAAAATCTTCGAATTTTGATGAATTTAGATTATCTATTCCAGCTTCAAATTTTTCATCTAAGCTACTTGTGTCTATTTCAGTTTTGGGAGCTAAATAGTTTTTACTTTTTTCGAATAAAACTAACTTTTCTTTTAAAAGTTCATTTTTATCGGAAAAATTTTCCAGATGAGAATTTCCAATTGAAGTAAGAATAGAATGACTTGGTTGAATGAGCTGGTGTAAATTTTTCATCTCTCCGGGCTCTGAAATGCCAGCTTCTATCAAAGCAAGCTGATGACTTTCGTTGATCATCAAGATTGAAAGCGGAACTCCAATTTGAGAGTTGTAGCTTTTTGGACTTCTTGAAATGTTGAATTTGGATTTTAGAAAATGGTAAAGCCATTCTTTAACGACAGTTTTCCCATTGCTTCCTGTAATTGCAACAATTGGGATGTTAAACTTAAGTCTGTGTTGTTGGGCCCACAATTGAAGAGCAATTAGTGTATCGTTGACAACAATAAAATTGGCACTCTTGAATGAAGAAGAAAAACTTTTTTCCACAAGAAAATTTCGTACTCCTTTGTCAAAGGCATCTTTGATGAAATTGTGACCATCTCTATTTTCTCCCTTGAGTGCAATAAATAAAGTTCCTTCACCAGCAAAACGAGTTCGACTATCTATAGAAATTCTATTGATTGAAGCAGCCTTATCTCCTTCGAATTTACCGTCTACTAATTTACTTATGGTGACTAACTTATAGTTATTGAGCGTCATCCTTTAAGGCTTGTTGAAAGCATTTTCTGCATAGCGGTTCATACTCTTGTGTTTCGCCAAGAAGAACAAGATGGTTGTCTTTAGATTTTCTGTGCGAGAATTGAGCAAGGTCTCCACAGCTTAAGCAAATAGCATGAACCTTACTAACAAACTCAGCAATAGCCATTAAATTGGGTATTGGACCAAAAGGCTTACCCATAAAGTCCATGTCCAAACCGGCAACAATGACACGAATTCCATTGTTTGCTAGTTCAGTACATACATCCGTTAAATTGAGATCAAAAAACTGGGCCTCATCAACACCAACTACATCACAATCATGGGCAAGTGGAAGGATTTCTTTAGCGCTTGCTACAGCTTTAGATTCAATTGTATTTTTATTGTGGCTAACAACATTTTCTTTGTCGTATCTTGAGTCAACCTTTGGTTTGAAAATAAGTACTTTTTGATTGGCGAATTGTGCTCTTCTGAGTCTTCTTATGAGTTCTTCTGTTTTTCCAGAAAACATAGAACCACAAACCACTTCAATCCATCCTTTACTATTTTTTTTGTTGCCTTTTTGTTCTAGAAACATATATCAATCAAATTCGTAATAATGTTGATAAAATTGAACTGAAATGCATTCAATTAACACAAATTTATTGAAATTTGTTTGCACAAACCTAATTATATGAGCTCATCCCATTACAAAAATTTATATGCTTTGATATCAGCTCTTTCTGAAGGTGTCCAAAAAATGGAGCAAGGTAAATTAAATCCACTTCAAGTTGAATTACTTCTCAATGATGCTAGGTCTCTTCACGAACGATTAGCGGTAATTCAATATCTTTCTGCTGAACAGGAAGTAAAATCCAATGAAAATACTGATTCAAAAAAAGATAAAAAGAAGAGTTCATCAATATCAATTCAGTTTGGAGCCATTGAGTCTAAAGAGGAACCAGTAAAACAAATTGATCTCGAAGAATCAATTGATGAGGTTTTAGAGTCCAATGAACAACCAATTGAAAAAGAAAGCAATAAAGTTGACAACTCTTCATCCTCTTCAATTAATGATCGATTTGCTCAAATGGATTCGTCCTCATTAGCAGATAAGTTGGGTAAACAGCCAATTGAAAATTTATTTTCTGCAATTGGTTTGAATGAGCGGTTTTCTTTTACCGAAGAACTATTTAATGGAGATTCCAACTGTTATCAACAAGAACTAGAAACGTTAAATTCAATGAACTCATTACAAGATGCAATGAATTACATTAATAACGAGTTGGTGAAAAAATTCAATTGGGAACTAAAGGGAAATGCAGAGCAAACATTTATTGCACTCGTTGAAAGACGTTTTTTATGATTTTTTTTAGATGTGTTGTAGTCCTTCTTCTTATTTCTGGAAGTCTGATTTCCCAAAATAATCCATCCAGAGAAATTCTTAACGATCTTTGTTCAGATGAAATGATGGGAAGAGGTTACGTTAGATTTGGTCATGTTAAGGCAGCTAAATACATACAAGAGTATTATAAATCCATACAATTAAAGCAATTTAAAAAGGGAACATACTTGCAGCCCTTTAAAATTAAAGCCAACACATTTCCCAATGATTTGAACGTTTCCATTGATGGAAAACCATTGAATGAAGGGGTTGACTATATCTTAGACCCGTCCTCTGGAACAGCGAAAGGCAAATTTGGACTCATTAAAGTCGATCAGAAAAATTTAATGGATTTTTTAGATGAAGTTTCTCTTTCTAAAATAAAAAATTTTGAGGGTAAGGTATTGGTCTTAAATACTTTAAATTCCAATAATCCTGATACATTATCAATTTTTAATGAACTTAAAATAGGCCTTTCAATGATCTGTCCCATTATTTGGGTTAATAATGAAAAATTTACGTGGTCTATTTCAAGAGATGTAGCAGAATTCCCAATTCTTGAGCTTAAGGATTCATTGATTTGGGATGCTGATTCGGTTTATTTAGATGTTGAAAATGTTTTCTTGAGAGATATTGTAACACACAATGTAATAGGAAGTATTTCAGGCTTGAAAAAGAAATCCATCATTATTTCAGCTCACTACGATCACCTTGGAATGATGGGGAAAGCTCTTTTTCCAGGAGCTAATGACAATGCGAGTGGGGTTGCAATGCTGTTGAGTTTAGCCAATTATTTTTCAGATAAATCTCCAAAGTATAATTTGGTTTTCATTGCCTTCGGCGCAGAAGAGGCCGGTATTCTAGGCTCTAAGTATTATGTTGAAAATCCTCTTTTCCCATTGGACGACATCAAGTTTGTTCTCAATCTTGACATTATGGGAACTGGCGATGAGGGGATAACTGTTGTAAATGGTCTTTTGCATAAAAAACAGTTTAAACAACTTACTTCAATAAATAAGAAGCAAGAGTATCTTTCTAAAATTAAGATTCGCGGAAGAGCGGCAAATAGTGACCACTATTGGTTCTCTCAACTTGGTATACCCTCTTTTTTCATTTATACACTGGGAGGAATAAAAGCATATCACGATGTCTACGATCGATCAGAAACTCTACCAATGAGTGAATTCAATGATTTATTTCATTTATTAATTGATTTTATTGAAGCCATTTGATCATCAGTCTAAGATTATCCATTTAAACGCTCATTCCTTTTGAACTGAACTATTGAAAATATACTTGAAAATTAAATACTTGATGCTGATTTTTCTGTTTTATTGATTTATAGATTTTTATGATTTATTAAAAGACTTGTAAAAAAATATTGTTTAAAAGACTGGCAACGTTTGTAGGTTTTATCGTTTATGGATAAATGATAAATTAAACTACCCATGGATTTTATCACCTACAACGATCGTTTGACCTACCTTCTTGAAAGAATAGAGAGAGGGGCACTATCCTCTCCTCACCAAATGGCTGAAAATTTTCAATGCTCCGAGAGGACAATACGAAGAATGATTTCTAGACTTAGAGACAAAGGTTTCGACATTGAATATTGCAAAAGCCAAAAGAAATATTATTTAAACAATTAATTTTTCAAACGGACATATAATGTCCGTTACACTGACTTTATTTGCATCGCATTTGAATGTTGATTTAAAAAAAGAATTAAATTTTATACATATACCAACTACCCTAAACTTTTAACATTGTGTTAAATACTTTTGCTCAGCAGTGCAGTTTGAAGCACTGCTGAGTTAGTTTAATAATTGCTCTAAATGAATTTTTTAAACTCATTATAAAGTTTTTCATCTGAAATACAGCACCCTCCTTTAATTAGTGCGAATAGCTCATCCTCTCTTGAGATCGAATAGGATTTTGCATGAGTATAGATGGATAGCTTTTGTGAAGTTGAACTGTTTGGTTTTTTAGTAGAGTAGTGTCGTATATCTCCGTCAATACCAATTAATTCAATTGTATTTTTTTTGCAATGAAATAGCTTTAATGAGTTATTTGTTCTGTGCTCTAAAAACTTAATTTCATCGAGGTTCTTTTTCCAAACTATATCACTGAAAACATCAACGAGATCTTCAGCTTTTTCATTGTCAGTTTCTTTAAGTTTTATCCAATAATCACTGTCAATTCCATTTACAGCTAAAAATGCTATAAATTCTTTTTCCAATGATTCGAGTTCTGAACTGGATAATCTAGCAAATTTCATTCTCCAATTTTATTTTTGAACACATGGTCAATTATTTCTTGAGCCTCTAATGCTTTTGATATTTTGAAAAGTTCAATGTTTGATTCATTCATTTTTGCAAAAAGTTGTTGATATTTTTCTTCAGATATTTCAGAAATGTTTAGAAATCTTAAAATTTCATTAAGTAGGTTTTCTTGGTTAGAAATTATAGATTCTCTGAGCAAATCAATGGTGTCTTTTTCATTGGTCATAAATGAAATTTTAGAAGTTCATTAAATCCATCTTCATTGATGAAAAGTTCGAGCTCTTTTTTTGTTGGATTGGCAAGGTATGTTTTGATGTTATTTTGATCGTCCTCATCAAATTCTTGAAATTTTTTAAGAAGCTCAAATGAATTAATGTGGTCAATTTCTTTTATGATTAACGTATCGTTTTCAAGAAGCAATAGTTTTGTTGAGAAGAGATTTTTACTGCTTTTGCTGTTTAAAAAATACATTTCATTTTGCTGTTTAAGTATATGAACTGAGTCGGGTTTAAATAATAAATCTCGCTGAATCATTACAGCATAAATAGTATCATTTATGGACTTAAATGGAATTCCTGAATTTGCTTGAACACCATAAAGTAGGGAATCTTCAATGAAAAAGGTTTTATTTTTTTTTAGTTCCTTTTTGGGAAGTGTAAATAGAATTCCAAATTCTGAATAAATACTATCTTTTTCAACAATTATGCGAATAAGCGAATCATTTTCTTTGTAGTAAGATCCGGTATAATTTTCAGAAAATGAAAATATGGATGGTGTATTTGTGGGTTGTGAAGTTTTGAAGTAAAATGAGGAAAACTTTTCCTGGGCGTAAAATAAATACGAGCTAAAAAAGGATATTGTAAAAAGTATATTTCTCACTTTGATAAAAATATAAAGAAAACAATTACTTTACATTAAAATAACTTTCACAAACATCAACTTACTTTAAGAAAGAATGAAAAAATGGGTATTTAATAATCAAAAATTTTATTTTGCAAATCAGTTGAAAGAAGATTTGGGTATACCTTTAATTTATGCTCAACTTCTTGAGCAAAGAGGCATAACTACATTTGATGAGGCAAAACAATTTTTAAGACCTTCTTCAAAAGATTTTCATTCACCCTATTTAATGCTAGGGATGCGTAAGGCGGTCAATAGAATTGTTTTTGCGAAAGAAAAAGGACAACGATTAATGGTTTATGGAGATTACGATGTTGATGGCACCTGCTCTATTGCTTTAATGTTTCAATTTATACAACAACTTGGAATCGATGTAGTGCATTATCAGCCGGATAGGTACAAAGAGGGGTATGGCATTTCGATGGCTGGAGTTCAATCCGCTAAAAATGGAAACATTGATCTTGTTATTGCTTTGGATTGCGGAATAAAAGCCATTGAGCAATCCAGGGAATTGAAAAAAGCAGGAATAGACTTAATTATTTGCGACCATCATTTACCAGGAAATAATCTTCCAACTTGTGTTGCATTACTTAACCCAAAACAACAAGATTGTTTATATCCTTTCAAACACCTTTGCGGATGTGGAATTGGGTTTAAACTAATTCAGGCAATCGGTGAGGAGTTAGAGTTAAATCAAGAGAATATTTTTAGTTTTTTAGACCTTACTGCTATTGCAACTGCTGCTGATTTAGTTCCAATGGTTGGAGAAAATAGAGTAATTGTAAAACTTGGATTAGAATTAATGAATTCTAGTCCAAGACAAGGAGTTAAAGCTCTTTTAGAAACATCAAATAAAAAAGGGGAGTTGGAAAGCTCAGATTTGGTTTTTTTACTTGCACCAAGAATAAATGCTGCAGGAAGATTGGCTCATGCTTCGATTGCCGTAAAGCTTTTAGCTTCAAAAGCTAAAAATGATGCACTAAACTTCGCTAAAGAAATTGAGCAAATCAATTCTCTGAGGAAGAAAAAGGATAAAACAATTACTCATCAGGCCTTGTTGCTTTTAGAAAACGATAAAGACAAGGTCACATCAGTTGTATGTTCCGACGATTGGGACAAAGGAGTGGTTGGAATTGTTGCATCTCGTCTAATTGAAACTTACTATCGCCCAACGGTTGTATTGTGTAATGATGGAGAGTTTATTACAGGCTCAGTTCGTTCGGTCAAAGGCTTTGATGTTCACGAAATTTTAGTTGAAATCGAAGATATTTTTGTACGTTTTGGAGGACATAAATACGCCGCTGGAGTAACGCTTCTTCCAAAGAAGTTGGAGGAATTTAAAATTCGTTTTGAAGAAGCTGTTAAAAGAAAGATTACAAAAGAAATTTTAACTCAAAAAATTTACATTGATGCCAAGCTTTCTTCACAAGATTTAGTTAGGGACAAAAAAAATAATCCGTTTCCAAGGCTTTACAGATTAATCGATCAATTGGCACCTTTTGGACCAGGAAATATGAAACCAGTATTTATGTTGGACAATATGTTAGATGCTGGAAATTCAAGAGTTGTTGGTGAAACCCACTTAAAACTAAAAGTAAAAGAAGATGTTGGCAACATCACTTTTGATGGAATTGGTTTTGGTTTAGGGCATTTAGCGTCTAAAGTAAAAGAACAATCGAATTCATTTGCTATTGCTTTTTCAATGGAAAAAAACCAGTACAATGGACACACATCTTTTCAACTCAGAGTTAGAGATTTGGTTTTTTAAGTTATGTAAATATTACTATTTTGAATTAGTCTTTGTCAATTGGAGATGCATTGGATGTTGAATCTCTTGAATCAGAAATTAAATGCAAATCCCTTTGTGGATATGGGATTTTAATGCCATTTTCTCTAAACCTTTGATCGATGATAAAGCGAATATCACTTTTCACATTCAATATTTCCCAGGTTTTTTTCACCCAAAAATATACCCTAAATTCTAATGCGTATCCTCCAAAATCATCGAAAATAACAGTTATATTTCTTCTTTTTTCAACCAATGGATGCTGTAGTACACACTCATACAAAATATTTTTTAATTTTTTGGTATCAGTGCCATAGGCAACAGCAACTTTTACATGAAATCGAGTGGCTTTATCACTGATTGTGAGGTTTGTAACATTGTCTTTGGTCAGTTTTGAATTGGGAACAATCACAAATTTGCCGTCTATCGTTTTAAGCTGTGATGTTCTAATGTAAATCTTTTCAACCTTAGCAATTTCGTTACTAGAAAGTTCAACGATATCTCCGACCTTAACGCTGCCATCAAAAAGTAAAATAATTCCTGAAAACATGTCACCCAAGACAGATTGCAGACCTAAACCAACTCCAACAAAAAGAGCAGTTGATCCGTAAATTAATAAGGTAATATCGACACCTAATCCCTGAATTGCGACAATTATTGCAATGGTGTAAACAAAGTACTTGGTGACTTGAGTAAAAGTATACCTACGACCTTCATCAATCCAAGCTCTTGTTTTTGTTGATCGGTGAATAAAGATTCTAAAAAGAGCAACTATGAATCGAGCAACAACAAATACAATAAGCAGAAAGAGCACACTAGAAAAGGTAAAAGCAATTGGATTATCAGTTGTGCCAAGATTGAAAAGTTGAGTAGTTAAAATTCCTTTAAATGAAAAGTTTGCATGTCCATAAGAAAGTGCTTTAACCCCCAATATGATGAATATCAAAAAAAGAACTTGCTTAAGGAGTGTTTTTATTTTTTTTCCCTTTCCTGGAAGCAACCAATCTTTTCTTTTCAAAAATGCCTCAAGCTTTCTATTGATTAGTCGTCTTAAAAACAGCCAAAAAAGAACAACAATACTTACAAGAATAATGTTTGTTGCATTAATTTCATCTATGTAATCGAAGAATTTCATTTTGTAATTATGATGCCAAGTTCATTGGCAAAGATATTACGAACATCTGTAAGTTGTTTAATATCCTTGAGAATATTAAAAAGTATATTTTCTGTTTTTTCGGATTTAAGCAACTCTTGTTTTTCAGAAATTAAGTTTTCTGTAACTCTTAGTTTAAATATTGTTACGGATTCAACCACAGCTTTTTTCAATTGGTTGCCCTCAGTTTTGGTGTGGATGTTGTGTTTTTTAATCCAGTTTTCACTCAAATAATCTTTGCTTGTTGTCAAATCAACT
>JAZADZ010000024.1:0-15813 GCA_036123135.1 Bacteroidota bacterium | reverse complement strand
ACACCTCCATACAATTACTTCTGGGTTCCTGGAGGACAAACTTCAAATGTACTCACTGGATTATCTGCTGGAAATTATTATTTAGAAGTTCAAGATGCAAATGGATGCATTAGAGTTGTTGAGGTTGCTGTTCCTGAACCTGAACCGATTTTAATACAATCTGTTATTGAAGATGCGGGATGTGGTAATAATGATGGTTCCATCTCTGTTGTTGCAACAGGGGGAAGTAATCCGCTGGCTATTAATTGGACTGGACCAAATACCTTTAGCTCTTCAAGTTATGACATTTCTGGACTAAGTGGTGGTAATTACTTTGGAACAATTTCCGACATCAATGGTTGCACTACTAATGCTTTCTTCTCTTTGAATGAAATCACAAGTGATGTAATTTCATTTACTACAAACGAACCTACTTGTTATAATTCTTGTGATGGATCTATTAATCTTACACTGAGTGGTTCTAATTACACTTACAGCTGGAGTAATGGAGAAACCTCTTCCTCAATTTCTAACCTTTGCTCGGGATTGTATGGTCTAGATTTGGAAAACACCCTAACTGGATGTACCTCATCTTCCTTTGTTAATTTAGAATCACCTGACTCTATTTCACTAAGCATCCCTTACGCAACTTTTTCTTCTTGCAATAATGCTTGCGATGCTGAAGCAAGTGTAATTCCGTCCGGGGGAAGTGGTCCATATGTCTTTTCTTGGAGTTCCTCTTCAAGTATATCACCTTCTGCTCAAAACCTTTGTGCTGGTAGTAATCTTGTAACAGTTACAGATCAAAACGGATGCTCCAATAGTCAAAATATTATAATACAGCAACCCGATAGTATTTCAATTGTTGTTGACTTTTTACAAGATGCATATTGTGTAAACAATGCTGATGGAGAAATTAGCATCAGTGTAAGTGGAGGTGATGGAAATTACAGTTATTCATGGTCAACAAATCCTCCTTCCTCATTTACTTCCAACTCTCAAGACATCAATAATCTACTTCCTACTACTTATGTGATTTCTATAAGTGATGGAAACAATTGTTCTTTTGATTCAACTATTTTAGTTGACACAAGTAACGTACTAATTGCAGATGCTGGATTGGATACCTCTTTGTGTCTCAATGAATGCGTAATCATAACAGGAACAGCTTATGGAACTGCAAGCTATAGCTTAGTTTGGTTGGATTCACTTGGAAATGTTGTTTCCAACGCAGACACACTAGAGATTTGTTCCAACAACATGTTAATGTATCAATACACTCTACAAGCTACAGATCAAAATTGTATTTCCACTGATGAAGTTGTTGTTACTACTAATCCTCTACCAGCAGTTGAAGCTGGTACAAACATCAGTGAACTTTATGGTGAAACTGTTGAGCTTGGTGGTAATCCAACTGCTCCAGCCGGAGCAACGGTTTCATGGAGCCCTTCAACTAATTTTTATTCCCTTGATGACACCTCTTCCCTTAATCCAGAGATAGAATTAATTTCATCGCAGCAATATTTCGTGACAGTTACTGATACAAATGGATGTGTTTCTTTAGACAGCTTACTTGTAACCCCTATTCCAGAAATTTACTACGGTACAGGGTTTACTCCAAATGGTGACGGAGTAAATGATGTCTGGGAAATTGATCGTATTGACGACTACCCTAACTGTGTAGTAGAAATCTACAACCGATGGGGCGAACAACTTTTTAGATCTGTTGGTTACGCTCAAAAATGGGACGGTGAATACAACAACAAACCACTTCCGGTTGGAACGTACTATTATGTTATAGAGCTAAACGATCCAAAGTTTCCAGATCCTTACACAGGACCAATAACTATAATGCGATAATATGAAGCTGTTTAAATCATACATTCTTTACTTAAGCATTGGGGTTTTTGCTCAAATGTTCAATATTGGTGTTGTTGGTCAACAACTTCCTGTTTTTAGTCAGTATTTATTGAACGATTATGCTTACAACCCAGCCATTGCTGGGTCCAACAATTATTATGATGTTAAATCGAACCATAGGTATCAATGGGTTGGCATAACTGATGCTCCAAGAACCTACACTCTTACGTTGAACGGTCCATCCAGAAATAAAAAAATGGGGTTTGGTGGAATGCTTTTCACTGACCACGTTGGACCAACAAGAAGAACAGGGTTTCAAGCCTCTTACGCTTATCATCTAAACATGTCTTCAGAAATTAAATTAAGCCTTGCGCTGAGTGTTGGTATGCTTGAGTGGAAGCTAGATGGTCACAAAATCGAATTGTATGATTTAAATGATCAAGTAATGATAAATAATGTGATGCGTGCTGTGGTCCCTGACGCAAAATTTGGTTTTCTAGTTTATCACAAAGATTGGTATGTGGGTGGGTCTATTCCAAATCTTTTAGCCAGTCAACTTTCCTTTTCTAATACAGATAATACAGGGCTTAGTAAGTTAAAACCTCATTATTATTTACATGGGGGATATATCTTCCATTTAAATGATGATGTTGATTTAGAACCCTCTTGCATGGTCAAGATTCTATCTCCAGTTCCTGTACAGTTGGACATTATGGCCAGGGCAACGTGGAAGCAAAAAGTGTGGTTTGGTCTGGCGTATAGAACAATGGACGCAGCTTCTGCTATGATTGGATATTTGTTCAAACAAAACCTTCTGTTTGGATATTCTTATGACTTTACTACTTCCAACTTAAGAAATTACAGCTCGGGGACTCATGAATTAATGTTCGGCATTCGTTTTGTTCGCTCCAAAACGTTCGAACCGTCATCGACTGAATAAACAGTTGCATACAAAATTAAGCTGTTTAAAGTTATGTAAATAGCCACCCCAGCTTGCCTCTCTAACATGTCGTCAGACAAAAACCCTACTACGATTGTAATCACAAAAATCCAATGCAACGGCTGTGGTTTTTGATTCACAGTCAAGGGATAAATAAAGGTGAATAACCACAATAAAAATCCAAATAACCCATAAACAATGAAGTAGGAAAAAAATTGATTGTGTGCTCTTTTTTGATTGTTTTTAGTTAGTCCTGTATCCGTAATAGAATATTCGGATTTAAAAGCATCATTTAGATCACCTATTCCTACTCCAAAAAAGAAGTTTTTTTGTATAATTTTTTTAGAAATTTGATAAAAAATGATGCGTTGAGAAACTGAGTGATTATTAACCTCAATCTCATCTTTGAATAGCTTAAGCTCAAGAAAAATACCTCTTATTCTTTTCTCTAGTTTTCCATATTTTACGCACGATGTTGTACCTAATTCTATTGCTTTGATCTCTTTATCATTCAAGGAATTAATTGATTTGGCGTCTTTATTTAATCCTTTTGAAGTCAAATAACGATATAGTGTGGCTCTAATTTTTTGACCCTTTGAATCTAATGAATCAATATTAATATTGCTACGTTTATTCCAAGCTTCTTTTACCTCATTTGGAGCAATGCAAATCCATACATAATTTCCATTTTCAGTATAATTCTCAGCTGTATTGTGCATGTAAATCTCTCCATCGGGGGATTTAGAGGGTAAACTCGAAAGGTCTCTAATGTCTTTTACAGAAGAAAAATCAGCATAAATGAACCACACTAAGATTGTGGAAACGAGAATGCAAACCACCCATAGTATTAATGACAATTTGTATGCTCGATTTGATATTTTTTTTAAAGAAAAAATTAAAATCGTAAATCCAAAAAACCAAGCTATAATTGCAGTTATTGATTGTAAAAAAAATAAAAATACAATTAACCAAATTGCGGCAATAACAAAGAATAATTGTTTAGAATTGTTGTGAAAAAAGGTAATATAAAACAATAAAATTGAAGTAAACGCTACAAGCAATCCCATTCTGATGTGTGACATGAATAATGAAATTTGGTTCAATGCGTTTGCTTCTTTTGGAGGAATAATGTTCCAGTAAACCAACATGCTTCCAAATGAACTGATTATAACCCCAGAAACAAACAAAACAAAAAGCAGCCTTAATTCTTTACCCTCTAATTTTCTTGTCGTTCCAATGATAATTGGAATCAATAGCAACGGAAGCTTTACAAGTAAATCCTTAGAGGCATAAGTAAAATTCTGGGTGTTAAACAGCCATAACACATGAACTAAATACCCCATTGATAGAATCAAAGAAGAATATTTTTGTTTTTTCAAACGATCTATTTTAGCTAAAAAATCGCCCTCAAAGACCCAGTTTACAGTTAAACCTATGGTTCCAATGCTCATGAAAATCTTCCCCAATGAGAGGCCAACAACAAGAATGGAAAGAAAAAAAAGATATGTGTACCTATGGGGAATTATTTTCTCAAGCACAAGCGCCTATTTATTTAAGATTGTATTGTATTTGGAGGTGTCCATTAATACGGTTTTCGCCTGTTCAATGTATGGGTCTGACTTTAAACTTATCTCAATTCTTCCCTTTTGGAAGTGGGTTCTTGAAACAAGTTCACTTTCAAGCATTTGCTTTATTTCTTGACTATTTCGATCTAAATCTTTAGCTAAATCTGGTTTTAATTTTTCTTTGAGTTCTTGAAGGGCTTGTTGGTTGGCTTTGTAATAATCTTCCTGCTTTGAAGCGGCTATTAGCTGAGAAAGCGCTTGTTCGCTTTCATTTGAATAATTTATATCCTTATCACTCAAATACGATTTAAAATCATTGTAATCCTTTTCAGAAATTGAGTAGTCTTCTAATGAAATTTTTGCAAGGTTTTCAATTTTGTGTCGGTTAACGTAATTGAAAATGTGATCGTTATAAATTAATATTTCTGAAAGCTTAGAGTAATAACTTGGCTCAATTTTGATGTCAGGGTATACACCTCTTGCATCCATTACTTTTCTGCCATTCTTGGTAGTAAAATTTTTAATTAAGCTATCTGCTATTTCATCAGCTCCGCCCAAAGAATTCTTATTACTGTAATCTAATTTTTGAATACACCTGCCACTAGGTGTATAATACTTCGCTACTGTCAATTTAATTTTTGAACCAAACTTTAAATCTTTTGTTTGTTGCACCAATCCTTTTCCGAAGCTATTTTCGCCGATAATTATTCCGCGATCTAAATCCTGTATGCAGCCAGAAACTATCTCACTTGCAGATGCAGAATAAGAATCAATTAAAATAACTAGTGGCAATTGAACATCAATTGGGTTGTTTCTAGTTTTGTAGGTTCTGTTTATTTGCTGCATTCTTCCCTTGGTCTCAACAACGAGTTGATCTCTTGGAATAAAAAAATTAACAATATCAACAGCTTGTACCAACAAGCCCCCGCCATTTCCTCTTAGGTCTAAAATAAGTTTATTTACCCCTTGTCCTTTAAGTTCAATTAACGCTTTTTTTACGTCACTGCTCGCTTTATCGGTAAATGAATTTAATTTGATGTATCCAATGTTATTTGCTAATTTTTTATAATACGGGACAGCAGGAATGTTAATCTTCTTCCTTGTTACTTTTTTTTCCTCAACCATAAGGTGTCGTGTAGTTTTAATTGTAACGGTAGATTCTGCAGCACCTTTTAATATCTGGCTTATTTCATCGATAGACTTCCCTAAAACATTCAATCCATCTACCTCAATGATGGTATCACCTGCTTGAATTTTTGCAAGTTGTGCGGGTGAATTCTCGTAGGGTTCAGCGACAACAATGTACTCACCTTGCTTGATTATAGAGGCGCCTATTCCCCCATATTGTCCTGTTGTCATTAATCTATAATCTTCTATATTGCTTTCTGGGATGTAAACAGTGTATGGGTCTAAGGACTTTAACATAGCATCAATGGCACTTTTCATCAAACTTCCAGGAAGAGGTTCGTCAACATAATAATTATTTACTCGCTCGTATATGGATGCTAAAATTTTAAGGTTTTTTGTGATCTCAAAATAATCGTCGTTTACTACAGTTCTATTTTCAGAGAAAGAAGAAATAGTAATTAGAAATGCTGTTGCTATAAGTACCGTAAACCTGTATAAATTTCGCTTATTCATTTCTTGCAAGTTTTTCATTAAAAATACGAAATGTCTCTTTTAAACCTTTAAGTATATATGAATGGGAAGGTTTCTCCGTTCCAATATATCCAACACTGAAAAACACCGTTTTATTTTGACTCTTAATGCTAAAGGTTGTATTCTCAATAACTGATTTCAACTGCCTTCTAATTCTATTTCTATCAACTGCTTTTTTAAAATTTCTTTTTGGAACAACAGTTAAAAAAAAACATTTTGGATCACCCTCCTCGATAAAAAAAGTAATACGGAAAGGGTAACAACTGATGTTTTTTCCATTCTTAAAAAGAGCAGAAATTTGTTTTTTTCTTTTCAACTTTACTAGCCGTGTAGACATTTGCAACCGATCTAAGAAAGTTGAATATACTTATTAAAACAAAAAATACTGGAATTATTTGTTTGTTTTGATAAAGTCCTCAATAGCCATAGTCATTGATGGAATGCCTGGCATTGGTGCTTTGATGTCTATGCGAAGTCCTAGGTCTTTGGCTGCTTTGGCAGTTGTTGGTCCAAAAGCGGCAATTTTTGTACCATTTTGCTCAAATTCTGGAAAATTTTTAACTAACGATTGAATTCCAGATGGACTGTAAAATACTAATATATCGTATTTAACATCTTCTAGGTCAGAAAGATCGCTGCAAACTGTTTTGTAAAGAACAACATTTTTAAAATTGATTTCATTCTTAGTTAACGAATCGGGGATTATTTTGCGTTGAATATCCGAACAGGGGACAAGAAATTTTTCGCTTTTATGCTTAATAATAGTATCCATTAAATCAACTATGCTTTGCTTGCCAAAAAAGATTTTTCTTTTTCTATATACTACATAGTTTTGGAGGTAATACGCAACAGCTTCAGAAATACAAAAATATTTCATGTCGTCAGGAACTGCAAACCTTGTTTCGCTAGCTATTCTGAAATAATGGTCAACGGCCATCCTGGAAGTAAAAATAACCGCAGAAAATTCTTCAAGATTTATTCTGTTTTGTCTAAATTCCTGAGAAGCTACCCCCTCAACATGTATGAAAGGTCTGAAATCAACTTTTAATTTGAATTTTTCTGCTAAATCTCTATATGGACTCTTTTGAGTTTTGGGCTCTGGCTGAGAAACTAAAATTGATTTAATGTTCACAATAAAACGTTTTAAATTTCCTTTTAACTACCCATTTTAAATGAGTAAAAAAGTAACATAGGTAAAATTTCAAGTGTGCAAAGGTACAAAATTAAATGTATTAACAAAAAGCCCTGTTGTTTCCCCTTTAGATAGAGTGTACCCAACCTAATTAGATAAAGAACAAAAACAAACAATGAATACAACAATAATACAACCATGCTGATTTTATTTTCATATAATATCAAATAAACAATAATAGGGATAGAAACAATTGAAATAGAAAAGAAAAAATGAATAAAGTATTCGGTATTTTCTTTGACTATTGTTTGATACTCAAATAAAAGGCCTGCCAACCAAGTAACTGAAATATAAACAAGAAAATAAGTGGCTGCTAACAAAAAGTAAAGAATAAATTGGCCAACTAAAACTTTTTCACTTGTCCAAACGGCGATAAAAATTGAGGCAATTATACTAGAGGACATTAATTTAATTACACTATAAGACTGACTTTGTTGTTCCTTTACAAGCTGCTTAAAATCGTGATGGTTGAATATTGTTTTAACCAAAAAAAACAAATCTCTTTTTTTGTTTTTTAAACTTGCCCATAATACTACAATTACCAAAAGAGGAAGTATCAGCCAATTGTTTGGAGAAATTGGTCTCAATAGTAAATCAATTTCCATCTGAAGTTTTAGGTTTTTTACAAAATTAATGTAACTACCAAAAAAGTAGACTTTTCATTATGATTTATTTATCTTCGCAAACCTTCAAAAAATTTGGTAGTAAAAATGTTAACAAATTTTCCTGAAAATAACGGATTAGACCTTGCTAAAATAGCTGATGAGGTTCAAAAAAAGTGGGAGAAAGAAAACACTTTTGAAATCAGCATATCATCTAGACCAAAAGAAAACCCCTTTGTTTTTTTTGAGGGTCCACCTTCAGCAAACGGTCTTCCTGGAATTCACCACGTTATGGCACGTGCGCTTAAAGATCTTTTTTGTCGCTATAAGACTTTAAAGGGATATCGAGTAAATAGAAAAGCTGGTTGGGATACACATGGGCTTCCTGTTGAATTGGGTGTAGAAAAAGAACTCGGAATAACCAAAGAAGATATTGGTAAGAAAATTTCAATTGAACAATATAATATTGCCTGTAGAAAAGCAGTCATGAAATACACCAATGTATGGAACGACTTAACAAAAAAGATGGGCTACTGGGTAGATATGGAAAATCCATATGTAACCTACGAAAATAAATACATAGAGTCTGTATGGTGGTTAATTGGAGAATTGCATAGAAAAAATTTATTATACAAGGGATATACTGTTCAACCTTTTTCTCCTGCGGCTGGCACTGGATTGAGCTCTCACGAACTTAACCAACCGGGAACATACAAAGAAGTAAAAGACACTACTGTAGTTGCTCAATTTAAGCTTATAGACGCCTCTAAATTTAATGTTGATTCAGCATATTTTTTAGCCTGGACAACCACTCCTTGGACCCTTCCTTCAAATACAGCTTTAGCTGTTGGAAAAAATATTGATTATGTATTGGTGAAAACCATCAATCAATATTCAGGAAAAACTATTCATGTAATTTTAGCAAAAAATTTATTAGATAAGGTAATTCCCTTAGAGAATGAGAGCAAAATAGTGAAGCAACTAAAAAAAGAGCTTCCCTCCTTCATAGGCGACTATACTATTAAAGCAAAAGAAATAATTAATTCTAGGCGCGAAACGATAATGGAATTTAAAGGCGCTGAACTCCTTGGATTGCGTTACGAACAACTTCTCCCGTATGCTCTCCCACATGAAAACGCTGACAAGGCATTTAGAATCATAACCGCAGACTTTGTTACTACCGAGGACGGAACGGGAATTGTTCACATAGCCCCAACATTTGGACAAGACGATGCGCAAGCCGCTAAAGAACACGGCATTCCACCTATGCTTGTATTGGACAAAAATCAAAATGCTGTTCCCTTAGTAGATCAACAGGGTAAGTTTAGACCTGAAATGGGTGAGTTTTCTGGAAAATACGTAAAAAACCACTATTACTCTTCTGAAAAAGCTCCTGAAAAAAGTGTTGACGTAGAGATAGCCATTAAATTAAAAGCTGAAAACAAAGCATTTAAAGTTGAAAAATACGAGCACAGTTATCCGCATTGTTGGAGAACCGATAAACCCGTATTGTACTATCCTTTAGACTCTTGGTTTGTAAACGTGTCTAAAGTGAAGAAACGCTTGGTTTCGCTCAACAATGAAATTAATTGGAAACCAAAAAGCACTGGTTCTGGAAGATTTGGAAATTGGCTCGAAAATGCCAACGACTGGAACTTATCGAGATCAAGGTTTTGGGGAATTCCTATTCCAATTTGGAGAACAGAGGATGGTACAGAAGAACTTTGCGTTAGTTCTGTAGAACAGTTAAAAAAAGAATGTGAAAAAGCGATAACAGCTGGATTAATGTCCGAAAATCCATTGAATGATTTTAAGGTTGGTGACATGTCTGAAAAAAACTACAACTGTTTTGACTTACACAAAAATTATGTGGATAAAATCGTGCTGGTTTCTTCACTAGGTAAACCTATGTATAGAGAGAAAGATTTGATCGACGTATGGTTTGACTCAGGAAGCATGCCTTATGCACAATGGCATTACCCCTTTGAAAATAAAGCCTTAATTGATGATGGTTACTGTTTTCCAGCTGATTTTATTGCAGAAGGTGTAGACCAAACTCGTGGATGGTTTTACACATTACACGCCATTTCCTCAATGGTTTTTGATTCGGTAGCCTACAAAAATGTTATTTCCAACGGATTGGTATTGGATAAAAATGGCCAAAAGATGTCAAAAAGGCTTGGAAACGCTGTTGATCCTTTTGAAACACTAACTAAGTATGGACCTGATGCAACCCGATGGTATATGCTAACCAATGCCCAGCCTTGGGATAATTTAAAATTTGATTTGGATGGCATTTCCGAAGTTCAACGTAAGTTTTTTGGAACGCTTTATAACACCTATGGATTTTTGGCACTTTACGCTAACGTAGATAAATTTAACGGAGCAGAAACAAAAGTTCCCGTTGAAAAAAGAACAGAAATTGACCGCTGGATAATATCTAAACTAAATTCCTTAATTCAATCTGTTGATAAGGCATACAAAGATTTCGAGCCAACAAAAGCAGGAAGATTAATTCAGCTTTTTGTAATAGATGAATTAAGCAACTGGTACGTTCGTTTG
Organism: Bacteroidota bacterium; assembly: GCA_036123135.1. Classification (GTDB taxonomy): domain Bacteria; phylum Bacteroidota; class Bacteroidia; order Flavobacteriales_D; family Parvicellaceae. The sequence continues at coordinate 5,454 of JAZADZ010000024.1, read as the reverse complement.
TGCAGAAGACGATTCTGGAAGGGAGAATTCTCAGATGATAAGCTGGCTGCATATCAAACGCTACATGAATGCTTGCTGTCAATTTCGATTCTCGCGTCCCCCATTGCCCCTTTTTACTGTGATAAATTATATGGAGACTTAACTGCTCTTTTTTCAAATAATGAATCTTCAGTACATCTTTGCTCGTTTCCAACTGAAAATCTCAACTATATTGATGTTGATCTAGAGGAAAAAATGTCTCTTGCACAGCGAATTTGCTCACTCGTTTTAGGGTTAAGAAAAAAAGAGAAAATTAAGGTCCGACAGCCCTTACAAAAGCTAATCGTTCCAGCTGAAAACCCAACGTTTGAAAAAAGAATTCTTGCAGTTAAAAGCTTAATCCTTTCTGAACTTAACATTAAAGAATTAGAGTTAATACCTACAGATAGCACTTTTCTGAAGAAAAAAATAAAACCAAACTTTAAAACGATTGGACCTAAACACGGAAAACACATGAAGCAGATTTCAAGTTTAATTTCAAATTGGGGGAATAAAGAGATTGGAGTGGTTGAAAAAAATAAAGGTTGGAGTGGTTCGATAAATGATACTTCCATTGAGCTTAACGAAGAAGACTTTATAATTGAGACTGCTGATGTTCCTGGATTTTTAGTTGCTAATGAAGGTGGAATTACTGTTGCATTAGACATTGAGATATCTAACGAACTTGCTGAAGAAGGGTTTGCTAGAGAATTTGTAAATAGAATACAAAACTATAGAAAGGAGTTGGGGTTAAATGTTACAGATAAAATAAATATTTACATTAAATCAAACGAGGAAATTAATCAAGCATTAAATAACAATTTAAATTATATTTGCTCCGAAACACTAGCAAAATCTTTAGATTTTGTTGAGGAAGTTTCTGGTTCAAGCGTAGAACTTGACCTTGGAAATGGAGCAATTACTAAATTTTCCATTACTAAAATAAATTAACTATCATGAGTACAAATAGATATAGCGACAAGGAATTAGAAGAATTCAAATCAATAATTGACTCCAAACTTAAAGAAGCAAAAGAAGATTTAGTTCTGCTTAAAGGCTCACTTTCGCACAAGGACGACCATGGAACAGATGACACTGGTCGTTCATTTAATATGATGGAAGACGGTTCTGAAACACTTATGAGAGAGGAAATGGCTCAACTGGCTGCAAGGCAAGAAAAATTTATCAAAAACCTAGAAAATGCACTCATAAGAATTAACAACAAGTCATACGGAGTTTGCAGGGTTACAGGAAAGTTAATCAACAAAAAAAGATTGAAACTTGTTCCTCATGCAACATTAAGTATTGAGGCAAAAAAAGCACAAGATTAATTTGATGTGAAAAACATTAATCTAATTTATCTTTCTATCCTCACCATTTTTGTTGTTTTATTTGCTGATCAGGCACTCAAATTATGGATTAAGTCTTCTTTTGAATTAAGTAGTGTTGTAGCAGATTGGGGTGTCTTGAAATTTCAATTTGTCGAAAACCCTGGCATGGCATTTGGATGGTCTTTCGGTAAAGTTTGGGGGAAAGTTGCACTAAGTATTTTTCGAATTGTTGCTGTTTTTTTTATTGCTTTTTACATAAACCGTCTAATTAAATCGCTTGCTCATCCTTTCTTTATTCTTTGCATATCTCTAATTTTTGCTGGGGCTCTTGGAAATATAATTGACAGTGCTTTGTATGGTTTGTTATTTGATTCAGGTACCACGTGGAGCGAACAATATCAAGGTTGGATTCCTTATTTTGGTGTTTCAAAAATGGATTTCTCTGGATATACTGGTTTTTTACAGGGTTGTGTGGTAGACATGATACACTTGGAATTCTTTTGGCCGTCTTGGTTTCCCTTTAATCTTGCAGGGAAAGAAGTTTTTCCTCCTGTTTTTAACATTGCTGACTTTTCAATTTCATTTGGCGTTTGTTGTATTATTGTTTTCTATAAAAAAATAGTTCGTGATGAAGATTTTAAATTCTTTACTAAATAAAAATCTTCCACTGTTATTTTTTTCGTTGTGCACACTTACTATCTCCTCACAAAAAATAATTAGTGGCCCCCTACAGGGAAACACTACCGATACTTCTGCTACTTTATGGGTGCTAACGAAGGATAACAGTTCTATTTCTATTTCAAGTATTTACGATTCAATCTTGTTGACTTCATCCATTACAGAAGACCTGTTTATTCGTTCATCATTTAAACGACTTCGCGCATACAAAATCAACCTTTTTTTTAAGAAAACAACACTCAATCGCATTCTTTTTCAGTTGAACTTAGGGGAGAAGTCTTTTGAAAATTCAATCACAATGTCTTCCAAAAATGACTCTTCTTTCTTTTTTGGTTCTTGTGCTTACATCGGAAAAGGGTTCTCTAGAATATATAGACCGTGGAATACAACAAAAATATTTGAGTCAATAGCTAATGACCGTCGTTCAAAATATATGCTTTGGTTGGGCGATAATGTGTATTTAATACTAAACCACGACTTAAAAAATAAATACAGAATATATAAGCGTTACCTAGGTGTTCGCAAGCAAAGAAAAATGAATGTGTTATTATCAAGTGAAAAACAGCACTATAGTATTTGGGACGATCACGACTTTGGACCAAATAATTGCGACGGAGACTATGAAAATGCTACTCTAACCACATCAGCGTTTAATAATTTTTGGGTAAATCCAGAAAGTAAAAATGGTGTTTATTATTCCTTTGAAAAAGGAGATGTCTCTTTTATTATGACGGACGGAAGAACTTTTAAAAGAACAGGGGATTCTACTTTGCTTGGAGAAAATCAATTGAGCTGGATAAAGAAAAAATTACTTGAATCTCAAAAAACATTTAAAATTATCGTGTTGGGTAATCAGTTCATTAATAAAGGTTATCATGAGTCCTTTTATGATTTTGAAAAAGAAAGAAATTCTTTAATTGACTTTATCAATACTCAAAAAATTCCGGGTGTTCTTTTCTTTTCGGGAGACAGACATCATAGTGAAATAAATGTTGAAACCCACCAAAATTACTACCCAATACACGATATTACCTGCTCTGCCCTTTCGAGTCCAAGAAGAGTACACTTAAAAAGGAAAGAAAAGAAATATCCACCTAATACAAGAGTTAAAAAATCTCTAATACTTAAACACAATTACGGGTTGTTTTCTATACTAAATGACAATGGGAAAAAAGTTGCCCAAATAACCTTTCTAAATAAACAGGGTGAAACACTCTTTTCATATTCTATTTCATCCAAAAATCTTGGCCACTAAAGAACAATATTTACAATTTTTTTAGGGACAATTATGATTTTTTTTGGAGTTTGACCTTGTAAATATTTTTCTGCTAAAGGATTATTCATCACTTGCGTTTCTATTTCTTCTTTGCTAAGGTCTAGTGGTAGTTCAAGTAAAAATCTCATTTTTCCATTGAAAGAAATAGGATATTTGTGCGCCTCTTCGATTAAATATTCTTCTCTTAGAATAGGGAATTTTTCTGTAGCTATTGTTGTATTGTTTCCCAAATGCATCCACAGCTCTGCTGCAATGTGCGGAGCATATGGAGATAGTAGAAGACACAGATTGCTCAATACTTCTTTGTTTTTACACTTGATTGTCGTCAGTTCATTTACGCAAATCATTAAAGCAGAAACTGGTGTATTAAATGAGTATCGATCTAAGTCTTCTTGAACTTTTTTAATTGTTGAATGTATTATTTTTTGCTCCTTTCTGGAGGGTTGGTCTTCAGAAAAACTTTCGCCGGCTTGAAGCTGAAAAAGCTTCCATACTTTTTTTAAAAATCCATAGACCCCTGTAATTCCTTGTACATCCCAAGGTTTGTGCTGTTCAAGTGGTCCTAAAAACATTTCATAGCATCGAAGTGTGTCTGCCCCATATTTTTCTACCAGATCGTCAGGATTTTGAACGTTATATTTTGACTTAGACATTTTATCTATTTCCCTTGCACAAACAAAGCTTCCATCTTCTTCGTCTATAAACTTTGCATTTTTGAACTCCTCCCTCCAAGACTTAAATTTTACTTTATCTAATTTATTGCCTTCTAAGAAATTAATATCTACATGTAAAGAAGATACGTCTAATCCTTCAATTTTGTTTTTACTAACAAAAATTCCTGTTTTTTTATCGCGATAAATAAGCGCAGAATTTCCTTGAATCATCCCTTGATTTATGAGCTTTTGAAAAGGCTCATCAAAAGAAATAAATCCCAAATCAAATAATATCTTAGTCCAAAACCGAGCATATAATAAGTGTCCTGTTGCATGTTCAGCACCACCTATGTATAAATCAACATTTTTCCAATAGTCTATCTTTTCTCTTGAAGCAAATACTTGCTCATTGTGGGGATCTGTATACCTCAAAAAATACCAACTGCTTCCCGCCCATCCTGGCATGGTATTGTATTCCATTCTATCTCCCAATACTTCGTTTTTCCAGACTTGTTTTTTAGCCCTTGCTAATGGTGGGTTTCCGTCTTCTGTTGGTAAGTATTTGTCAACTTCTGGTAGTTCTATAACATTATTTCCAGGATATAAATAGGGCGTTTCTCCTTTGTAGTAAATGGGAAAAGGTTCCCCCCAATAACGCTGTCGTGAAAATACAGCATCTCTTAATTTATATTGTATTTTTTTTACTCCTACTTTATTTTTCTCAATCTCCAAAATGGCTACTGCAATCGCTTTTGAAATACTAAACCCATTTAGAAAAGAAGAATTAACGATATTTACGTCTTTATCAGTGTAGGCGCCTTTAGAGACATCAACGTTTTCGAAAACATTTGGAATGTCTATATCGAAATGTGTTGCAAAATTCCAATCTCTTTGATCTCCACACGGAACTGACATCACCGCTCCTGTACCATAGCTCGCTAAAACATAATCTCCAATCCATATTGGTATCTTTTTTCCAGAAAATGGATGTATAGCAAATGCCCCTGTGAACTCTCCAGAAACCTGTTTAACTTCACTTATTCTTTCTCTTTCTGACTTTAATTGAGCTTCTTTTTGGTAGCTAACTATTTTATTTTTTTGAGATGGTGAAGTTATTTTGTGAACCAGTTCGTGTTCTGGCGCTAGCACCAAAAAAGAAACGCCAAATATTGTGTCTGGTCTTGTGGTAAACACATCAATTATTTCATCATATCCCTCTACTTCAAATTTAACAGTTGCTCCTTCGGATTTTCCAATCCAATTTCGTTGTATTTCTTTAATTGATTCTGTCCAATCTAATCGATCTAAGCCTGATAATAAGCGGTCTGCATAAGCAGTAATGCGCATGCTCCACTGATTCATTCTTTTTTGTACAACGGGATAACCTCCTCTCTCAGAGAAACCATCTTTTACTTCATCGTTTGCAAGAACAGTACCAAGCTCTGGACACCAATTAACCCACGTTTCAGAAAGATAAGCAAGTCTGTAATTTAATAGA
>JAZADZ010000023.1:0-12559 GCA_036123135.1 Bacteroidota bacterium | reverse complement strand
CTGAGCATTAATTTCTAATGTATCTCCAAAACAAATAATAGTGTCTTGTTGAACTTCAACTATTGGTTCATAGTAGGCTAAAAATTTAGTTTCAGTAGCAGTACAATTATTGATGTCACTAATGGTTAAAGAAACTGTTTTAGCTAGGTTGTCAATTGGAAAGGAAAATACAGCATTTGGGGAATTGAGTGAGTTTCCGTTTCCAAAATTCCAGTTCCAAGAAGTGGCACTTTGAGCAGTACTAGAAAAAGTGACTTCAGCTGAATCACAAAGAAGATTTTCAGTGTAATTAAAGTCAACTTGAGGGACATGTTGATTGATAAAATAGTCTATAATTAATATTTGCGTATTTCCATTTGGCATTAAAGCATGATGTGTTAAGTGAAATGATCCGGAAGAATTATACAAGTGAGATGGATTTTGTTGAGCGGATGTGAACCCATCTCCAAAGTCCCAAAAATAGGAACTAGCATTTGAAAAAGGAGATGTAAGATTAACCAATTCAGGACCACACGTAAAATTGACAACTGGGTAGGTAATTATACCTCCCGGATTGTTTGGATCAATAGGAAGTGTATCCATTGGAGGAGTAAAAACAATCGTATCACTTGAAGTGCTATCGCAACTAAATACAATTGGAATATATTGACTAACCTCACATCCGATAGACGATGTAGATGTATATTGGATTAGTGTAGATTGATTTAATTGTTGGCTGATTGAAGCTGATAGCAATGTGTCTTCTCCAATAATCCATTGGTTGGAAATATTTCCAGTAGAATTGTTAATTGCAGAAAAAATGGATGAATCACAGCTAGTTAGTGATACATCCAAATCAATTTCTAAACCATTTACAGTAACTACAGCAAATTCATCAATTTGTGCCAAACAACCATTTGGAGTGGTTGCAGCTAATTCCACTGTGTATAATCCGCTATTTTGATATTCATGGCTGGGATTTGTACCACTTGCTGTTGTTCCGTCTCCAAAATCCCACTGATAATTGGTTAAGGCTAAATTTTGAACATTTGGATTAAAAGTAAATGGAGAACAGGTGAAAATAGAATCACTTTGTGGAAGATTTATAGTTTCTGTGTAAGATTCAATCAGTGAGGAATAGTTAATGGTGTCAATACATCCAGAAGCGTTTGTAATTGTTAATTCAACGTCAAAGATTCCAGTATTAGTATAAACATGAGTTGGGTGAGCAAGATTTGATGTGTTGCCATCTCCAAAATCCCAGAACCAAGAAGTTGCACCAGAATTTGTAGGGGTAAAGTCAACTGTAAGAGGAGTACACCCAGTCAGAACTGAGCAAGAGAAATCCGCGACGAATCCGCCTGAATTTATTGTATCTAAGGTGTATGTTGAACTACACCCAATTGGATCTGTAACAGTAAGTTGAGGGAAGAATAAACCATTTGTTAAATAAGTGTGAGAGGGTGAGCCTTGTGATACTAAAGAAGAATCGCCATCTCCGAAATTCCAAACTACTGAATTGCCTTGATTTGTTGAGGATTGAAACTGAACAGTTAAAGGTGCACATCCTGAAGAATCAGAAAATGAATAATTTGCTATTGGAGCAGGATTTATCGTAATGGGTTGTAATAAATCAACTTGGGCGTTGCATCCGTTTGAAAAAGTAACTAATGTGCTTACGTTGTGAATTCCATTCAAAGAATACGTGTATGAAATTGTGTCATAAATTGAATTAATTATTGAACCCACTCCGAAATCCCAGTCAACATTCGATATTGTTCCATTTGATTGAATTGAAAATTGAGTAGAAAAGGGCTCACATCCGCTATAATTTTGAGCGGATATTGTTGAAACTGGAGAAATCCAATTTTCTATTGTATTGAGAAAAAATGTATCGCTGCAAGAGGATGCATTTGTAGCTACAACAAACGGATCAAAAGTTCCCGAAGCATTATATATATGAGAGGTGTTTATAGAATTAGATAAATTCCCATCACCAAAATTCCACTGCCATAAAAGATTGGGTTGATTGATTGATGATGCAGCTGTAAAATTATATTGATTGGTAGAATCACAAGAAAATAAAGAGGACGAATTAGCGGTAACTGATGGATTTTCTTCAATGATTATTGAGGAATATGTTGAGGTAGATACACAGTTTCCATTGTTTGCTACAAGAGTAACAGGATAGGTTCCACTTGAGGAATAAGTATGATTAGGATTCAAACTGGAACTTGTTGAACCGTCTCCAAAGTCCCAGTAGGAGGAAGTGGAATTGGTACTTAAATTTTCGAATTCGTATATGTTTTGGTTTTCACAAGATGTACCAAGATTGTTGAGGCTGAAATTTGCTGTGGGAGAAACGATAACTTCAATATAATCTGTTAATACAATTGTATCGTTTGGAGCATTGTTAAATCCAAGAATTAATTGAATTGTTTTGAGCCCAGCTTGAATGTATGTATTGGAGGGATTTTCAAGGATTGATTGATTTCCGTCTCCAAAATCCCAACTGAATGAAATGGCATTTGGATTTGGATTTTGAAAGTTAACATTAAACGGTATACATCCACTTGTCGTGTCAGTTAAAGAAACAGGGCTATTTTGTGATAATGAAAATAAAGGAATTAGAGTTGAAAATAGTAAATTAAATATCCGATTTTTCATTGAACTTTAGTTTTGATTGTAAAGCTTGAGCAAACTTATCAGATTTTTCAATTCAATTCGAGTCTTTTTTTCCAAACGTTATCATTTTGGTAATGAAAGATTTTTTTTATTGTTTTAAGCTTCAAGATCAATTGGGATTTGCAAGACCACAGAAGTTCCTAATGATTCAGAATTTTCTTCAAGATCGTTTATTTTGTAAGAGAATTTATTTTCATGTAGCTGGCTAAACATTTCCATTCTTACATCTATGATACTTTGCGCTTTAGATTTATGCTTATTTCCTTTTCGTTGTTTTTTTAGCAGTTCAGCCGCTGCTCTTCCAATTCCATTATCTGTTATATCAACAATTAGATGTTCGTTGGTTTTAGAGAAATTTATATTAACTAAACCATTGGATTTTAAATTAGATATTCCATGGACAATTGCATTTTCCACAAACGGTTGAATAATCATCGGAGGAACCATTATTTCATCTTCCAAAAGTTCATCAGTAATATTTAGGTTAAACTGTAATTTTTCACCAAGTCTATTTTGCTCAAGAACAAGATAATTGGTTAAAAAGTCTATTTCCTCGTCTAAAAAAATTAAATCTTTCTCTGATTGATTAAGAGAAGTTCTAATAAGTTTTGAAAAACCAGAGATTCCCTCTAATGCTTTGTTTTGATTGTTTTCCAAAACATGAAATTGAATGGAGTTCAAAATATTAAAGATAAAGTGAGGATTCATCCTGGAAACCAAACTTCTAAGTTGGTACTGGATGGATTTTTGTCTTTCAAGCTGAATTTTAAAATCTGAAATTTTAGCAGTTTTTTCCAAATTTTCTTTGATTTGTTTTCTAGACTTTATAGCTGCATTTATCCTAGAATTTAATATAATGCTGTTGATCGGTTTTTCAATGTAATCGTTTGCACCGTTGTTGAAACAGTTTACAAATGTTTCAGTATCGTTGTTTCCTGTAATCATAATGACTGGAATGTCCTTATGTTTTTCACTAGATCTGATTTCTTTTAAGAGTTCTAGTCCATTAATATCTGGCATATTCACGTCTAGTAGAATTAGATCAAACTGTTCTTTCTCAATTCTTAAAAGCGCAAGGTTTGCTTTTGCAACAAAAGAAACATTTCTATTTTCGGAGGATAGAATGTTTTTTAAATGTTCGAGCACTAAAAAGTCATCGTCTACTATTAAAATTTTATCCATTGTTGAAGGTATATATTAAATATACTATTTAATTCCTTTTTACATTGGATAATTCTTTGTTGATTATTCTACTGTATTTTTCGTTGCTGTCGTAAAATAATTTTTTTTTGAAATTGTAACGTATGTAAGCTACTGGGAAGTCCATTAAATCTAAATTCTTTTCAGAAAGATTCCACAAATCAATTTCATTTAAGTTAATCTTTAAATCAAAGAACGGAAGTTTTTTCTTTCCATTGACATGAGTGTCAAAAGCAATTCGTTTTACATAATGACCTTGTGCAATAAATTCCAATAAAATTTCAGTTTCCAATGGAATTAGTATGTCATATCTTCCAGATTTTATAATTAGAGAATCAGCAGCTTTATTTTTTTCTACCAATCGAATAAGAACATTGGGAACTCTACCTTGTGAATTTACGATTTGCCCTTTTACTTGTAATTTATTTTTTGGCTGTTTTTGGCAAATACCATGTTGATAAAGAAATAGATATAACAATATGAAAACTATAGTTCTGATGTCTATACAATTAAAGACAAAGGAACTAAAAAAAAAGACACTTATTTGAAGGGAATATAGAGAGAATCAACATTGATGTGTTCACTACCAATAATTGTTGTTTTGTTGATCTCAAGGCGTGAATTGAAATCTATAAGGTGTAAAGAATTATTATTAATTTCTGTACTATTGGAAACTATTATTGATGCAGGATTGTATTCTGGTTTTTTCTGAAATGCTGCATAACACACATTACAGTTTGATACATTGACGTAATTGATATTGATGATGGATTTATCTTTAGAAGCAAAGGCAATATTTGCATGATCAATCACGCAATTACTAGCTTTTAAAGTTGAATTTTCACCTGATGATATGGCTTTGTCTCTAATATTGAAAAGTTTACTATTTTCAATAAAAACAGAACTTCCAGAAATATCAACTCCGTCATTTTTTGTATTTGAAAAAGTACAATTAGAAATTCTTCCATTGCAAAAATCTGCATCAAAACCGTCTGAATACGTATTGTCAACTACTGAATTTTCTAAATTGAAATTACAAGAAATTAAATTTAAACCATCTTCAGAAAGGTTGTCTTTGAATGTGCTATTGTTAATTTGAATGTTTGTGTTATATATCGTTACAGCTCCAGTGAGTGTCCAGTTTGATTTGGGATTTAAATAACAATTTTCAAAATCAACATAGTTTAAAATCGAAGTGTCTTTTGGTGAGCCAATTACAATAAAGCTTCCATTACTGAATAAGATTCGTTGGTTTTTTGAACCTAAAAATTGAACGGGGGAGTAGCTCAAAATAAAACAGGAATCATTAAGTTCGATTGAAGTGCCTTCTTCAACTTTGAGTAACCAATTTTCTGGAATCGTAATGTTTGCTTTAAAATTGTATTTTCCTTTGCTTAAAGAGATGGTTTTTTGAAGTGTATCAATAGTAAAATCAGAAGGTAGTCTATCAATAGTTGAGGTATTTTCAAATCGTTCAATTGATGAATTAGCATCGTATTTCCAATATTGAATCTTACTGAATTCCTTTGATTTTGTATTTTTTGGTATAAAACATATTCCAATTGCATTAGTGTCTACTTCTAACAAAATAGAATCTGGAAAAGTGGTGTATTTTGAAAGAATAATTTTGCTTTTTTCCTCATTCATTAAAGGGATAATTTTTGAAGTATCAATGAAATAACCTACAATTTCAACATCAGAAAAATGGTAATTTTTAATTACTAGTTCTTCTTTTTTTCTACTGTTTTTCCAATTTGATTTAATTCCTATGGAGGGGAAAAAAAATTCTCCAATCGTATCCAAGTGACTGTAACTGGTTTTATAGCAGGAGTACGAATAATCATTTCTTTCGTACTCTGGAAGTAAGCTATCAATTAATCTTGCATTTTTTATGTATCTGTTCAAATTATAGGTGTAATTAGGATATTCAATTTGAAGTTTATTTATTAAGTGATTAATTTCTATTAAATGGTCACTTTCAATTTTAGAAATAAATTTTTTAGAAGAATATTTTTTTAAATAGTTGATGTAATGATTTTTAAAAATTGAAGAATTGAAAAATTGCTTGTTTAAAAACTCTGATTCTTTCACGACTTTATCAGATTCTAAGAAACCATAAATAATATCTTTTTCGTTTTCATCAAAACCGGCAAAGCAGTCAAATCCAATATGTTCAAGCTGATTTGAAACAGGATTGAAGTAAAAGCGTTGATTGTGCCAATGAAATGCATGTCTTACTCTTGCTAGATCACAAAGTGCATAATATTTTGCAACCTTCTCGAGGTCAAAGATTTGATTTAAATCTCCATTTAACTTTTTATATTCAAGCATAAGACTTGAGGCTCGATTAAAATTCTTTACTAACGAAGTTTTTTTTAGTGTCTTATTTTTTTTGAAAGGAATGATGTTTGCAGCTTCAAAAAAAGGGAAAGAAGTAGTGTAAAATTCTTTTTTTATTCTTGTTTCCCAAATTCCTTCTTCATCGAACTTTACTATGGGTCCTTCTCTTCTTTTGTTGTGCTCAATCAATTGTTTCTGAAAGTGTTCCTCTACAGCATATACACCCAAATCTACGCCATTCAGTTTAACTTCTTTAAAGTCATATCTTGTGGTTAAAATATCTTCTTGAATGAACAACTTATGTATTAACCATTCCTCTAAAAATGATCTGGTTTCAGGAGATTGAATTGAAAAAGTTTTCATTCCATTGAAAGAGTTGTCACCTAATATAGAAATCCTGAAGGACCATTTATTTCCTCTAAGATGGTCAATCCAATCGCCTTTAAAACGCAACTTAATTGGTATTTTCTTGTTGTTGTAAACTAAACTAGCGCCAAGGTATTTTTTTAAATCAGGTGTGATTATACCAAGTTCAAGGGCTTTTTCCTTATTCTTTTCTAAAATTTTTAAGCTAGAATCTGGGATTTGGATTTCAATTAATTCAAAATTTTTTAGATTAGGTTCCTCATTGTTTACAGCACATCTGCATAAAACAAGAACTAGAATGAGTATTCCAATGGGTTTTAAAAAAAAATGAATGAATGTTTGTGATTTCAAACGAAAACGTAAATTTTGGAAATGCAATATTACTAATTTGATTAAAAAATTTACAATTCCTTAACGTAAAATATCAATTTACTTAATACGCTAGAGAAACCTACAATTCCTAATTATTTGTATACATTAGTACTTGAATTAAAGGTTCAGTTCATCGAAATGAATAATAGAAAATCGCCATCTTTACTATTAGCGCTAATTCCGATAATTTCTTTAATTATTTTGTTGGCAACCAACGTTTGGTTGTATGGAGACAACACACTTTCGGGTTCAAATCAACTTACGCTATTATTCTCAGCTGCCATTGCTGCACTTATAGGTTTTTTTTTGAAAGTGCCTTGGGATGAAATGCTTGATGGTGCTGTAAAAAGTATATCCTCTGCAATGGGAGCATTGATAATTTTACTTTTAATTGGTTCTTTAGCTGGAACATGGATGCTTTCAGGAATAGTACCTGCAATGATTTATTATGGGTTAGAAATTTTAAGCCCCTCCATTTTTCTATTTGCGTGTTGTATAATTTGTGCAATTGTTTCCCTTTCTACTGGAAGTAGTTGGTCTACAATTGCAACAATTGGAATTGCGATGCTTGGTATCGGTACTGCATTGGGAATTTCTGAAGGTTTAATTGGCGGTGCAATTATATCTGGTGCATATTTTGGTGATAAAATGTCTCCTCTCTCAGATACTACCAACTTAGCTCCGGCAATGGCTGGAACTGATTTAATCTCACACATCAAATACATGATGTTCACAACAATTCCATCAATTGTAATTGCATTGATTTTATTTTTAGCAATTGGTTTTATTTACTTTGGTTCTGAAGGTGAAATTTCGGATGTTAATTCAATGCAAGAAGCTATTAGTTCTTCTTATAACATTAGCATGTGGTTATTTCTTGTACCTGCAATTGTGATTTTTATGATTATTAAGAAGGTACCCGCCATACCAGCACTTCTTTTTGGTACTCTTGCTGGAGGTTTAGTAGCTATTTTTTTTCAGCCCGATTTAATTGTTAAGCTGTCTAGCTTAGATTCTGAAACAGTTTCAGGAAATTTTTCATATTTAAAATCCTCTTATGTAACCGTTATGAATGCTATGACTGTAGATGTTTCTGTTGACACAGGAAACGAAGCAGTCAATAATCTAGTTTCAACACGTGGAATGTCTGGAATGCTCAATACAATATGGTTAATTATTTGTGCCATGAGTTTTGGAGGAATCATGGAAAAAACAGGTTTACTTTCAAGAATTACCAATAGTATTATGATTTTTGTTAAATCCAAAAAATCACTGGTTCTAACAACCTCAGGAACTTGTTTATTTTTTAATGTTACTGCATCCGATCAGTACTTAGCGATTGTTGTCCCTGGGAGAATGTTTTCAGACTCCTATAGAAAGTACAATTTAGATCCCAAAAATCTGAGTCGAACTCTCGAGGATTCTGCTACTGTAACCTCAGTTTTAATACCATGGAATACTTGTGGAGCAACTCAAGCTGGAGTATTAGGTGTCGCAACATTAACTTATCTACCATATTGTTTTTTCAACTTGATAAGTCCTTTAATGACTATATTTTTTGCTTATGCAAGTATTAGAATTGCTAAAATCACAAAAAACTAAATTTCGTTCAGGAATTTTGAAATAAGTGAATGGAAATGATGTACACCTTTTTCCATCCTTGGCGAAAACCTACCGTGTTTGTAGAATCTTGAACTTACCCCTTTTTGAACTTGTTCAACAATGTCTTCATCTTCTCGCTCAACTTTGTCTAAAATTGAGCCTGCGCCAAGTTCCAATTTAGACTCGTCCCAAACGTAGGTTTTAAATTCAACTTTTGTTAGTTTGGTTGAGATTGGTTTAACGATATTTAAAGATAATCCCCATGGATAGAAATTAAACATCATGTTTGGAAATACCCAAAAATAATAGGCAGCTATTTGTTTGCCATAATCAATAGAATCTGTTGGAAGATCAAAACAGTGTTCACCTCCAGAAGCTACACCAAGTTGAAGATTAGAATAGCTATAAATTTCAGTATTGTATTTTGAATAGTCCAATGTTTTGGCTAGATCTTTGTGAATAAAAGGGATATGGAAACCTTCAAGATAATTGTCACAATATAGAGCCCAGTTTGCTTTAACCAAATATTCCCTAGATGAATTTGGATCATATATAAAATCTTCAATGGGCATCCATCCAACTCTTTCTTCCATTTCAGAGATGAAATCAGATAATATATTACTCGGTTCTAAAGAGGAGAATAAAAATTGTTTCCATTTCTGCAAAGGAACTTTTGTAAGATTATCTTGCTCTGTTGGAAAATTTTTCATTCCGTTCGTTTCTGGCATTGATAAAAATTTTCCACAGGTTGTAAATCTCCTACCGTGGTACTTGCATGTTATGTCTTTTTTGACAATACAATTGTTTTCAACTAATAAATTTCCTCTGTGGGTACAAACATTAGAAAAACAATTGACGTTGTATTCGTTGTCACAAATGAGTAATAGAGGTTCATCAATAAAACCACTCATAAATTTGAATGGTTGAGCATTATTTGACAGTTTAAGATTGGAGTTGTCACCAACAATTTGCCAAGTTCTAGCAAATATTTGCTCCTTGGATTTTTCGAATAAATGTTGAGATTGATAGAAAGAACCTGGAAGGGTAGAGGCTCTAGTAATGTCCTTGTGAATAGCTTTCATAATCTAAACATAAAGTTAAAACATTTGAGTTGTATCTCATTAACAAAAGATTAAAATTAACTCGACTAAATAGAAACAATTATCAAAATAAACTCAATTAAATTGATGAGATTTTAAAATCTTGTAAGATGACAAGAGTATTTAATTTTTTTGTATGTTTGATGGTGTTGATTTACTAAAGTCAATTAACTACCCCAACATGCCCTCAAATCGAATCAAAATACTCTTTGGTATATTTGCTTTATTATGCTTTAAAGCAAATTCGCAACTTTCAGCAGATCAGTTTATATACTCTTCATGTGGAGATATAGGACCAATTTCAGGAAATCAGTTTATTTCCTGGACAATTGGTGAGGTTGTTGTTGAATCAAGTATTTCAAATTTTCATTTTACTCAAGGATTCCATCAGCCAGGACATATTTGCAACTTAATCTTCAATTTGCCAGATTTAAGTTTTTGTGGTGTTGATTCTGTGGTATTGGATGCAGGAGACCATTTCAATTACATGTGGAATAACGGGGATACTACCCAGTCAATTGTAGCCACTAGCAATGGATTGTACTCAATTGAAATTTCTGATTCTATTGGTTGTTCAGCAGTTGATTCTTTTCAGCTAATGTTACATGATTTACCGATAATCACCTCTACAATTAATCAATACTTTGATGGTTCCGGTGGAGATGTAGAGTTATCAGTTTTTGGCAATGCACCATTTTTATTTGACTGGGACATTGATGGTAATGGCGATTTTGATGACTTTTCGGATCAGTTTAATTTATCTCCAGGAACTTATCAAGTAATTGTGATGGATGATAACGACTGTAAGGATACAATTGATGTTTTCATAGACAATGAAATTTTTATTTTCATACCTACTGGAATTTCACCTAATTCTGATGGGGTTAACGATACATGGGAAATTCAAGGAATTTCTTCTGCTGAAAATTATTCTGTAAAAATTTTAAATCGATGGGGAAATACATTGTATTCGTCTTCAAATGAATACACCCCTTGGGATGGAATTTATAATGGTTCAAGAGTTCCTACATCAGATTATTACTACATCATAGAGTTGTATTCATTAAATAAGGTATATACAGGGACATTAACTGTTAGATATTAGATTATATGCAGTTTTTTTTAAAATACATATTATTAATTCTACTCTTTTTTTATTCATTGAGTTCTTTTTCTCAGCAGGTTTCCTTGAACACTCAGTTTTATTATTTTGATTATATTTTGAACCCAGCTCTAGCGGGAGAAAATAAGTTTAATCCTGTATATCTTTCCTACAGAAACCAATGGTCTGGTTTCAATGGCAGTCCAGAAACGTTTCATTTTGGGGGCAGTTTTTCATTAAATTCAAAAAATGCTCTCGGATTTCAGTTTTTACAAGACTTTCACGGAGGAGCTTTCAGACAAAGTGGCTTACACTTCAACTATGCGAAAAAAACACATTTTAACAACAATTCATCGTTGAGCTTTGGAGTTGGAGCATTTCTTGATCAATTTTCAGGGGATTTTTCGAATTTAGAGTTAATTAATTCCAACGATAATCTTTTATCTGGACAGCAGAGCAAATTAACCGCAGATTTAGACATAGGTTTAAATCTTGATCTTAATAAATTAAACATTGGAATTTCTGCTTCTAACATATTACAATCTAGAATAGACGACAATTTAGGAAATATCTATTACAACAACCTTAGAAGACAATTTCTGTTAATTTCATCATACTCAATTCAATTGGATAATAATTTTATTCTTCAACCTAAATTTCTATTAAGGTCTCTAGAATCCGGAATTTTTCATAGTGATTTAGTTCTTCTTGCCAAACATAAAAGTAAATATATTTTTGGTTTATCTCATAGAATTAAAACTGCATTTTCGGTTATTGCTGGAATTGAGCTAAATGGTGCTGTTCTTTCTTACAGTTATGACTTAGCCACTTCAAACATCAACCGATTTACAGGGTCAACTCATGAAATTGTTGTCGGATTCAAATTCAATAAAAGAGAACAAAAGTTTTCAGATAAGTTTAGTTATCAAACTGTAAAAAATATTGGAATAACTGAACTAAAGACCGATTCTAATTTTCTGAGGGAACTTCAAATTGATAAAGTTTTACATGATTCAATTGTAACAAATTTTAGTGAAAGTCAACCAGTCGATTCTGTAGTTGAGGAACTTTTCGAAGAAAAGAAAATGAACTTTGTTTTTGAAAATATAGAATTTGAATTTGACAAATCTACTATCACAAACTCATTTGAAAATGAACTTCTTCAAATCGCCGAGTTAATGAACAATAATTCGAACTGGAAATTAAGAATTGAAGGCCATACTGATGCAAAAAGAGATACACTTCTTGCCAAAGTCATGCTTAAAAGAAAAGGAATTAAATATTCGATTGAAGCACACAACACATTGAGTAAAAATTATAATATGATACTATCCATACGTCGAGCAAAATCAGTATCAAACTTTTTAATTAGTTCTGGAGTTTCTAAATCAAGAATTGAAACAAAAGGTTATGGAGAAGAAAAACCTATCGCATCCAATAAAACAGAACTTGGTCGCAAAAAAAACAGAAGAGTTGAACTTATTATTATCAAATAAATAAAATGAAAAAAATTATTTTACTACCCATATGTTGTTTGATTACAACAATTTTTTATTCACAATCTCCTGAGGGATTTTCCTACCAATCTGTCCTGAGAGATGCTAATGGCCAATCAATTATCAATCAACCAATTGATTTAAGATTTAGTTTACTTCAAGGCTCTTCAATTGGTCCAACTGTTTATGTTGAAACACATTCCTTAAATACTAATGATTATGGATTAATTAATTTAACAGTTGGAAGCGGAGTTTCATCAGATAATTTTTCATCTATTGATTGGAGTAATGGGCCTTTTTACATACTAGTTGAGGCA
>JAZADZ010000022.1:0-5165 GCA_036123135.1 Bacteroidota bacterium | reverse complement strand
GCTTAGGGTAGCATCTCCGTACATAGAGATGGGAGATAACATGAGTGGATGGGAAGCGTCACAGAACAACTGGGATCCGTACTATACATTTAAGATGGACGACATAGCAGTGGTGACCAACGATGCAGCATCTGCAGATAGTGCATGTGATTTATTGAATGTAGTACCAAACCCGTATTATGCGTATTCGAATTATGAGCAAAACAAGTTGGACAATACAGTTAAGATTACCAACTTACCCGATGTGTGTACTATTGACATATACACAACCAATGGTATGTTAGTGAGAAAATACAAAAAAGACAGTCCAATAACGTACATTGATTGGGATTTAAAGAATTATGCGAACATACCGATAGCGAGTGGAGTGTATTTGATACACATCAAAGTGGACGGTGGATGCGAGCGCGTGTTGAAATGGTTTGGAGTACTCCGACCTCCAGATTTGGATACATTTTAATTTCTAAAAATCATTATATTTGTCGCCGAATTAATTAGAAAGTCCGCTTTTGGCGGATTTTCTTTGTTTTAAAGTATTATTAAATGTCAAAATTATGTCACAAGTAAGTTATTATACTGAAGAAGGATTGCAAAATTTAAAGGATGAAATAAAGCAACTTGAGACCATTGAACGACCCAAAATATCTCAACAAATCGCTGAGGCCAGAGATAAAGGTGATCTTTCAGAAAATGCAGAATACGACGCTGCTAAAGAAGCTCAAGGAATGCTTGAAGCAAGAATAGCTAATTTAAAAAACAAACTTTCAACAGCAAGACTCATTGACGATAGTAAGCTAGATTCCTCAAAGGTTTTGATTTTATCAAAAGTTACCATAAAAAATATTAAAAATGGTATGGAAATAAGTTACACTCTAGTTGCTGAAAATGAAGCCGATTTAAGTCAAAAGAAAATTTCGATTAAATCTCCAATTGCTAAAGGACTACTCGGAAAAGAAAAGGGCGATATTGCTGATATTCAAACACCTGGAGGTGTGATGCAGTTTGAAATTACTGATATAACAAGGTAATGTCTTCGATTTTTTCAAAAATTATTTCTGGAGAAATTCCCTCTTACAAGATAGCAGAAAATGAAAAGTTTTTTGCTTTTCTCGATATTATGCCACTTGCCATTGGTCATACATTGGTTGTGCCAAAAAAGGAAATTGATTATATTTTTGATTTACCTGAAAATCTATTAGCTGAAATGATGGTGTTTTCTAAAAATGTAGCTAAAAAAATTGAAAAATCAATTGAATGTGATCGAATTGGAGTTAGTGTGATTGGTTTAGAGGTACCTCACGCCCACATTCATTTAATACCAATTAATTCTATTGCTGACATGGACTTTTCTAAAGAAAAGTTAAAATTATCTCATGAAGAATTTATCAAAGTTGCTGCCCTAATTAATAGTTAGTTGATTCTTTTAGGATTTTGCTTGACAAAGGTTTTCCAATTAGAATAATTTTTCTCCCCGCCAATGTTATTACTTTGATAGAAGTGGCATAGTGCTGCAGCAAGCCCATCAGTTGCATCCAATAACTTAGGAAGTTCTTTCATTTTGAGAATTGTTTGAAGCATCTGAGCGACTTGTTCTTTGCTAGAAGCACCATTACCAGTGATTGATTTTTTTATTTTTCTAGGGGAATATTCTTGAATTGGGATGTCTTTAATTAGAACTGCTGCCATTGCAACACCCTGGGCTCTTCCAAGTTTAAGCATAGATTGAACATTTTTCCCAAAAAATGGTGCCTCTATGGCAACTTCATCTGGAAGATATTTTTCAATCAGTTCTGAAACCTTTTCAAAAATACTTTTAAGTTTAAGCTCATGGTTAGAGAGTTTACTCAGCCGAATAACGCCTGAAGTTATTATGGAGAGTTCATTTTGTTTTATTCCAATTATTCCAAATCCAAGAATATTTGTTCCAGGGTCAATTCCCAATATGATTTTATCGAAATCTATCAAATCAAAGACTTACATTTGTTGTATTAATCATATATCATCGAAAAACTAAAAGTACATAATAAACTTCTTTTTTTTATTTCGTTTTTCTTTTTCTTGTTGGCAATTTATTTCTTGTATGATGTGTTAAAAGACAGAAAACACGAACTCTTTTCATTGAAAATTGACTTTTCTTCTATTCGTTTCTTTTTGTATTGTTCTCTTATTCTTGTCTTACAATTTTTGAATTGGTTTTTTGAGGCATTAAAGTTTTATGTGTTATTTCATAGCTCAGAACGTATTTCATTGTTTAGCTCACTCAAAGCAGTTTACGCCGGGAATTTCACTGCTTTTTTTACTCCAGACAGAATGGGAACATTTATTGGTCGCATTGGAGTATTACAAAAACATAGTAAACTAAAAATTACTGCTTTAACTGCAATTGGTAACCTGAGCCAGCTTATGGCAACTGTTTTTTTTGGATTTATGGCTTTCCTTACTTTGTCATTACAAAGTCATTCTCTTTTAGAAATTGATTTTAATCAGTTGTTGTTTTTACAAGGGCTTTTTTTACTTCTTTTTTTTAGTTTAATCGTTCTCTTCGTTTATCCATATTCATTTTTGATGCTATTCAAACGTTGGCCAATTGTGGGAGGTTTTATTGAAAGGTTAGTATATGTGAAAGAAATAAGTGGTTCAGTAAAGCTTAAAATAATTGTGGTTTCATTGCTGCGTTTTTTAGTATTTTATTTACAATATTTACTGTTGGTCAATTTTTTTCAAATTGATTTCAGCTTTGTTGATGTTCTTATTTTTGTTGGAGTATTATATGGTCTAGTTACCTTTATACCATCTCCTTTTTTAGGAAATTTTGGAACTAGAGAGGCGCTAGCACTTTATTTGTCTTCAGCAACTCCTCTTGGGTTAATTGGTCCTTTAATATCCTTGTTAGTTTGGTTTGTTAATGTTGGATTTTCAGCTTTAATCGGAGGAGTTGTTCTGCTATTTATCAAATATAAATTGAGTTGATTTTCATCCTTTATATTCCAATTGTCATTTATTCGATTCTTTGGATATTGCTTATTATTGGGTGTTTCAAACAGAACAAAAATAGAAATAAGCAATCGTATGGAGAGCTTTCTATAACGATGATTATTCCCTTTAGAAATGAACTTTTAAGGTGGGAAAACACGCTAAGATGTTTACAAAATTTAGATGATTCTGCTGTTAGTTTAACAGTTCTTTTTGTGAATGATCATTCTGACGACGGATCTTTGGAATTTCTAAAGAAATGGACTGTTAGATTTAAAAAAAGTAATATGATTTTTGATTTACCAAGAACATTAGTTGGAAAAAAAGCTGCTATAGAGTATGGAGTTAAAAAAGCAAGCACTCCTTGGATTTTCACTTTAGATGCTGATTCATATATCGCACCCAACTTTTTAAATGACTTAAAATCTAATATGCAAATAGGAAAAAAAATGTATTTGTTCCCTGTAAATGAGTCTAAAGGTGGAATTTTTTTATCTTCAATCGAGTCTTCAATTTTATCCTCAATCACATACTCTTGTCTTGGATTTAACACTCCATTGCTTGCTAATGGTGCTGGAGTAATGTATCAACGGGAATTATTTCTTGAACTTGATCCATACAAGTCTAATTTAAAGTATGCATCAGGAGACGATTTGTTTTTACTTTCAAAAGTTATTGAGTTCGATAGGACCTTAATTTCTGGTTTCAACCAAAAAGAATTGACAGTCTACACAACTCCCCCTAAATCCTACAAAGAAATGATTTTTAGAGCGGTTAGATGGGCCTCAAAGATGAGAAAAGTGAACAATAAATATTCTTTTTTTGTTGGTGTTAATGTTGTATTGTGCAATATTATGTTTATTCCAATTATCATCTTCCACATTAAGCACTCTTTTATAATTTCATTACTTGTGTTACTTTTTGGAAAGTTTGTTCTTGATGTGTTGTTGCTATCCTCAAATAAAACTTTTTCATTTACGTATAGCTCAATAACACACCTCACATTAACCTATTTTTTTTATCCTTTTCATTTACTGAATGTAATTACATGTTCTATTTTTAAAACTGCCAATTGGAAGGATAGACCCATTTAGTTTTATATTTATAAAAAGAATTTCTTCAATGGATACTTGGATAAAATTAAAATCCAATACAGCTGCTATGGTAGGGTTGGCAATTATTTTGATTGCTGTTCTGATAAGTATTCTTGGTGCAAACATTCGACCTGATAGCTCAGTCAACGCAAATTATCAAATCCAACAAATTTCAAGGCTAAATCCTGGTGCTAAAGTGAAGTTGTTGAAGATAAGAAGAAATGAAAAAATCAAAAATGTTTCTTTTTTTGGTAAACTATTTTTTGGTGGTCAAACCGACATGTATGCTTATGTTCCGTTTAACAGTTTTCGTTTTGAAAACGAATCAATTATTATTGAAGAATTTACCAACGATGAGTTTTCTGAGACCTCAACATACAAGTCGTTTTCTATTGTTGACGTTGTTTATCCCTTATCTGCAAAGGAAATCTCTAAGAAAAAGCAAATATCCTCGGGTAATATTTCATTTACCTTACTAAATGGAGAAAAATTGACAGCTAGTATTTCTGAGCTCAAAAATGAAATTAAATTAAATAATATTGAGATGAGAACATACTTCTTGGGAACAGATAAACAAGGAAGGGATATGCTAAGTAGGCTCATGGCAGGAACTATAGTTTCCCTTTCAGTTGGTGTAATTGCTGTGTTAATTTCACTTTCTATTGGTCTCCTTTTAGGATCTCTAGCTGGTTACTTTAGAGGATGGGTTGACGATTTAATTATGTGGTTCATTAATCTAGTCTGGTCCATTCCAGGACTTCTTTTAGTTATATCATTAACCTTAATCCTTGGAAAAGGATTTACCACAATATTTTTTGCTGTTGGATTAACTATGTGGGTAGAGCTTGCTAGGGTGGTTCGTGGTCAAATAATGTCCATTCGAGAAAAAGAATTTATTATTGCTTCACGTGCATTAGGTTTTTCGAATTTTAGAATCATAAGTAAACATATTTTCCCTAATATAATCGGTCCTGTTATTGTGATTTGTGCCTCCAACTTTGCAGCTGCCATCCTTATTGAAGCTGGCTTAAGTTTTCTTGGGATTGGAGTTCAGATTCCTATGCCTTCCTGGGGCTTCATGATTGAACAACATAAGGG
>JAZADZ010000021.1:0-8240 GCA_036123135.1 Bacteroidota bacterium | reverse complement strand
ACCATCAGGTTCGTAAGCACCAAAGTTATATACCACTGGCTGATTAACACAATAATACGGAATGGGCTGAGAAGTAATAACCGGAGAGGTATTGCATGGAGCAGTAGTACTGTTTAAAACAGACTCCCAATAGTAATTGTTCCCTGTACCAACCAAATTGTTGGACTGGTTTCTACAACAAGAAGAATATGAAAATGTCCAACTATCGCATGGACCAGGCAATGTAATCGTGTCTTGCCAAACGTGCATGTAAACACCAGGAAGTGTTCCACCATTGCACTCACTCTGGGGAAGATTGGTGAGACACAGCTGAGAAACTTCACTCTGAAAAGCAATGTTAGGAAGGTTAATCGTAGGACCAAAACTTAACCCACAATTGTTCGAAACAGTAATGGGCTCTGGTCCATTGGTCTCAAATGCAGTTCCACAATCCTCAAATAATGTCAACGTAACCACATATGTGTTCGGACCAACACACTGATACGTTATATTTCCTCCAGGCACATGTGATGCTAAGCCCGAAAAAGTGAAGGAAATAATGAATAATAAAGAAAAAAGAATTTTTTTCATGAGTGCCAAGATTTGTGGGTAGACATTATTGAATAAAGTTACAACTACATTTCCAAACTTTAAAACGGATTAAATTAAAATGGTTGCCTAGAGAAAATCAATTTTAAAAGAAAATTGGAATCCTATTTTTTCTCAGAATCTTTTGTCATTTTTTTTCCAATGATTGTGCCATCAATAATCTGTTGCTGAAAATCTTTCATTCCTCCAGGGGAGTGAGGAACCATAATGGTATTGTTGGTACTGTTTGATCCAATTGCGGTAAGGGTGTCAAAATACTGAGTCATTAATACAAATTGCATAATTTCCTGAGGATCAACGTCTTGTAATGCCTTCTGGAAATCTTCGACAGACTCTTTGAAACCTCTGACGATTTCAAGTCGTTGTTGGGCAATACCTTCTCCGGAAAGACGTTTGCTATCGGCCTCCGCTTCGGCTCTTTTTACAATCGTTATCTTTTCTGCCTCAGCCTCTTGAACAGCAGCTTCTTTGTCTCTCATGGCGGCATTGATTCTATTCATGGACACCTTTACTACCTCGTCGGGAGTAATGTCTGTAATCAACGTCTTTACAATTTTATATCCATACTGCTGCATTTGTTCAGAAATATTATCTCTAACAGCAATTGCAATATCTTCTTTCTTAGCAAAAACATCATCTAATCTAAGCTTTGGAACCTCAGCCCTGACTTCATCAAAAATATAGGATGCTACCTGACCATGTGGGTCTTCAAGTTCGTAAAATGCTTCGTAAACCTTGTCTTTTAAAATACGATATTGAACAGAAATCTTTAAATCTACAAAAACATCATCTAAAGTTTTGGTTTCAACATTGACATCAAGCTGTTGAATCTTTAAGTTTTCCTTTGATGCAATTGATTCGATGAATGGAATTCTAAGTTTAAATCCGGGAGTAGATATTCTGTTGTATTTACCAAGCCGTTGGATTACCCATGCTGAACGCTCAGGAATAATCATAATAGTTTTGTACAAAACGATTAATAGAAGTATAAAGAAAAAGGAATCAGAAATTAGTGAAAAAGGCATAGTTTGTTTTTTTAACTAAGAAACAGAATTTAAAAACATCAAGCAAGTCTTTTTTCCAAAGCACAATCAAATTTATCTTTAAATTCATTGATAAAGCCATAGTGTTCATCGTCAATTACAACTTTCCCTTTAGTAACATGACCTAAAAGAATGAAAGGAACTGATGTTTGCTCTACACACTCAATAAATTCGTCTTCAAAATTTCTATCTATTGTTACCACGACTCTTCCTTGGGATTCACCAAATAAATATGCGTCTTCCCTAATTTCTGAGTCTGTAACAATATCAAATCCTAAATTACCGGACATCCCCATTTCAGCAAGAGAAATAAATAACCCTCCGTCAGAGCAGTCGTGAGCTGCAGTAATTCTTTTTTCAGCGATTAGTAACTTCACCAATTGATGTAAATCGTACTCATTTTGTAAATCAAAATATGGAGCAGGAGATGCTTTGACATTATGATAACTGTACAAATACTCTGACGAAGAAATGTCTTCAACAGTCTCACCAAGAAGAAAAATTAAATCACCTTTATTTTTAAAATTTAAAGAAGTAATGTGGCTTTTATCTTCGACAATTCCAAGCATTCCAATTGTAGGTGTTGGAAAAACAGGAACCTCTCGATCATTAATTATAGATTGGTTGTAAAAACTTACATTTCCGCCTGTAACAGGAGTTGAAAACTTTTCACAAGCTGCAGACATTCCCTTTATTGCCCCCACAAACTGCCAATATGATTCCGGATTGTAAGGGTTACCAAAATTTAAGCAGTTGGTAATTGCGGATGGATTTCCTCCTGAAACAGTAATATTTCTAGCCGCTTCTGCAACAGCAATTGAAGTTCCTATTTTAGGATCTGCATTAACATATCTTGAATTGCAATCTACGCACATGGCCAGTGCTCTGTTGGTATCTTTGATGTTTACAATGCCAGCGTTAGTTGGATTGTTTGTAGACATATTCACTGTACCAACCATACTATCGTATTGCTCGTAGACCCATTTTTTTGAAGCAATATTAGGATGCTCTATTAAAAAATTTGCAACTTCTCTCAAATCCTTTGGTTGTTGGATTGAATCGATTGAAAAATTTTTAAACTCACTGTAATATGCTGGTTCTTTGTATTCTCTTTCATAAATGGGCGCTCCACCTCCAAGCACTAAAGATTCTGGAGAAACACTAGCAACTAATTTTCCACCCATATGAAATTCCAGATTGTCACCCTCTTTAACTTCCCCAATTTGCTCGCAATTTAAGTCCCATTTGTTGAAAATTTCTTGAACGATTTTTTCTTTACCTTTTTCAACAACAACAAGCATTCTTTCTTGTGATTCTGAAAGTAAAATTTCCCAGTCCTTCATGTTTTTTTGTCTGGTTGGAACCTTATCAAGATTAATTTTCATTCCAACGCCTCCTGCTGCACTCATCTCAGAAGTAGAGCATGTTATTCCAGCAGCACCCATATCTTGCATTCCAACTACAGCATCTGTTTTGGCAAGTTCTAATGTGGCCTCAAGGAGTAATTTCTCTTGAAAAGGATCGCCAACCTGAACAGAAGGCAAATCATCCATTGAATCCTCGGTAATGTCTTTTGAAGCAAAAGCTGCTCCATGAATACCATCTTTTCCAGTGGATGAACCCACAATGAAAACTGGATTGCCAATTCCTGAAGCAGTTGCCGAAATCATATCTCCAACTTCCATAATACCTGCAGAAAAAGCATTGACAAGAGGGTTTTGGTCGTAGGATTCGTCAAAGAATACTTCACCTCCAACAATAGGAATTCCAAATGAATTCCCGTAATCGCCAATTCCTTTAACAACTCCTTTTACCAACCACTTGGTTCTATCTAAATCTATTTTACCAAATCGCAAAGAGTTCAGTTGAGCAATCGGTCTTGCCCCCATTGTAAAAATATCTCTGTTGATTCCTCCTACTCCAGTTGCTGCTCCTTGGTAAGGCTCTAAAGCGCTAGGGTGATTATGAGATTCAATTTTAAATGCACAAGCCAAGCCATCGCCAATATCAACAAGACCAGCATTCTCCTCACCAGCTTTCACCAACATATGTGGGCCATCCTTAGGAAGAGTTTTCAACCATTTAATTGAATTTTTATAAGAGCAATGTTCAGACCACATTACAGAATAAATACTGAGCTCAGTAAAATTGGGTGTTCTTCCCATTATGTCACAAATTAGATCAAACTCGTCGGATTTTAGCCCCAATTCAATGGCTTGTTTGACAGTTGAGATAACAGAGTTTTCAGAAGAATTCATGCGAAGGTTTTAAAGCGACAAATGTACCAAAACCAATAAAATTGAAAAGCATTTAATCCATTCATTTTATCAACATTGATTAATAAATTTTACATATCATTTAATTGCCCTTCAAGGTGCTTATATTTGTCTTTATGGAACTTATATTAGTTATAATATATATTGGATTAATTCTTGTTCTTATTGAAAAGTGGCAATTTTTTAAATCCAAATGGATATCAACCAAACTAATCAGAGTTCTTTTCATTTTAAAGTTTACGGTGGGATTGTTTGTATTTTGGATTTACAATAGCTATTATTCTAACAGTCAGTACAATAGACAGGATGCTGATGTATTCAAGTATTTTGATGATAGTGCAGTGTTACACAATTCTCTTTCAAAAAATCCAATTGATTTTACAAAAATTATTTTAGGACTAGATTCAGATAAAGATTATTTTAATAACAATTATTACATAAACATGAATCATTGGGATAGTCATTACAATTCCCACATATTTAATGACGCAAGATTAATAATTAGAATCAATGCAATAATTAGAATTTTTTCTTTTGGATATTACACTATACACATTTTGTTTTTTTGCTTCTTTAGTTTTGTTGGTCTATTTGCACTTTTTAAAGGAACTGTAGATTACGTTAAAAAAAATGAGAAACTATTTTTTCTTTGTATTTCACTAACTCCATCGATTTTATTTTGGAGCTCTGGTGTGTTAAAAGAACCGTTGATGATATATGCTGTTGGTTTCATTTTTTTTCATCTTCATGAGATTAAAAAGAAAAAGTATTTACCATTTTCTCTTATCCATTTGTTGTTTTGTTCAGCCATTCTATTTTTTCTGAAATTTTATGTTTTCTGTATTTTAATTTTATTGCTTTTACCATTTTTATACAATCACATTTCAGCATTTAGATTTAAAATTGTCCCCTATTTAGTAAGCATTCTTTTATTTACAGTTATGTCTTTTGGGTTAAAAAGAGTTAATCCTAAATTTGATATAATTACTCTGATTGAACAAAAACAAGAGAGCTTCATCTCTGAGTCGAAATACAAAAATGCCGGCAGCTATTTTGAAATTAACGAACTTGATGCAACGCATCTTTCTGTAGCTAAAGCCATACCGTTTGGAATTATTAATGCTTTTTCAAGACCTTTTTTATGGGACATTAAAAAAAACATTCAAATTCCATCGGCTTTTGAGAACATAATTTTTATTTGCTTGATAATTTATTCGTTTTTTAATGTTTTTAAAAGCCCTTCCATTCTGAAAAAAAATACCAACTTTTTAATTTTTTGTTTTCTATTCGTTTTAATTAATTATGCATTAATCGGTATAATAACTCCTGTCTCTGGAGCACTTGTTCGGTATAAAATTATTGCTCTTCCGTTTTTAATTGCTATTTTATTGAAAACCTCAACATTTAAAACCTTAAAAATTTTAAAATGAGACTGTTCTTTTACACAATTTCTTTGGCTTTTCTATTTTCTAACTGCTTTAGAAAAGAATCAGTCGATCTAATTCTGCATAATGGTTCGATCGTTTCAGTAGATCCGATGAATAATATCTATGAAGCTATGGCAGTACAGGAAGGTAAAATCATTGCCCTTGGAAAAGAGAATCAAATTTTAAATAAATACAGTTCTTCGAAAACTATCGATCTAAAGTCAAATTATTTGTATCCTGGATTTATTGACGCTCATTGTCATTTTTTAACTTATGGAATTGAAGAAAATCAGATTAATCTCAAGGGCTGTGTTTCTTTCAGTGAAGTAATAAAGAGATGTTTAGATTACAATAAAAATAGTGATTGGATCATTGGTAATGGATGGGATCAAAATTTATGGGAATCGAATTCATTCCCAAACAAAAGTATGTTGGACAGTTTGTTTCCAAACAATCCTGTTGCTCTTTACAGGGTTGATGGTCATGCATTGTTAGCCAATCAAAAGGCATTGAATCTAGCTGGAATTACAACTGAAACTAAAATTCAAGGTGGACATATTGAAATCATTAACAACAAGCTAACTGGAATTTTAGTAGACAATGCAATGAACTTCATTGCCAGCGCAATTACCGAACCCTCTGAAAGTGAAAAAACTAGAGCATTATTGTTGGCTCAAAAAAATTGTCTAGCTCATGGTCTTACAACTGTAGATGATGCTGGACTAAATAAAAAAGACATTTTCCTAATTGATAAGTTACATCAATCAGGCGATTTAAAAATTAGAATTTATGCAATGCTTAGCGATAATAAAGAAAATTTCAAATACTTTGTAGATTCGCTTAAAAAACCATTTACCACGGAGAGACTTTCTGTTAGGGCATTTAAATTTTATAGCGATGGAGCCCTTGGTTCTAGAGGTGCATGTTTGATAAAGCCATACAGTGACGTAAATGATTCATCCCATTACGGAATGTTATTGAATACCATTGATCATTTTAAAGAGTCTGCCAAAAAACTTTATAATTGTAATTATCAAATGTGTACTCATGCCATTGGAGATTCAGCGGCAAGAACCATATTAAATATTTATGGAAATATTCTTAAAGACATCAATGATAAAAGATGGAGATTAGAACATGCTCAAGTTATTAGTGAAAATGATTTTCCTTTATTTAGAAAATACTCCATAATTCCCTCGGTGCAACCAACACATGCCACTTCTGATATGCTTTGGGCAATTCTACGACTTGGAAACAAAAGGATCAAAAACAGCTACGCCTACGCAAAATTACTCTATCAAAATGGGTCAATAGCTCTTGGAACAGATTTCCCGATTGAAAACATAAATCCAATTCATACATTTTACGCTGCAACTGCTAGAAAAAACCTTAACGGACAGCCGAAAAATGGATTTCAAATTGAAAATGCTCTAACACGATTAGAGGCCCTTAAAGGAATGACAATATGGGCAGCTATCGCAAATTTTGAGGAAAACGTGAAAGGATCTATAGAAATTGGAAAAGCTGCTGACATGGTGGTTTTGGATAAAGATTTAATTTCAATTGAAGAAGATGAGATTCTCGAAACAAAAGTGCTTTACACATTTGTTGCGGGAGAACAGGTTTATAAAAATTAATCTTCTGTTATTATCTTGAGCTCTGTTCTTCTGTTGAGTCTATGCATTTCATCCTCACAATTCTTATCGTCTTCACAAAAATTTACTAACTGAGATTCTCCAAATGCATTTTTAAGAATTCTATCGTTCGAGATTCCTTTTCCAGTGAGGTAATCAACCACTTTTTGCATTCTTTTTAAAGAAAGTTTCATGTTATAGTCCTCAGATGCTAGAGAGCTGGCATGACCGTGGACTTGAATTGTTGCATTTTTGTCATCGTTTAGGGAGAGTACCATCGAATCCAAAACAGCGGTGTATTTAGCATCAATAAGAACTCCGTTATTTGGATAATATATTACATAATTTGAAATCTGAAATGATCGCTCTTCTTTAACAATTTCGTTATTTTCAAGCTGATCAACTTCAGTAGTATTGTATTTTGATGAAACGATTCTTTTGTAAGAGAACATTCCCAATTCGTCTTTCTCCAATTGAATTAAAGTTTCATTCATTCGATTTAGAATTTTTAATTTAACATCAGCATTAAAGAAAGGAGAGTTTTCATCAATCTTAAATAATAAATCTTCAAGCAAAGGAAGGTTTTCAAATCGAAACTTAAACTCTTCATCTGTCTCAGCATGCATCAAAAGATGACCTTCATTATCTAATATATCAAAGTCTATTTTAGTTGAATTTCCGTCTAAATTTTCAAAAACAAACTGTCCAGAAACCATCATTCTCTCCTTTCGAAAGACCAACTCCCCTTCTTGTTCGGTAATTAAATCAATGCTAACATTATTATCTGTATCGAGCATTCTGTAGATGAAAGTTCCTTTTGACCCTTTGGTCATCATTGCAACAAGGTGATCCACATTGTTGAAAACCATTAGAACCATATCGTTTTGGTCATCTACTTTTACAATGTAGTTTTTATCAGTTGGAAGATCCTTGAAAACAAAATTACCAAACTCATCTGTTTCGGTTTCCATTATAATATTTCCATCCTCATCAACAAGAAAAACTTTCATTGAAGAGGGTTTATTTGTGCTCAACTTTTGATACCTAAATTGACCCTTAAAATCGACCTTTCCGGTAGAAAGGTCTATGTCGTTTTCATCAATAAGTGACATAAAACTTGATCCAGAGTGGGATAATTCTCTAAAGACAAATTCACCTTTTTCGTTTGCCAATAGAATTGCTTTACCATCCTCATTAAACAGGGTAAGTACAATATCGCCATCCTGATTAACTTTTATCTTGTAGTTATTGTCCACTGGAAGATAATTAAAA
>JAZADZ010000020.1:0-41024 GCA_036123135.1 Bacteroidota bacterium | reverse complement strand
TTCATTCTTTTTTGTACAACGGGATAACCTCCTCTCTCAGAGAAACCATCTTTTACTTCATCGTTTGCAAGAACAGTACCAAGCTCTGGACACCAATTAACCCACGTTTCAGAAAGATAAGCAAGTCTGTAATTTAATAGAATCTCTTCCTTTTTTTGATTTGAGAATGCCTTCCAATTCTCCTGTGTAAATATCTCTTCAAAATCTGTAGCGGCCTTTACATTGGCATTTCCTCTTTTTTCAAATTCTTCAATAAGTGTGTCTATTGATTGAGCTTTATTTTCAATTGTGTTGTACCATGAGTTGTAAATTTGTTTAAAAATCCATTGCGTCCATCTATAATATTTTGGATCAGATGTTCTCAAGTCTCTATCCCAATCAAATGAAAAACCAAGCTTATCCAACTGATTTCTATAACCAGTTACTCTATTTCCTGCTTTATCATATCCACCCTTGATGTTTGTTTCAGTTGTAACTGCAGGATGCTGACCGGTTTGAATGGCATACTGCTCCGCTGGTAATCCGAATGAGTCGTAACCCATTGGATGAAGTACATTGTAGCCTAATAATCGTTTGTATCTTGCGTATATATCTGAGGCAATGTATCCAAGGGGGTGCCCTACGTGTAATCCTGAACCTGAAGGATAGGGAAACATATCCAGGACATAAAATTTTGGTTTAGAAATGTCTTCTTTGACACTGTATGTTCTGTTTTCTTTCCAAAACTGCTGCCACTTTTTCTCTATTTCTGATGGGTTGTATTCACTCATACTATAAATTGAAAAAACAAAATTACTGATATCAGCGAGTTATAATTGTTAAACCCAAAATAGATTTTAATTTTTTCCTTGTACAACCACAACAAACTCTCCTTTTGGTTTTTGATGGTTGTATTTTTTTAACAACTTCTCAATAGTTCCGATAGTTGTTTCCTCAAACTTTTTAGTTAACTCTCTTGAAATAGACACCTTTCTTTCTGGGTGAATATTTTTACCTAGTTCATTTAAAAGTTTTAATAATCTATGTGGAGATTCATAAAGCACAACTGTTCGTGTTTCTTGTGCGATTTCTATTATTTTTTTTTGTCTTCCTTTTTTGTGTGGAAGAAAACCTTCGAAAATAAAAGTGTCAGTTGGAAAACCAGACTGTAGAACTGCTGGTACAAATGCTGTTGAACCCGGAAGAGCTATTACGTCAAGTCCCTTTTTTATACTTTCTCTAATTAGTAGAAATCCCGGGTCACTAATCCCAGGTGTTCCTGCGTCACTAACAAGAGCATATGATTTGTTTTTTTCTATTATTTCATCAACTATTGAACCAGTAAGTTTATGTTCATTGTGTAAATGATATGGTTTTAACTTAGTTGAAATATCGTATTCTTTTAACAACCGACTTGTTGTTCTAGTATCTTCAGCTAAAATTAAGTCTACCTCTTTCAATAGTTCAATAGCTCGAACCGTAATGTCCTTCAAATTACCAATTGGGGTTGGAACAATATAAAGACAAGCCATTTAATTATTTGTTTTACATTTTTGAATTAAGAATCGTTTAAACTCTCCTTCTTTTCTCAAGTTTGAACCTAAACTAATTTTATTTTCTTTATCGGCTCTTAAATAGTATTTTTTTGATTCAGTTGTTAGAACCGTTTTTATTGCCTCATTAATAAAATAAGTACAGCTAATTTCTGCAATCATATCCTCATTCAAATCGGTTATTTGAATACTTTCAATGTTATGATATAAACTAGCAGAAGAAGATTTGTCGGAAATTTTTTTAATCAACTTAAGATTTTCTTTTTCAGCAATGAAATGGTAAAAGTAAATGAATTTGTAATCCTTGTTTTCTCTTTGAGATCTAACAAAATAATTTTCTCCTAGCTGGTCTTCCCAAAAAAACTGATCAATAATTTTTTCTTTTTCAGCAATGGGAAAATTGATGTTTGATGTAACGCTTGAGAGTTGAAAAAAACCCTTGGGATTGGGAACGTAATTAAAGTGAGAAATACTACTCACTTTATGTCTATTTATAAAAAATTCAATATTAAATTTTTCGTTTAATAAAAGCACGGAATCTCCTTTCTTTAATTTAAAATCATCTGGAAATTGTGCACTAAATCTTGAGCTACCTATTCTGGATAGTGTGAAATTTTTATCAGCATTGAAGACCTCAATATTTAGGTGTTTTTTTTTTGAGTCAGGAAAATCTTCTTCGATTGTGAAAAAATTATCTTTAGCAATTTCTACTTTCCAATCCTGAGAAAAAAAAAATAAAAAAGGGTAGATAAAACATACAAACAACCCTATTTTTTTCATTAAATCAAATTAATTTTTGAAAGTAATCCTTCACGAAAAGATCCTCCTATTGGAATAATTTTTTTATTTCCCTCAAGAATGAGGTTTGGTGATTCTATTTCGCTTATTTTATTTAGATTAACTATATACGAGCGGTGAACTCTTAAAAATTTATCCTCAGGCATTTTTTTCTGAATATCTTTCATAGTTGAATGAATGGTATATCTTGCAGCAGAAGTATTGATAACAACATAATCTTTTAGTGCCTCTATATAAATTACATCGTTCGTATTTAATTTTATCAATCTAGACTTACTTTTTACAAAAATATATTCTGTATTGTCTTTATTTTCGACAATGTTGTAAAGCATGTCTCTTTCCTTTAGAATTTCCAATTCTTTGCTGTGCTTATACAAAGCCATTTCAATAGAGGTGTGTAAATCTATCTCTTTATAAGGTTTTATAATATATGCATAAGGCTCTGTTATTTTGGCCTTGGAAAGCGTATTCTCGTCTGCGTATGCTGTAAGATAGATTATTGGAATATTTTGTTCTTTTCTAATCTTTTCAGAGGCTTCTATACCGTTGATTTTTCCCTTTAACATTATATCCATGATAATGATATCTGGATCTAATTTTCGAGCAGATGAGATAGCTTTTTCTCCAGTATTTTCTATTCCTAGGACGTTGTAACCAAGTCTTTTTAGACTCAACTGGATGTCTTTAGCAACAATACTTTCATCTTCAACAAGTAAAACATTAACCTTTCCCATTTTCTAGAAAAAATTTTATTTATACGTTAATTTAAGTCATTAATCTATCAAAAAGAAATGATTATCTATCAAAAGTAATTAAATATTTTGTTCCCTTATGTTTTAAAAGAGTAATCTTTCCGTCTATTTGATTGATCAAAGTTCTTACCAGTAGCATCCCTAACGAACCTTCGTTATCAGAATCTAAGCCTTTTGAATAACCTATTCCATTGTCTTCTACAATAATTTCTATTCTCTTAAAGCTTGTTTTCTTTATACTTATTGAAATAATTCCTGTTTTTTCAGGAAAAGCATACTTAAGGGAATTGGACAACAACTCATTGATAATTAAACCACAAGGAATAGAAAGATCCATTGATAAAAACACAGGATCTAAATCAAGAACTAGGGATATGTTGTTTTCAGCATATTGATAGGAATGAATCATACTTTTGGTTAAATTCTCGATGTACTCTGTAAAATCTATTTTGTTAAAATCTTTCGTTCGATATAGATTTTCGTGAATAAACGACATGGATTTAACTCTATTTTGACTCTCTCGTAGAATTTCTAATGTTTTTTTATCCTCAACGTATGAGGTTTGCAAATTCAAAATACTTGATATTACTTGTAAGTTATTTTTCACTCTGTGGTGAACCTCTTTCAAAAGAACCTCTTTTTCATTGAGTGATTTTCTTAATTCATCATTGGTAATCTTTTTTTCTGTTATATCTCTAAGGATATCTCTGGAACCTTTGAACTTTCCATTTTCGTAAACTGCATTACTAGAAAGTTCTACAGTTTTTTTTCTAGATTTTGCGTCAATTATATTTATTTCTAATCCTTTAATTTCTCCTTTTTCTCTTAGCTCTTTTGATTTTAGCTTTGTTTTTTTTAAGTCATTTTTTTCAATGAAATCGTACAGATTTATAACTCTATCTTTATTTAATTTGAGTCCAAATAAATTGCATGCCTCAGGATTCATTTCCATTATATCGTTTTTTTCATTCACTATAATAATGGCATCTGATAGATTAATAAATAATTCTCTATATCTTTTTTCACTTTCAATTATTTTTATTTCGGCTTGTTTTTTCTCTGAAATATCTCTTGATACCCCCATGTAACCAATCATATCTCCAAGCTCATTGATAATTGGAGATGCAGAAAGAAACGATACAAATTCTTCCCCATTTTTTTTCCTGTTTAATATCTCACCTCTGAAAAATCCATTTTTATTTATTGCATCCTTTATGGAACCATGCTGTTTTTGATCAACATATAAATTTTTCAATTTTATTTTAGGTATGTCTGCTTTTTGATAGCCGAAAACTTTGAGCGCAGATGGACTAAATTCTGTTATTTGATCATTTTTGTCAGAGGCAATTATCATATCAAGAGAACTGTCAAAAATATTTCTTGTTATTTGTTCGGTCTGTTTAAGTTTAGATTGCGTCTTTAAATGTTGAAGAATTTCAACTTCCAGTTCTTTAATTGCATCAACTGTTTGTTTTTTTTGTTGTTCTTCAATTTCAATTAATTGATACTGTTTTTTTGAAAAAAGTATACTAACAATTTTAATTCTGTATGGAGTGATTTTATTTTTCTGGTCTTGTAAATGAATGACCTTAGACCAATTTTTTTCATTTTTTTCAATGGCACTTTTGATGTTTTCTTCATCGGAAAATGCATGAACTTTTGTAGAAAAGTAATCCTTATTTAAATACATCTTTTTTTCAACCTTTCCTCCAAGCAATTTAAAGAAAGCACTGTTTAAAGCAACAATTTTGGTTTGATTGTCTAATAAGCAAAAGGCATTTGCCCTTGATTCGTAAAAGGCGATAAAGAATTCTTCTACATTCATGATTTTATTTTCTTCTTTACCTTAACACCATCAATTTTATATTCTTCACCATTCTTGTATACTATAGATAGAATAACTTCTCCGAGTTGATTGTATTTTTTCCATTCTCCGTCTTTTTGACCGTTTGAATAACTTCCCGTTTCTCTTATTTTTCCGTTTTTGTAATAGAATGTGTGTTGATCAATTGGTATTCCATTTATAAAACTTCCTTCGAAAAGTACTTGTCCGTTACTGTAAGTAGATTTCCATTTACCGTCTTTTAAATCATCAACAAAAAAACCTTCTTCCTTATGATCATTAACAAAATAATACCAACTTCCTTCTTTTCTACCGTTT
Source organism: Bacteroidota bacterium (assembly GCA_036123135.1). Taxonomy (GTDB): domain Bacteria; phylum Bacteroidota; class Bacteroidia; order Flavobacteriales_D; family Parvicellaceae. Next base: position 35,781 of record JAZADZ010000020.1, on the reverse strand, counting down.
GTATAGAAGCCTTTGGTGATAATTTTTCCTGTCGAATCTTGCTCTATAATTTCACCCTCTTCTTTACCTTTTTTGAATGTTTCTTTTCTATGTACAACTGAATTGTTGTGCCACCAGGTCCATTCTCCTTCTGGTAAACCATTTTTAAATTTTCCCTGTTGCTGTAAAGACTTGTCTGGAAAAAAGTATTCCCAAAATCCCTCTTGGATGTCCTTTTTATAGTTTCCTTTTGCTCTAACTGAACCATTCTCATAATAATAGATCCACTCACCTATTTTGAAATTTAAAGAATCCACCAGACCTTTTGAAAGTCTTATGTTATTCTTATAATTATTGCAAACAATTAATTCGCCTTTTTCATTGTATGTTCTGAAAGTTCCTTCTTTTTTATTATTTATGACCATTCCTTTTTCAATGGTTCCGTCCTGATTAATCTGTTTGTTAAGAGAAAAAAATACTGGAGACTTTTTTTCGGAAAGTAAGCCGTTGTTGAAATATTGAATTGATTTTATTCCTCCTTTTCTATTGTATTCTTTGACCTTTCCGCTTAACTTTCCATGAATGTAATTGGCTTCCCACTTAACTTTCCCATTTGTATGAAATGTTTTCCAAATCCCGTGCTTTTGATTGTTTAGATCATAACGATTTATTTTTTCTTTAGTCAATAGCATTCCAAGATTATATTTAAAAATGGTAATAGTGTTTCCAATAGAATCATATTCATAACACATTCCATTTAATTCGTTGTTTTTGTAGTGGTTTTTCTTACTTAAATAAGAGCTATCCAAATTCACAAAAGGGCAAAATATTAGTTCTTCTCCATTTTTAGAATTGTCAGAAAAGTTTGTTTTCGAAAGAAGATTTCCAGATTTGGAAAAAATAAAGGAAAAGCCCTCTTTATTGTTGTTTAAATAGTTTATTTTTTTGTTAATTCTTCCGTCTTGAAAATAAAACATCCATGTGCTGTCTAAAGCAAAATTCACTCTATTCCCTTCAGATTTTATTGTGCCATTTTCATAATAAGTTTTCCAATACCCATCTGGTTTCCCATCTTTTAGTATTCCTTCACTGCTAACAATTCCATTTTCAAAAAAAAATTGAGTTTGCTGGGCTACGCTTTTTTCAACTAACACAAATAATATTATATAAATTAGATATAAATTTTTATTACTATTATTAGCATGTTGATATTGATGATAAAAAAGAGGCATATTTCTTGTAAATATCACATATAAAAAGAAAAGAACACTTTATCAACAGAAATATTTTTGTTAATAATCTGTTTCTTAAGTTGTTCTAATGGTTTTAAACAAATCACAAAAGCAAATTTATTACACTAACAGTTAATATTTTAATTAAAAAAAGCATCTAAAATCGGTTCATAATATGTGAGCAAATAATTGATATTTATTAATAAATGAAGCGGTGATAAACGAAAAAAATTCGAATATATAAATAACTGAGTTATACAAAAACTATTGCAAAAAGTAACTAACAATGTTTTAAAGCATATTTTTGTTTTTATGTTAATAAAAAGAAATGAAGATTAATATTAGTTCTGATCATGCTGGCGTAGAGTTAAAATCTGCAATTACTAAATGTCTAATAACCAATTATGAAGTTAATGATCTTGGTCCTTCTAGCACAGAGAGCGTTGACTATCCTGACTATGCTCATAAGCTGATAGAAGACATGCTAACAAATAATGTTCCTACAGCTATTCTTATATGTGGAAGTGCAAACGGTGTAAGTATGGTAGCAAATAAATATAAAAATATCCGAGCGGCCATTTGCTGGAATAAAGACATAGCTGCTCTTGCAAGAAAACACAACAATGCGAATGTTTTATCGTTGCCGGCAAGATTTATTACTGAGAGTCAAGCCCTTGAAATTGTCGATACTTTTTTACATACTGAATTTGAGGGAGGAAGGCACTTAAGAAGGGTAAATAAAATTAATTGTGATTAAACAGCAGCGTTTTATTTACTTATTATTTCCCTTCCTTTTTTATTCTTGTGCTCTTTTTAATAAAACGCAGAAAATAAAATTAGAAGCAAATTATACAGACGCTCAAGAATTAGTTAAAGAAATTCGAATGGAAGATTTAATGGCAAATCTTTCTGTCTTATCCTCTGATTCTTTAGAGGGAAGAGAAACCACAAAACCAGGTCAAAAAAAAGCAGCAGCCTTCATTAAAAAACAACTAATCAGCTATGGTGTTTCGCCAACTAAAACAGGAGATTATTTTCAAAAATTCAATGTCTCTGTAATTGATTTTAATCGTGTGGAGTTAGCCATAAACGGAAAGAAATTAACCCGTATTAATGATTTTTATTTATTTGGAAATTCAATGGATACGAATATTTCTAATGTGCCGATTGTTGACGTAGGTTATGGTATAGCAGATGAGAAGTACAACGACTATCTTAACGTCAGTGTGAAAAATAAGGTGGTTCTTTTAAAGGAAGGAATTCCAGAGGGTTCTGAGTTATCAAGTAGCTGGGAAAATTGGAGAAAAAAACAAAGTGCAGCAAAAGAAAAAGGTGCTGTTGGGGTAATTACAGTAAAAAAAGATTATCAATCCTCTGTTGAAAGAATAGGTAGATACCTGCTTTATCCACAAATGCGTATGCACCAGGATGTGGTTACAAAAGCAACATATTTACCAAACTTTTGCATTTCAAAAGAGTTATATATTAACACAAATTTTGATAGTGCTTTTGTAGATTTTTCTGTTGATGTTAATTATTTGGCCGAAGCTGAAAATGTAATAGGTTTCATTGAAGGTAATGAGCTTAAGGACGAAATAGTAGTTATATCAGCTCATTACGATCATATAGGATTTGACAACGGAGAGGTGTGTAATGGTGCCGATGATGATGGATCAGGTACGGTTTGTTTGCTTTCACTGGCAAAAGCCTTTAGTGAAGCAAAAAAAAGGGGGATAGGGTCTAAAAGAAGTGTGTTGTTTCTTGCTGTTTCAGGTGAGGAAAAGGGGCTATTTGGTTCTAGATATTATACAGACAATCCAATATACCCTCTAGAGAACACAATAGTAGATTTGAATATTGATATGGTGGGTCGAATGGATACAATTCACACCAATATAAATTACATTTATTTAATTGGTTCAGATAAGATTAGCAGTGATTTACACAACATTAGTGAAAAAATAAACAGTAGCTTTATTAATATGGAGCTTGATTACAGGTACAATAAAGAATCAGATCCAAATAAATTCTATTACAGATCGGATCATTACAATTTTGCAAAAAACAACATACCAGTAATCTTCTACTTTAGTGGTATTCACAAAGATTATCACAAACCTACAGATGATTATGAAAAGATTAATTTTGACAAGCTCCATCTTACTGCAAAGTATGTGTTTTATACCGCATGGGAATTGGCGAACAGAGAAAAAAAATTAAATTAATTGAATGGAAGAGGTAGTTTTAGTTGATAAAGATAATAATGTTCAGGGCTTTATGGAGAAAATGGAGGCACATCAAAAAGGGCTATTGCATAGAGCTTTTTCTGTTTTCGTTTTCAATTCTAACAATGAATTATTATTACAACAAAGAGCACATATTAAATATCATTCTGGTGGTCTTTGGACCAACACCTGTTGTAGTCATCCAAGAAAAAATGAATCATTTTTAGACGCAGCTAACCGAAGATTAAATGAGGAAATGGGGATGGTATGTAATTTGGAGAATGTTTTTAGTTTTATTTATAAAGCCCACCTTGATAAAGGTTTAATTGAACATGAATTAGATTGGGTTTTTGTTGGTAAAAGCGACACCCTTCCCATTCCTAATCCAGCTGAAGTAGCCAGTTACAGGTACATTAGCCTGACGGATTTGGATAAAGAAATTATCGAACACCCAAATAACTACACAGAGTGGTTGAAAATTTGCATAAAAGAATTGAACCAACATATTAAAGACTCAAATTATTTTGAAAAAAAATTATAAGATTGGCGTTATTGGTGGAGGTAGCTGGGCAACAGCAATTGTTAAAATTTTACAAGTTCACAATCATCTTAATTGGTGGTTAAGGTCACAGGATCAGCAAAATCATATCACAGAGTTTAAGCACAATCCAAAGTATCTTTCTTCTGCTGTAATCGATGTAGCAAAAGTTAAACTTTTTGTAAACATTAATGAACTTATTGATTCCTCTGATATTCTTATTGTGGCTATTCCATCAGAGTTTATTCACAACATCTTTAAAAATATACCATATAAAATTTTAAATGGAAAAATAATTGTTTCTGCTGTTAAAGGAATTATTCCTCAGCAAAATGCATTACCTGCAGTATATTTCAACGAGGTATTTAAAGTACCAGAGCAATCAATAGCAATTATTTCTGGTCCTTGTCATGCCGAGGAGGTTGCTTCTGAAAAGCTTAGTTATTTAACTTTTGCTTGTAAGAATATATCCATTGCAGAATTGCTAGCAGCAAAGTTTTCAACCAAGTACATTCGTTCATATACTAGCCAGGATTTGTTTGGTATTGAGTTGGCCGCAGTCCTGAAGAACATATATGCAATCTCAGCAGGCATTTGTCATGGACTCGGATACGGAGATAATTTTTTAGCGGTACTCATTTCAAATTGTATAAAGGAACTTGAGTCTTTTGTTGAAAAAATATATCCAATTGAACGTCAAATAAATTCAACAGCATATCTTGGAGATCTTCTTGTAACTTCATATTCTTTACATAGTAGAAACCGACGTTTTGGAAATTTTATTGGAAGTGGACATTCCGTAAAAGCAGCAAAAAATGAGATGAAAATGATTGCAGAGGGTTTTCATGCTAGCAGTTGTGTCAATGAGCTGAATAAAAAATATAAGGTTAGCGCACCCATTGCAGATGCGGTTTTTCAAATAGTTCACAACGGCAAGTCCCCAGAAAAGACAATAAGTGCACTTTCGTCTGTAATGCACTGATAATCAAAACATTATACAAAACCTTTATATTTAAGTTCTGACAAAGTATTTCTTAAAACTGAAGCGTAACCATCAAAAAGAATTAAAAGGCGCTTAAAATTAAGCATATTAACATTTTTTTAATATGTATATCAAACTTGAGTAGTTTTTATTCTTTTTTGCCTTAATGTTTGAAATGAGACCATTGATAAAACCAAAAAGAACGTTTCCATTCCTTTTTTGTTCACTTAGTAGGCTGATGTAAAAGGCATCAAAAATAAGTGGTTTGACAGAAATAAGTTTTAAATCATGTTTAGTACAAAGGTTTTTGATGTCTTCTTTTCGGAAATGATGTAAATGAATAGGCACATCATATGCAACCCAATTTTCCTTGTATTTTTTAGCGTCGAACGAATCGTGGTTAGGAACTGCAACAACAAGAAAACCATTTTTTTCAATTAAAGAAACAATCTTATTAAGACTATTATTTAATTCATATACATGCTCCAAAACATGCCACATCGTAACAACCGAGAAAGTTTCTTTACTTAGTTTTTGTGCCCAAATGTCAGAATATACGCGTTCGATTTGAACACGTGCTCTTGTTTTCGTGTCTGGTTCGGTTCCAAATACTTGCCAACCTTTTTCTTCACAGAATTGTACAAACTCCCCTGTCCCACATCCTATGTCTAATAGTTTTTTCTTATTCGTTAGTGCGCTAATCAGTTGTTCTTTTTTAGAAATTTGATAATTTCTTACAATATGATACACGGAATTAATTAACCCTTTTTTTGTTCCAGAATGAGAAATATAGTTATCACTTTTATAATATTTGCCGATTGTCTCTTTTGATGGAATGGGGTCGGTAAATAGGAAACCACAGTCAGAACATTTTGAGATGGTGAAAACGTCATTGCTCACATTGTGGTCCACAACCGAAAGATGTCTTGTTTTATTTTTCGAATTGCATATTGGGCATTCGTTTATGTCGATCAATTCGTGTTTCACGTGGAACAATTATCTTCCTAAATAAACCATAAGAACACTAATATCTGATGGTTTAATACCACTTATTCTTGATGCTTGTCCAAGAGAGGTTGGTCGGATTGAAGAGAGTTTTTCTTTTGATTCGTTTGATAGGGAAGAAAATTTTTTATAATCAATATCGAGCGGGATTTTCACTTTTTCCAAGCGACTAATTTTTTCTGCAACATCTCTCTCCCGGCTAATGTAACCCATGTATTTTACTTCAATTTCTGCTTGTTCTAATATCCCACGAGTAATATCATTTTTTTGGATGAATTTTTTTAACGGAATGTTTGTTTCAATGAAATCTTCAATGGATAGCTTAGGTCGAGATAGTACTTTATCAATTTTCATCTTCTGCTTTATTTTTGAAGAAGATTTTTCCTCTAGGATGGTATTTATCTCACCAGGGGAAGTTGATGTTTTTCGTAAAAAAGATATGGTTTTTTTTGTAAGGTTTATCTTGGATTTTACCTTTTTTAACATCTCATCAGAAGCAAGTCCAACGTTATGAGATCTTTCAGTTAATCGGATGTCTGCATTGTCTTGGCGAAGCAAAATTCTATATTCTGCTCTTGATGTAAACATTCTATATGGTTCTTTTGTGCCTTTTGTAATTAAGTCATCTATTAGCACTCCAATGTAGGCCTCATCTCTGCTTAGAACGAATGGTTCTTTGTTGTTAACCTTTTGGTGCGCATTTATTCCAGCAATCAAACCTTGACCGGCAGCTTCCTCGTAGCCAGTAGTACCATTAATTTGACCACTAAAAAACAAGTTACTTATCTTTTTGGTTTCTAATGTGCTCTTAAGCTGGGTTGGCTGAAAAAAGTCATACTCAACTGCATACCCTGGCCGGAACATTTTTGCATTTTCAAATCCAGGTATACTATTTAACCCCTTAAGCTGTATTTCTTCAGGTAAACTACTTGAAAATCCGTTGATGTAATATTCAATTGTATTCCAACCTTCGGGCTCTGCAAAAATTTGATGTCTTGGCCGGTGACTAAATCGAGAAATCTTATCTTCGATTGATGGGCAGTACCTTGGTCCAACAGATTTAATTGCTCCATTAAACATTGGACTTCGGTCAAAACCTTCCTTTAGTATTTCGTGGGTATTGTTGTTGGTATAAGTGATGAAACAACTTTTTTGTGATGGTAAATAATTCTCTACAAAAGAATAAGAAAAACGAGTTGGGTTTGTATCGCCTGGTTGCTCTTCCATTTTTTCAAAATCAATCGTCCTTCCATCTACCCGTGGTGGTGTTCCCGTTTTCATTCTTCCAGCTTCAAACCCATGTTCGATCAATTGTTCGGTGATTCCAAATGCAGCCCTCTCCCCCATTCTTCCGCCTCCAAATTGCTTTTCTCCAAGGTGTATAATTCCGTTCAAAAAAGTACCACTATTTAGAATAACAGATTTTGATAGAATTTCCACCCCCATTGCGGTTTTAACTCCATTAACCGCACCATTTTTTATCAAAAGTGAAGTAACAAGATCCTGCCAGAAATCTATATTTTTAGTTTGCTCTAACGTTCTTCTCCAGTTTGAACTGAATAGCATTCGATCACATTGAGCTCTAGGGCTCCACATCGCAGGACCCTTTGAAAGGTTTAACATCTTAAACTGAATGGAGCTTTGGTCAGTAACTATTCCTGTTTTGCCGCCTAGTGCATCAATTTCTCTTACGATTTGTCCTTTGGCAATACCACCAATGGCTGGGTTGCAGCTCATTTGACCTATTGTCTCCATGTTCATGGTAATCAATAAGACAGATGAGCCCAGGTTTGCAGCGGCGGCAGCTGCTTCATTTCCCGCATGTCCACCACCAACAACGATTACATCATATTTTTTTAATAGCGCCATGTTTCACGTGAAACTTTATAATTTATTGAAAATCAGATGTTTAAGATTATAATTTTGTTAAATACAAATCTTCAAGTTTTCGCATCCTTAAGATTTCGTCAGGTTTTTTATCGTCAAATCCGCACAAATGTAAGACACCGTGAACAATAACTCTATTAATTTCTGAAAGAAAAGAGGTGTTGGTGTCTATTGAAAACGCTCTGACCCGATCTACAGAAACAAATATATCTCCGGAAATGGTTTTGTTACTACAGTAATTAAAGGTAATCACATCTGTGTAATAATTATGATTTAGATGTTTCTTGTTAAGGCTTAGAAGATAGTCGTCACTGCAAAAAATAACACTAATGTTTCCAAGTTTAAAATTTAAATGTTCGATGACATCTTTAAGCCAACGTTTTTTTTTATTCTTTTGTTGAATAGGAAAATCAACATCCTCATTGTGAAAAAATACAGGCACTTGAATTAAAGAAATTAATTTGCTGAGAGTTCAAATGAGATTTCAATGCTACTCCCATTGTTTTCAAAGGAAAGCTCATCGGAAAGGTGTTTCATTAGATAAATCCCTCTTCCATCAGGTTTCTCTATGTTTTCTGGATCAGTTGGGTCTGGTAAATTTTCATAATCAAATCCAACCCCCTCATCTTTAACAAGAAAGGTAAGTTTTTGGTTGTTTTGTTTACATTGTACCGTAGTAATCTTTTCAGGGTTTAGTGAGTTGCCGTGATGAATAGCGTTGTTTACAGCTTCAGTGAGCGCAATTAAAATATTTCCATACTTTTCTTCATTAACGCCTATTTCTGCACAAACGTCATCTACTAGCTTTTCAACTAAACGAACGTTGTTGGCATTTGAGGGGAAGTTAATTTTTTGCATAACAGAAGGTAAAGGTATTTCCATTTTAATCTTGTAAGGTTTTAAAATACTCATTTACTCTAGTCTTGTAATAAGGCCTTAAAGAGGGAGGAACGGACTTGAGCAATTCAGCTTCTTTTTCTTTTTTTCTCTTATACTCAAGAAATTGATTTGGGTTACTAAAATCTTGTTCTTTTATTTCTTTTGATTCTCTTTTTTTCTCTTTCTCTTGTTCTCTTGAAGCTTTTTCGTGCTCCAAGAGTTTTGACATTATTTGTTGTTGTCTTTCTAGAGTTTCGATAGTTAGGTTGTTGTTAATTAAATCTTCTTCGTTTTTTTCTAATTCTTTGATGATTTTTTTTAATCCATTTCCTTTTTTTGAGCCGTCTTCGTTTTGTTGTTGAGAAAGCTCTCGAATTTGTTTCCGAATGGCAGCTTGTTGTGCAGCTAATTTAGCCAATCCCTCGCTTGATGGTTTCCCAGGCTTTTTTCCTTTTTTCTTTCCCTCTCCACTTTTCTCTCCCATCATTTTTTTCATTTGCTCAAGTTGTTGTTTCATTTTTTCCATCATTTTTTCCATATCAGAGCTGGAGCTTTTGCTGTTACCACCAGGTTTATTACATTGTCCTGTTCCAGGAAGAGATTTTTGTAGCTGTTTTAACACGTCGTCTAAAATAAGTGCTAAATTATTGACCGAAGTCATAACATACTGCTGGTTTGCGTTTGCTTGAGGTGTTTTGCGTTCGGTTATGTATTTAATGGTTTTTGCTAAGTGGTTCTTTATCAAAGCGACTTCTGAATTGATGTGTGACCCAAGCTGAGGAACTCTTTTACTTAGTGCCAAAAGAGAATCTTCAATTATTTTTACATCTTCTTCAAGTTGTCGTTGTTTTTGACCAGTCTGAACATACTTTGGGTCTCTACTGTTCAAGCTTTTAAATGTTGTGATGACCTCCTCTTGGTCAAACGAAAATGAAATAAGGTTCTCAAGAAGCTGTCGAAGTGCTTTCATATCCATTTCTTGAGACTGGGCTTGCATCTTTTGTTGTAACGATTGAAGATCATTTGCAAGACTTTGCATTTTTTGCCCAGCTTTTTTCTGGGACTCACTCGCTTTTTTATTTTTCTCAAGCTCTAAACTTTCTTTACTTTCCTTTAAGTCTTTGTTTATTTGATCTTTTTCATCCTCAAAAGAAGGTAGGTTTTTTTTGAATTCAAGTTCATCATTTAATTTTTCGAGTTCTTTCATTTCTTCACTTAGAAAATTAAAGTCTTCAGTTATTTTTTCTTGTTTTTCATTTAGTTTAAATAAATCTGGTTTTTTTTGTTTTGTCTCTTCAGCAATTTTCAACTGCTTTTTGGAAAGACTTTCAAGTTGTTTTTGAAGAGAGGCTAATTTCTTATCCATTTCAAGCTGTTTGAACTGTTCAAGAGAACGGTCCATTTCTTTGAGTAAGTCTTCCTGGCTAAGTTCAAGCTGTTCAATGTTTTCAAGAATTTTTTCTTTATTGAGCTCTTTCATCATTTGTTGTAGTTCTTCATACAACTTTTTCATTTCATCGCTCATTAAATCTTCAAAAAGCTGGTTAAGTTGTTTCTGCTTTTGCATTAATTCTTCATTCAAAGATTCTGATGGAGTATCAATTTCATTGATCATTTTATCAAGTTGATTTTCGAGCTTTGTCCGGTTGTTTAAATAATTTTTAATCTTGTTTTCATCCTCCCAGTTTAATTTGTTTTTATTTAGAATAGAGGATTTAAGTTCCGCAAGCTCATTTTTTAGCGACATTGCATCATCGATGTTTTTTTCGAGTGTTTTTTTAAAAGCATTGTTTTTAGAATTCTCACTTTCTTCTTTTTCTCTCAGAGAAGGGGAGGAGTAAGTTGTTTTTTTGGAGGTGGTTTTTTTTGGACCATTTACACCATCGTTATCGAAAAGCTCAAAGTAATATTCTGCAGTTTCTCCAGGGGATAATTTTAAAGTATTTAAGTCTACGTAATGGTAAAACGAGAAGACACTAGATTGTTTGTTGGTTTTAAGTAGGGTCTTTTGAACTTCAGCTTCGTTGTTTTTTTTGACGCAAAAATATAAAGCCGAAAAGCCAAAATCATCTAACGCTTGCACTGAAAAATATCGGATATTTTTGTTAGATGAATCAATTGTTTCATCAACTTTAATTTGCGGAAAATTATCTTTTTCAACACCAATAAAGTAAGAAGAAGAATCTGTGTATTTTGAATAGGAGTTTGATGCGCAAAAAGTATAGGGCTGCGATTGATAAAATTCTTTTACAAATGAAGATGGAAAACGTGAAAGTGAGTACGTTGAATCTGAAAAAACCAAAGATAGTGTTTCAACATTTTTAGTTTTTATATTCCAATTGATAACAGACCCCTCGTAGACGTTTAGATTTCCAATATTTTCAAAAGTATCTGAAACAAGTTGGGTGTATGTTGGATAGTTTACAACTACTGTAAAAGCGGACAGAGCTGGCTTTGGAAGAACTTTTAAATTGAAGTTTGCGGAAAGATTGTTTTTTGTTACAATGGAAAATGGGACATTTTGGGTTACGTTTTTGAAGGTATATTGAAAATTTCGTTTGTTTTTTTTAAGTGTAAAAATTTTGTTTTCATATTTAAGAAAAAGCTGTTTGGGAAGCTGTTTTCCCAATACATCAAAGGAAAGTTCAAAGTCACTTTGTTCTAGCACGGTTAAATTGGAGTTTTCGATGTTTAATTCGAATGGGAAATCAGTGGAGGATTCCGCTGTATAGTTAATAATTCGTTCAGCAGAGGAAAAGATAATGGAGTTATCTATAAAGGATAATAATAAGAAAACAATCAGTGCAATAATTAGAGGTTTTAGATGCCTTAAGTTTTCTTTGAAACTTATTACTTTTTCAAATGAAATGGATGAAAAAAAGTTGGCTCTTTTTTCAATGCTGGCATTAATTAGTTCTATAGAGCTTAGCGCATCCATTTTTTGTGCATTCAATTGGAGGGTGTTGCTAATTTTATCTTGAATTTCAGGAAAGTGTCTTCCAATTATATCTGCGGCTTTTTCGTGAGAAATTAGTGTGCCAAGACGAAAAATTTTAAGCAAGGGAACTAAAATGAAATAAATAAGAAGACCAATTCCGATTGTGATAAAACCAAAAAATAAAAATGTTCTCCCTAAAACCCCAAACTCACCAAAAAATTCAAACAGTGCAAAGAGTGTAAAAAAAGAAATGGATAAAAACCCAAAGTAAACCCCACCTTTAATAAGTTGGTTTTTGTAATACTTCCTAATGAAAGTATCAAGTTTTAGAATTAAGTCATCAAAGGTTGACATAAGGGTGTATTTTGATTTTAACGAAACGGAGCGTATAATGTTGTTGTAACAAAAGAGTACAAAAGCATAAAACGATTAAATTTATCCAAAAAATCAATAAATTATTATTTATTTGAACAGATATTAACCGTTGAAAAAACACGAATGAAGGTAAGAGTTACAAAAGAATTTAAGTTTGAAGCAGCCCATGCACTTGACGGTTATTCTGGAAAATGCGAAGACATTCATGGACACAACTACCACCTTACAGTTACATTTTTAGGAGATCCAGAAAAGGACAAAATATTGTCGACTTGCGGAATGGTAGTAGATTTTGGAGACATTAAAGCTTTTTTAAGCGAGCAAATAAAACCGCTCTTTGATCATCGTCTTATCCTTAGAAATGACTCTAGATTTCTTGGATTAGAGAAAAAAAATAAAAGAATTAGATACGTCGATTACCAACCTACTACTGAAAACATGTTGTTGGAAATAGTAGATATATTGAACAATAACTTTAAGACAAGCAACAATGTTGTTTTGTGTTCAGCGTTTCTCAGAGAAACTGCAACGAGTTATGTTGAGTGGCACCAAAAAGACCAATAATTTGACAATTAGGTTATGGAAATGGAGGAAAAAAAGCAGAAAGCAACACATTGGTTCAGAGAGCTAAGAGATTTATTTTGCGCCTCGTTTCAAGAAATTGATGGAGGAAATTTCAGTAGAAAAAAATGGAAGCACAAAGGACAGGGCGGGGGAGAAATGAGCATTCTGAAAGGCAAGGTTTTTGAAAAAGTGGGCGTAAATATTTCAACAGTCTCAGGCGAGTTTTCCTCAGATTACAGAAGTAAAATCAAAGGTACAGAAAGCTCGGGTGCTTACTGGGCTACAGGAATAAGCCTAGTGGCGCACATGCAATCTCCAAAAATACCTGCATTTCATTTCAACACTAGGTTCCTAGTTACTGGAGAATCTTGGTTTGGAGGTGGTGCAGACATGACTCCAACAATCTTAAATTCTCAAGACACAAGTTTTTTTCACCAAAAAATGGAAGAAGCCTGCAATCCCTTCGGAGAAAATTATTATCCCGACTTTAAAAAGAATTGCGATGAATATTTTTATTTGCCGCACAGACAAGAGCCCAGAGGAATAGGTGGAATATTTTTTGATTACATGAATACTGAAGATTGGAATGCTGACTTTGAATTTGTTAAAAGCGTTGGGCTAAAAACACACGAAGCAATAACTTCACTTGTCAACCAACACAAAGAGCGGTCTTGGACTGAAGATGATAAGGAAAAACAACTTCTCAAAAGAGGAAGATATGTAGAATTTAATCTACTTTGGGACAGAGGAACACTTTTTGGGCTTAAAACGGGTGGATCAACAGAGGCAATTTTAATGTCTATGCCACCTACTGTTAAATGGAACTAACAATTTCTATGTTTAAAATTGAAGAAATAGAGCAAAAAATTTCGTCCATTCCTGATCCAGAGATTCCAGTGATAACAATTAAAGAATTGGGGGTATTAAGGAGCATTTCAGTTGAAAAAGGAAAACTTACTATTAAAATTACTCCAACGTACTCAGGGTGTCCAGCCATGGATCGATTTCAAGCAGATATTGAGGAGGTTATAAAAGAATTAAATATCGAGAATTATCAAATCCAAATGCAGTACAACCCCCCGTGGACAACAGACTGGATGTCAAAAGAAGCAAAAGAAAAATTAAGAGCGTTTGGAATTGCCCCCCCAGAACATAAAACATCAGATAAGAACGCCATTTTAGGTGCTCCATCAAAGGTGATTTGCCCTAAATGTTCGTCTACAGAAACTGAGCTGGTTAGTCCTTTCGGTTCAACGGCATGTAAAGCCCTTTACAAGTGCAACAGTTGTTTGGAGCCGTTTGACTATTTCAAATGCATTTAGATGTTACTTCTTAAAGTGGCTCCAAAGATGCGGTACACCCAAAGTTTTAGTTTATAGATTAAAAAATACATAATGGGCACAACTACCAATGTGAGAAAAGTAGCAAAGGTGAGTCCATAGATTATGGTTAGACTCATTGGCCCAAAGAAAATAACATTATCCCCACCAAAAAACAACTGGGGATCAAATCGGGTAAAAAGAGTAACAAAATTAATGTTCAGCCCTGTAGCCAACGGTAGAAGGCCCAGAACAGTAGTAATAGCAGTCAATAAAACAGGGCGCAGCCTTCTTTTACCTCCTAAAACTATAGCTTTTTTAACTTCATCGATTGGAAGTTGATCTGTTTCCTTGAGAGCCAACTCTTTTCTTTTTCTTTTTCTTATTAGGTTGGTGTAGTCAACCAAAACAATTGCATTATTCACCACAATTCCAGCCAATGAGATAATTCCAATCATCGTCATTATAATCACGAAATCATTCCTTGCGATTACAATGCCAAGGAAAACTCCAGAAAGGCTAAGAACAACCGAAAATAAAATGATGAAAGGTGTAGAGAAAGAGTTGAATTGTGTTACTAAAATCAACAAGATTAAAAAGACAGCAATTAAAAGTGCTGAGCTCAAAAAAGCCATTTCCTTATTTTGCTCCTTAATTTTTCCCGTAAAACGAAAAGACAACCCCTTCCCACTAAATTGTTTGCCCGCTTGAGTTAGTTTGTATGCCTTCATTTTTTGCTTGATGACTTCAACTACTTCATTTTCGTTATAACCCTCTTTAACTCCAGAAAAAATTGTAATTAGATTCGTAAGGTCTAGCCGCTTTATAGCGTTGTTTTTGTGCACAACGTCTATGTCTTTAACCACAGCGCTAATTGGAATTTTAAGCTTTTGCCCGCGATTGTTCATAAACATTACACTTTGATTTAATATGGATTCAAGAGAACCTCTATTGTCTTTATTGAAGCGTATATTAATATCATAATTGTCTTCTCCTTCAGAATATGTGGATACATCTTTTCCAAATAATGCAGTTCTTATTGTAGTTGCAATTTGACCAGTAGACAACCCCGCCCTTTTTGCATATTCTCTATCTAAAAGAATTTTTATTTCCGCTTTATTCAGCTCAACACTTAATTTTAGTTTCTGAAGTCCCTTGATGTTATTTGTGTCTAAGTACTCTTTAATCTTAACTGCCTCAAGAATCAAATCAGTATAGTTTTCAGATCCATACACTTCAATGTTTACTGGGGGTTCTTGCGGAGGACCGTTTTTTTCTTTATCGACAATTATTTTTATGTCAGCATGAAACGTATTGTTTAATGCGGACTCTATTTCTTTTTTAATTACACTTGTATTTATGCCTTTTCGATGAGAAAATTCACAAAAAGAAACCGTTATTCTCGCTTTATTTGGAGTTTCTCCAAATGAGGGACCCTCCATTGGGTCTGAGGTACCTTTTCCAACTTGTTCAATCACGGATTCAACTAAGTAAATAGTGTCTTGAATCTCAGTTCCACTTTCTGAAACTGATGTTTCGACATCAAAAACAGAAGCGTAACTATAACCTCCAAGTGACTCTTTTGGCGTACCCAAAACAGCGTCTATTGCGGCTTTTATTTTCTCCGTTTCAGCATTTGTTTGTTTTATGTTGGTACCCACGGGTAGTTCGACAAAAATATTGAGATAGTTGGGTTGATTATCTGGAAAAAATAAAACTTTTGGTGGAAAAAAAGTGACTAAGACAAAGGAAAATAATAATATGCCGAAGGTAGCTAGAATGAGCTTGATTGGTCTGGTTCCAATCAGAAGAAATGTCAGTAAGTGTTGATAATTTTTTTCCAACCAAGGAAGTGTTTTCTCTTGAAAAACCAAGGTTAGGGGGTTTAAGAAAAAGTTAAAAACAACAATAAATAATCCAATTACAACAAAAAGATTTCCAAGCCAAATGATCGAAACAAAGTAGCAGACAATTCCCAAAAGACAAAAGACAGTGAAGTACGACCAAACCTTCTTTTTGGATAGTACTGATGCGTGAACCTTCATTAAAACGGCAATTAAAACAGGGTTGATAATCAATGCGACTAGAAGAGACGAACCAAGTACAATCATAAGAGTAATGGGTAAGTATTGCATAAATTCACCCATTATTCCTGGCCATAGAGCAAGGGGGACAAAAGCAGCTAATGTTGTTGCAGTAGAAGCAATAATTGGCCAAGCAATTTCACCAACACCCTTTTTTGTTGCTTCAAAGGAGCCAATTCCCTCAGCCATTAGTCTATATACATTTTCTACTACAACAATTCCATTATCAACCAACATTCCCAGTGCCAACACCAATGAGAAAAGCACCATGATATTTAAGCTAACACCCGCCAAATTCAGTAGAAGAAATGAAATAAACATTGAAAGCGGAATAGCCACACCAACAAATAAAGCGTTTCTAAATCCAAGAAAAAATAACAGCACACCTACTACCAAAAGAACGCCAAAAATGATTGAGTTTTCAAGATTGCTTATTTGTGATCTTATTTTATTTGATTGGTCATTGGTAAACGTTAGCTCAATATCATCTGGGAGTTCACGTTGTTTAAATTCTTTTAAAAGCGTTTTAATTTTATCAATTGCATTAATGATATTTGCTCCAGCACGTTTTTTTACATCAAGCATAACAACTGGGCTACTGTTTTGTCGAGCATAGCTGGAGGTGTCGGCATCTCCAAATGAAACATCAGCAACCTCCCACAAATAAATATTTTTGGCGTCCTCATGTTTTACCACAAGATTATTTAATGCAGCGTAGTCCGTGTATTTACCTTCAATAATTACAAAATGGTCTATTCCATCTAACTTAATATTTCCGGCACCAACAGTGGTGTTTTCTGATTGTATAGCGCTCTCAATATCATTGAAACTTACTTGCTTTGCTTCAGCGTCGTATTTTCTAATTTCAACTTTTAATTTTTTTTCTTGAACACCCCTGATATCAACAGCATTTATTTCTGAAAGACCCTCAATTTCATCTTTTATCTTTTCAGCATTTTTCTTGAGGAAAGAAACAGGATAATTTCCAGAGAGATTTATATTTATTATAGGAAATTCATTAACATCCATCTCCTGAATGGTTGGTTCTACAGGCAAATCTTGTGCGAATGATTTATTGGACCGAGCGTCTTTCAATGCATCTTCAACAAGACGTTTTCCCTCTTTAGGAGAAATGCTGAAATTGAATTCTACCATGATAACACCAAAATCCTGAATAGCCGTGGAATTTATTTTTTCAACCCCTTTTATGGTGTTTAGCTCCTTTTCAAAAGGTTTTATGATTTTATCTTCAATAATTTCTGGAGAATTTCCAGGGTAAGGAATATTAACATAAATTTCTGGGATTTGAACTTCAGGAAAACTTTCTCTAGGCATGTTCAGGTAGGCGCTTATACCACCCGTTAGAAGCACCAATATTAACAGATAAATTGTTTTTCTATTGTTAACAGAAACTGATGAAGGACCAAATTCTCTCCATTTTTTGAAATTGTTTTCTTCCATGCTAGTTGTTTAACAGAATTATTTTTTGTCCGTCAACAACACTCTTCCTTCCATCATCAACTATTATTTCTCCTTCTTGAATCCCACTCAAAAGTTGGGTTTGGTTGTTGTATTGCTTGCCAATTTTGATATTTTTTTCTTTAACTACTCCATTCTCAATGGTTTTAACTATAGTTTCTCCTCTGTTATTTTCAAGAACTAAACTTGATGGAACAACAATGGAAGAGTCAGTTTGATAATCGCAAATATTTAAAACGGCCATGAGATTGGGGATTATTTTTTCATTTGATGGAACTGGAACTTCAATTTTGAAGGTTCTGTTGATTGGATCAATCTGCTTGCTTAAGTATTTAATCTTTAAGCTTTCAATTTTCTCATTCAGGGCTGGAATTTCAACTTCAACGCTCTGACCACGATTTAATTTTCCAAGATAATTTTCTGAAATACTAGCATTAACGCACATGTGGTCTAAGCTTACCAAACGGACAATCGGTGACATTGGGCTAGTCATTTCACCTTTAGTAACAAAAAGTTGGTCAACGTATCCAGAAAAAGGAGCATACAGGAAAAATTTATCTTTTTGTTCTAAAAGCGTATTTTTATTTTTTAGTAAACGATTATAATTTGTTTCAGCCTCTTTGAGGGAAAGTTCAGTTCCAACACCTTTATTTTTAAGAGATTGTTGTTTTTCAAAGTAGTATTTTGCAAGCTCTAGTTGTTCTTCCAATTCTTCAATGCTAGAGTTAATTACTGAGGAAGAAAAAGCTGCAATTAAATCGCCAGAATTTATCTTTTGACCTTCTTGAACTAGAATCGAAGTGATTATTCCTCCAGTTTCAGGTGTTAAAACAACATTTTTCTTAGAAGCAAAAACCCCTTGAACCTGTAGGTAATGTTTAAAAGGTTTTTTTTCAGCTAAATGACTTGTCACTGCTGCAACATCAATAGTTGTATTTGATGAATCAAGAGCATTTATTTTCTCCGAAAGTTGATAGGCTTCTTTTTGCTTTTCAATGATTTCATTTTCTAGATTTTCTAGAGATTTTTTTAACAATTCAATTTCTGACCCTGTTTCACAACAAGAAAAAAAGAAACTCAAAAAGAGTGAAAAAATAGCGGTTCGTATGGTGTTCATAATTACAGTTTATTCATTAGTTTCTCTAGCTGGAGTTTTGCTAACAACAGATTAAATTTTGATTGAGTTAATTTGTTTTGAGCGGAGACTTCTTGGTTTTGAGCCTGCGCCAGCTCTAATCCACTTTTTAATCCCTCTTTGAATTTTGTTGATGTATTGGAAAGAATTTTTTTTGAAAGAGAAAGATTTTCTAAATCATTTTCAAGAGCTATTTTGGCTATAGAATACTCTTTGGTTGCTTGAGACATTTGCTGTATTAAACCCTCCTTAACCATTGCAAGTGTGTTTTCAGCTTTTTTAAGATTTAATTTGGACTGTTTCGTAATAGAGAGGCTTTCTCCACTGGTGAATATCGGTATGCTTACGTTAATACCCCAAAATGTTGTGGGGTACCAGGGCTGCTCAGAGGATAACAAATTAAATTCGTTTCGCAATGCATTTTGTTGATGGCTAAAAAAACCAGAAATACTAGGAATCGAAGATACCGTGTTCATTTTATGAGTTAGCAGAGATAGGGCCCTATTTTGGTTTAAAATTTGGTAATCTAGGAGTTCTTCAACTGAAACTTGAAGGTTTTCTAAATTTAAAAATGTATTTTCAATTGAGCTCAGTTTTTCAGAAAGTGTAAGAATGCTATCTTGGGGGTAACCTATGACATATTTCAAAACTGAAATTGCATTTTTGGTTTGCAAGTCCAGCTGTGCAATTTGATTTTCCATACTTAAATACAACAAATTAATTTGATCTTCATTGATGGCTTCAATTAAACCTTCTTTTACTAAGATTGAAGTTTCAGATTGAATTGTATTTAAATTTTCAAGAGATAGGGAAAGATTTCTTTTGCTTTCCTCAAAAATTAAACAGGAATAATATGCAGCAATCACTTTTTCCTTGGTGTCAAGCAAAGACTTTTGAGTTAATTTCTCAGTGAGCACCCTATATACTTTTGCTGCTTTGAGTCCAGCTATGTAGGTTGCGCTAAATATTAGTTGGTCTAGGCGAATACCAGCTGTTGAATTTATTGAAGTTCCAAATTGTGCTTCTTGAAAATCATTGGGGTCGGCCTGGCTATTGAAAACACTGGCGGGTATTACTGTAACTGGAATATCTATGTAGTTCTGAAAGCCAAAAGAACCCTTAATTTTTGGTAAACCTGAGGAGACCGATTCGGCGACTCTTTGATCGGCTATCTCTAAATCAAGTAGGGCATTTTTGTAATCTATATTGTTTGATGTTGCATATGAAATAGCCTCATCAATAGAAAAAGATTTTTGTGCAATTACATTTGAACAAATAAATAGACAAATAAATGGAAGTATGCTATTCTTCATATGAAAGGGTTGTTGGTATCTGTTTTTGTTAATTCCTTGAGATATTCTAGTCCTTTGTTGGTTGCAATTCCTCTTATGTAGTGACGCATGAATTCACTAAAAACATTTTTAAAAGAATGGTTAGCTGGTGGAAAAACTGCAGAATCAAAAACCATGGGAATTGCTTCAGTGTGCAGTCGAGCAAGTATTAAAGGATCAATGTTTTCTCTGTACACTTTTATTTTTATTCCCGCTTTTAAATTGTTCACAACACAATTAAAAACAAAAGATTGTTTGTGATGTTCGAACAACATCCAGGATTTAGGGTGGTATTTTTTTAAATCAAATTGAACGGTTGGGTGTAATGAGCTTATTTCAATAATTGAAAACTTTGCTATAGATACAAGCTCGTCAATAGGATGATTGTTTTTTTCAATTAGATCAACAAGGTAGGTCTCTTTTTGTTCAATGGAGGAGCTGATCACTTTATTGACTAAGTCGTTTTTGTCCGAAACGTGCTTGTATAGTGTTTTTTTGGAAATTCCCAGTGCACTAGAAATATCATCCATAGTAAGGCTTTTAATTCCAAAATCCCGAAATAATTCCGCAACTTGGTGAGTGATTTCTTGTACTTTTGACATGAATGAATTTATAAAAGGGAAACAAAAATAACAAAAAATGTTTCCTATGAAATTTATTGCTTAACTTTTTATGGAAAGAATAAAAATATATAATGCATTAAGGGAATCCACCGGTTCAACAATTACCGTAACTGGTTGGGTAAGGTCCTTCAGAGCGAATCGCTTTATTGCATTAAATGATGGTTCGTGTTTAACTAATCTTCAAATTGTACTGGATTTTGAGAATACCGAAAAAGAGGTTCTTGATAACATTTCAACAGGAGCTTCCATTCAAGTAACTGGAGAATTGGTGCCTTCTCAGGGAAGCGGACAAAAAATAGAACTACTAGCAAAATCCATTCGAGTTCTTGGAAATGCAAATCCACAAGAGGTTCAAAAAACTATTTTGCAGCCAAAAAAACATAATCTTGAAACCTTAAGAGAGCAAGCGCATTTGAGATTTAGAACAAATCTTTTTGGTGCTATATTTAGAATTAGACACCATATGTCTTTTGCTGTACATAATTACTTTAACGATAGAGGTTATTATTACATCCATACTCCAATAATAACAGGCTCAGATGCTGAAGGTGCGGGTGAAATGTTTCGGGTAACAACAGTTAAAAATACGAAGAACAAATATCTTCCTGAAGAAGATTTTTTTGGAAAAGAAACTCATCTTACTGTTTCAGGACAATTAGAAGCAGAGCTAGCTGCATTGGCCCTAAGTCAAGTATATACATTTGGCCCAACCTTTCGTGCAGAAAACTCAAATACCACACGCCACCTTGCTGAGTTTTGGATGATTGAACCTGAAATTGCCTTTGCTGGTCTTAAAGAAAACATTGCATTGGCAGAGGATTTTTTAAAGTACCTGGTAAATTATGCCTTGGAAAATTGTATGGAAGATTTGGCATTTTTAAATGAACGTGATCAAAAGGAAAACATACAACTTCCAAAGCAATTGAGGTCAGAGCTTAATTTAATTGATCGATTGAAGTTTGTTTCAGAAAATGAATTCATTAAGATTTCATATACAGAGGCAATCGATATTTTAGTTCATTCCAAACCCAATAAAAAGAAAAAATTTAAATATCTGGTCGAGTGGGGGATTGATTTACAAAGTGAACACGAAAAGTATTTAGTGGAGAAACATTTTAAAAAACCAGTAGTAATTTATGACTATCCCAAGCAAGTAAAAGCATTTTATATGCGAGAAAATTCTGATGAAAAGACCGTTGCTGCAATGGATGTTTTGTTTCCAGGAATTGGAGAAATTGTTGGTGGTTCTCAAAGGGAAGAGCGCTATGATGTGTTGTTAAAAAAGTGTAAAGAGTTTGATATTCCCCAAGAGCACATTTGGTGGTATTTAGAGACTAGAAAATTTGGAACGGTTCCCCACGCAGGATTTGGTCTTGGCTTTGAACGTCTTATAATGTTTGTAACTGGAATGCAAAACATTAGAGATGTTATTCCCTTTCCGAGAACTCCCAAAAATGCAGAATTTTAATAGCTTTATATAAAAGTGTACTTATGGCTCTAAGACAATCGTTACAGCAAAAGTTACTTCAAAAGCTCTCTCCTCAACAAATTCAGTTAATGAAGTTGTTGCAAGTCCCTACTGTTGAATTAGAGCAACGGATAAAGCAGGAAATTGAAGAAAATCCTGCACTTTCTGAAGGGGCTGAATTGGATTCAGAAAACAATGAAAATGATGATTATGCAGATTTAGATGGTTCTGAAAAAGATGATTCGCTGGACGATTTTAACATTGATAATTATTTAGATGAAGATGTTCCAGACTACAAATTATCCGCAAGGAACCATTCTTATGAAGCAGACGAAAAAGCGATACCATTGTCTGGTGGAAAAACGTTTCAGGAGATTCTTTCTCAACAAGTTTCTTTAAGAATTAAAAATGACAAACAGTTAATAATTGCCAATCATATTATTGGAAATTTAGATGATTCAGGCTATTTGAGAAGGGAGCTATTTAACCTTGTTGATGATCTTGCCTTTAGCCACAATATTCATGCAACCGAGCAAGAAATTGAAATGGTATTAGAAATCATTCAAGGGTTGGAACCACTAGGAGTAGGTGCACGAAATTTAAGAGAGTGTTTGTTGATTCAAATCAGAAAAAAAAGAACTACTGTACAAACCAAAACAGCTGAGGTAATTTTGGATAGATTCTTTGAAGAGTTTACTAAAAAGCACTATTCTAAAATCACCAATAAACTGGATATTACAGAACATGATGTTAAAGAGGCATTGGAAGAAATTGTTAAGTTAAATCCAAAACCTGGTAATTCTTTGATAGACACCACAAAGGTAACTCATCACATTATACCTGATTTTATAGTTACTGAAGCTAATGGTGATATTCACCTTGAATTAAACAATAGAAATGCACCGCATTTAAAGGTAAATCGTCAATATGCTGAAATGTTGCGTACATACGATAAGAGCGGACGAACCAAAAGAGATAAAGAAGCGATTGTATTTGTTAAGCAGAAAATTGATGCTGCAAAATGGTTTATTGACGCCATAAAGCAACGCCAGCAAACCCTTTTGGTGACCATGCAGGCAATTATAAACTACCAAAAAAAATTTTTCAAATCAGGTGATGAAACGGATTTAAAACCAATGATTTTAAAGGACATTGCAGAGCTTATAGATATGGATATATCTACCGTATCAAGAGTTGCCAATAGCAAGCACGTTTCAACTCCTTATGGTACTTTTTTATTAAAGTATTTTTTTAGTGAGTCATTGTCAACAGAATCAGGAGAGGAGGTTTCAACTAGGGAAGTTAAAAGAATCTTACTGGATGCAGTTGATCAAGAGGACAAGAAAAAGCCCTTAACTGATGAAAAACTTACAGCCCTGTTAAAAAGTAAGGGATATAATATTGCAAGAAGAACAGTTGCAAAGTATAGAGAGCAACTTAACATACCAGTTGCCAGATTAAGAAAAGAGCTGTAAGATGAGAAAAGTAGCACAAGCATTTTCTGCTGTCTTTCACCCTTTGTTTATTCCATTATTTGCATTACCTCTTTACTTCTCAATTGATTCATATGAAAATTTAATTATAGATCAGTTGGATGTTGATTTTTTATATGCCATATATTCTGTTATGGTGTTGGTTGGCGTCTTATTTCCCTTAATTAGTCTGTATATAATGATACGAACCGGAATGGTTTCGGATTTTAATGCGTTCAATAGATCTGAAAGAACACCAGTTTTTATTTTGGTTTTAAGTTATTATTTAATGGTTTATTTCATGTACAGATCTTGGAATTCAAGTATATATCATTTGTTAGACCCTTTATTGAGCTTTCTTTCTGGTGGAATCTATTTAATTGTGATCGCACTGCTTATAAATTTTAAAACAAAAATTAGCTTGCACAGTATTTCGATGAGTGCGTTTTGTGGCGCCTTTTTAATTTACTCCATCACGCTAACTAGTATTTTAAATCCACTTTATTTGATTGTACTAAACTGTATTTTATTTCTCATCATGGGAGCGGTTGCTAGTTCAAGATTGTATTTAAAAGCACATAATCCCAATGAGGTTTATCTTGGACTATTGGTTGGGTTTGTAGTTGAAATTGGAGTGGTTTTCTTTGAATTGAGCATATAACTACTTAAAGTCTCATCCAAGAGAGACCTATGTTAAAGGGGGTTAGTGAGGTCCCTTGATTTTCTTTAAATACACTAGTTAACGAATAGAAACCTACAAAAGCAATTTTATTAAATCCAATGCGAAGTGTAGGGCCGTAGCGGTACGGTAGAGTGTTGGGTAAATCAAAAATTTTTCTTTTTGATACGTTATCGCTAATTTTTAAATGATCATTTACCAATATACCTGCTTTAAAACCCAAATAGAATCGAAAATTAAATTTCATTCTTTTTTCCATTGTTTTGTTCATGGTTCTAAGTCTAAATTCAAAGGGAAGGTCGATATAGTTTAGCGCATATTTATTTTTATCAAGTTCTGAGGCTCCATTTCTTGAAGCAAGTGTTGTAAAAGTTGAACCGTCTGCATTAGTGGTAAATTCAAATGTTCCATTGTGGTGAAAATTATGCGAATCAAATCCCAAACCCAGAGCTAAAGAAATATTACTTCGTTTACCAAGAGGAATGTCTTTCATCCAAGTTGCGCCTATTCCAAAAGAAAAAACACCTTGATCAACACCTGGAACTGATTCCATCCACTGAGTCCATGTAAAATCAACTATTATTCTATCAAATTTTTCGGCTCCGTCACCATCGGCTGTAAGTTTAAAGTACTCAAATAGTCCTTGTGAGCTTCCTGTAAGGGAGTAAAAACAAAAAAATACAATTAACAAGCGCTTCATACTATAATGTTTGTTGCCATTTCCATGCATGTATAAGAGAGTCCGACAAGGAATAATTTGCCTTCCAAGATAGCGTGTTTTTAATAAAACTATTGTCCGCATATACAATCGGAGCATCTCCCTCTCTTTTGGGCCCAATTGTGTAGTTTAACGAGAGTTGATTTACTTTTTCAAAACAGTTAATAACTTCTAGGACTGAAGTACCTTTCCCTGTACCAACATTAAAAATTTCAAAAGAATTGCTTTTTTCAGCTGCAAAATTTAACGCAAGCACATGAGAATCTGCCAAATCGCAAACATGAATGTAATCCCTAATGCATGTTCCATCAGGTGTGTCATAAGTGTTTCCAAAGACGATTAATTGTTTCCTTTTACCATGTGCTGTTTGTGTGATGAAAGGAATTAGATTATTCGGAGTACCGATGGGTAGTTCACCAATTAGAGCAGAAGGATGAGCACCAATAGGATTAAAGTAACGAAGAAGAACAATTGAAATAGACGGATTAGTTTTGTGAAAATCCCTTAGACAATTCTCACAGACTTGTTTGCTAAAACCGTAGGGACTAAAGGCAGTTTTGATTGGAGAATGCTCAGTGACTGGAACTTGGTCGGGGTCTCCATAAACCGTACAAGAGGAGGAGAATACAAACGACTTTATAGGATAAATGGAAATTAGTTTTAGTAATGTCACAAGTGAACCAATATTGTTGGAATAGTATTTCATTGGATTTATTACGGATTCATTCACTGATTTATCAGCGGCAAAATGAATTATTCCTTCAGGTTTTTCTTTTTTAAAAACATCTTCCATTGCATTGTAGTTGTTGCAATCTATCGAATAAAGAGAAAGGGATTTACCGCATATCTTTTCCAAGCGCTCGACAATAAATTTTTCGGAGTTTCTAAAATCATCTACGATAACTGGATCAAAGTTATTTTTAACCAATTCTACAATAGTATGCGAACCTATAAATCCAGCTCCTCCAGTAACTAAAACTTTCATATGTGCTAAATCGTTTTTGTAAATGTACAAATTAAGAAATATGATTTCAGAGACGGATTGGCAAATGCAAACATCAATTTTAATATGAATGCTATAAATTATAGTTATATTGAAATATGCCATGCACATTAAGTAGAGAAATTCTTTTGGTCGCCCCAAGGAAAAAAGTTTGGGAAACCTACAGAGATCGACTTCCTGAAATTGTTAAATCAATGAAGTCAATTGATGAAATACAAGAAATTAAAAGAATAAAGGAGAATGAAGGATTTCGAATTAAAAACAAATGGAAAATAGCATCAAGCTTTCCAAAATCGGTTCAGAAAATAGCGCCTGCGAATTTGCTTACTTTTTATGATACTTCTTTTTGGGATGAAAGCAGTTGGACATGTAGTTTTGTTGAGAACCCAGTTATAGAAAATGGGGTATTCAAGTGCACTGGAAAAAATGTTTTTGATATACTTGGAAGCAAAACTCGCCTAACAATATCTTTTGACTTAATTATTTATCCAGATAAAATTCCTTTGGTTCCAAGAATTTTAAGAAAAGGAATAGCATCGAAATTAGAGGCATTAATTTCAGACGAATTAATTAAAAATTTAGCATCTACTGCAAAATATGTTGAGGAATTTATTCAACAAAATAAATAAACGTTTAGGGTTAGATAAAACTTAAAAGTCTATTCGATAATAAAAAATGGGTAAAAATCCCAATTGATAATTTTCTACAACATCGTCATCAAGACTGGGAGTGTTGTTCGGAGCATATGAAAAACTTAGGATGTTTTTGGTTGCAAATATATTTACTAGGTCTAGCCCAACTTCATGAGTCGCTTTGGTACGATTTACTTTATATGTAAATTTTAAATCAGCTCGAAAGTAGTCTCTAAATTTATCATCATTGAATCCATCATCTTGAAAAATAACTTCACCTTGTTGCTGAGAAGCAATTGGATCTACAATTCCTTTTCTTTTACCGCCAGCTGCAGTCACTTTTGTTCCCACACCCAAGGTTTTATTTTTCCAGTTGAATTCTCTTCCAGCTAGGAAGTTGACCGTATATATTCCATTGTAGCTGGTGTTTCTTTCTTCACCATCACTAGGGGTATATTTAGAATTGTAAAGACATCCAGAAAACATAGCATGCCAGTTTTTACTGAAATAGCGCTGAATGGTAATTTCCAATCCGTAATTGTATCCAGTCCCTGAATTTTCAAGGGTATCTGGAAAAACTCTAGCAAAACCACTGCCAGCATTAGTAAGTGAAAACGCTGACTCTGTAGTTTCAACAGGAATTCCTGTTAGTGACTGGTAATAAGTTTCAGCCCTTATGCCCAAGTTGTTGTTGATTTTATAAGAATATCCAAGAACGGCATGATTGCTAAATGTTAGCCCAAGATTTTCGTTGTGCGCAACAGTATTTCCTGGATTGATGTAATATCTAGTATACAACGGTTGTGTTTGAGAGTGTCTACCTAACCCAAATGATAAAGCACTTTTTTTGGTTATGTTCCACTTTAACCCAAGCCTTGGTTCAATGGGAGAAAAAGAGTCTCCTAGATTTAGGAAAAGACTAGAAAGGCCAGCTGTAAAAATCAAATTATCCGAAAACTTGTGTTTCCAGCTAATGTAGGGTTGTAACATGTAATAACTGCCCTCTTTGTTGAAACGAAATCTGTATGTGCTTACCGAATCTTGAGCTTGAGCATTTGTGGTTACACTGTCAATAAAGTTAAATTGTGCATAGTCTGCGACCCACCCAATTTTGAGTGTATTTTTTTTATTTATTTTCCTATTGTACGAAGAAGCATTAGATATACGGTTTGTGGTAAAATTGTAGGACATGTAAGGATATATACTTATATCATTGAAATTTGCCCCTCTTAAAATGGTATCGTGATAGGATTTTTGTTGCTCTAGGTTGAGTGACAATGTTGATTTTAAGAACGTTTTTTCATTGAGCGGTTTGGTATAGGTTGCGCCACTAGACATCATTCCCGTACTGAATCGTTGGTCTTTTGTGTTTTCTCCATAAAAATCAATCTGCGTACTGTCGGTTTGCTCACTAATAAGAATATTTATATTACTGTTCCCGCCCATGGACCAAAGTGCTAGATTACCGCCTTTTTTAAAAGGGATATTCGCCTTTATTGCATAGTCTTGATATTTTGGAATTGCAGATGTTCCAAGATTTATTCCTATTAAACTAAATATCTTAATTGTTGAATATCTGTACATCGCTAAAAAGGAAGATCCATTTTTTTTGGATAACGGTCCTTCGACTAAGAGCTCTGCACCAAATAAACCAACCTGAGCAGTTGTTTCTATTTTTTCATCATTTCCATTTCTTATTTTTAAATCGAAAACACCAGCTGTACTATTTCCATATTCTGCTGGAAATGCTCCAGAAAAGAAGTCACTATTTCCTAAAAACTTATTGTTTAGTATGCTTAGTGGCCCACCCGAAGAACCAGAAATTGCAAAATGGTTGGGATTTGGAATGGTCACTCCTTCTACCCTGTATATAACACCAAGTGGAGAGTTTCCTCTTACAACAATATCGTTTCTACTGTCATCAGCTCCATTAACACCCGCAAAATTTGAAGCCATTCTGGCTGGGTCTCCACGGCTACCAGCATAACGCTCTGTCTCTTCAACGGAAAATTGTTGAGCACTTATAATGGCCATTTGATTGTTTACAGTTCGCTCTTTATTCGATGAAATAACAACCTCTTTAAGGGTTTCTGTAGATTCTTCGATTTCAACGTTCAAAACAACCTCCCTTCCAGAATTGACGACTATGGTTTGAACAAGCGGTTGATATCCAATAAAACTAAATTTTAGCTGATGCCTTCCAAGAGGAACATCTTCCATTTTGAACGTTCCGTTAACATCTGATGCAACCCCCTTTTCAAATTCTGCATTTATAAATTGAATGTTCACACCGGGCAACGGAAATTGAGATTCTTTATCAACTACTTTACCCTTCACGACTTGTTGTGAAAGAAATAGTGAGGGAATAAAAAGAAAAAATAGAATAATTTTTTTCATTTGTTTTTCGATTTATGGTTGTTTCAAAGTTAGATTAAATGAAAGAATCAGGAAATAATAATTTTTCGTAAAAAGGAGTTGAATTCAAATGAATTTTACATTTAAAGAGTTGATAAGCAATTGATTGTAAACTTAGAAAAGGATGCGTTTACGTAGAAACTAGATTTAATAAGGATTCAAAAATACGTTTTCCATCTAGGTTTCCAAGGTTTTCGTCTGCTGCTCTTTCAGGGTGAGGCATCATTCCAAAAACATTCATCGTTGAATTACAGATCCCTGCTATATTTTCTTCAGATCCATTTGGATTAGATTGTGCAGTTGGGAAAGCATTTTCGTCGCAATAACGAAAAAGAATTTGATCGTTATCGTTCAATAATTTAAGTGTCTTTTTATCCGCATAATAGCGTCCCTCACCATGAGCAATTGGAATGGAATATGCTTTACTTGATGACAGGTGCTTAGTCATTAAAGCAGTGTTGGACTCTGCTTTTAAAAAAACATTTTTACAAATAAATTTTTGGCTGGTGTTGTGTAAAAGAGCTCCCGGCAGTAGTCCTGATTCGCATAAGATTTGAAAACCATTACAAATTCCAATAACAATTCCACCATTTTTGGCGTGGTTGATAACTTCCTGCATAATTGGAGAAAAACGAGCTATAGCACCAGAACGTAAATAATCTCCATATGAAAATCCTCCAGGAAGAACGATAGCCTCACAACCCTCAAGAGAAGTATTTTTATGCCACAATTCAACCACCTCTTGATGAAGGTTATTTTTAAGGGCATAAACCATATCTTGATTACAGTTTGAGCCCGGAAATGTGACAACACCAAATTTCATAATAACGTCAATTAGTAATGAATCGTAAAGGTACTTTCTTAATAAGAAAAGGCAAGGAAATTGGGCCTAATTTGTTATTTCAAATACAACAAAAATAATGTGACGATAAAAAAGGAGCTAAAAAAAAGTTCGGTTAACAATGTTTTTTTGGAATGTACCAATAAAAAGGGGATTATAATAGAAGCTGGAACCGCCATGGTTAGAAGTCCATGAATGGGTTTATTGCTGTACAAATTATAAGCCGATGCAATTAAACTAAAAAATAAAAAAAGTGAAATAATCCAGCTTAGCTTTTTGAATCTGTTGGTTGCGCTTGAATTTAATTTCAATAATACAATAAGTGAAAAAAGCAGACCAACGCACAGCGTACTAAAAATAAATAGGTGAAAGTAGTTAAAGGGTTCAGTACCTTCATTAAAAATAAGCGAATAGTATTCTAGCAATAACTCAGTATTGACTAACCTAAAAAACGACCAACCATAAATATAAAATAGTAAAATTGCCAACAGCGGCATTAGAAATTCTCTAATGTTAAAACTTTTAATTATTGAATGGCTCATCCAGGGAAGTAAAATAAAAATTAAATAGGGTGGGTAAGTAACAGATGCTAAAAGAATGAAACACGAGCTATTAAATATTATCCCTTTACATGGAATTTGTCTTTTGATTTTAATAAGATTTAAAAAACCAAAGCATAAAAAAAGATTTGCAAGAACAATGGGATACATTGAAATTGAGCTTAGGTCAATACAAGAAAAAAATGTAATGCATAAAGCACTCAAGTAAATAGGTTTCCCAAACAGAATGGTTTTATTTAATCCTTTGTTTAGAAATATTGCCGTAGATAAAACGACACCAAATAAAAAAATAATCAAAAGGATTTTTTCGGTTGATAAAGAGAGTAACCTCAATGAAAACAACAAGCTAAATCCAACAAGAGGAAGAAATAACAAAATGAGAGGGTTGTTGGACTTGAATAATCTTACCATCGATAAAGTGTAATTTCAAATAAATATATTATTGAACTCCTAGAAATTAATAAATTTTATTTTATAATTTTATCAAAAATTTAATAAGCTATGGATTGGTTATTCTTACCATTAAGAGATCTTTTGGTTTTCAGCTTTGAAAACGGTTTAGAAGTTTTACAAAACCTTCCCAATCTCTTCTTTTCTTTGCTTATTTCTTTCGGTTTGATATATTGGATGTTCCTTCAATACAAACTAAATAAAAAAGCTGATCAAGACCCAAATCAGGTTAAATAACTCACTTTTTAATCAAATCTTTTCCGATGTCTTTTCTGAAGTTCATTTTATTAAAATGAATGTTGCCAATTGTTGTATAACTGTTTTGAATGGAAGACTCAATGTCTTTTCCATAGGAAGTCACTGAAAGAACTCTTCCTCCGTTGGTTAGAACAGAATTATTTTCCTTTTTTGTGCCAGCATGAAAAATTATACTTCTTTCGTGCTTACTTCCAATGGTTATGGTCTCTCCTTTGGAATAATTTCCAGGATACCCACCAGAAACAAGCATAACTGTGCCAGCAGATTTAGGATCAATTTCAACGTCTCTTTCAGACAAGGTGTCACTTGCAATTCCATCAAATAAGTCGAGTAAATCAGATTTTAATCTTGGAAGGATTACTTCAGTTTCAGGATCACCAAGCCTACAATTGTATTCGATAACGTACGGATCTCCCTTTACTAGAATTAATCCAAAAAAGATAAATCCAGAATACTCAATATTTTCTTTTCTAAGCCCTTTTATTGTTGGAATTATAATCTGATTTTCTACTTTATCCATGAACTCTCTGTTGGCGAAAGGAACAGGTGAAATGGCCCCCATACCACCAGTGTTCAAGCCGGTATCTCCTTCCCCAATTCTTTTGTAGTCTTTGGCTTCAGGAAGTATTTTGTAAGACATCCCATCTGTAATTATAAAAACACTTACTTCTATTCCGTCTAAAAATTCTTCAATCACCACTTTACTTCCTGCATCGCCAAATTTACTCTCTGATAGCATAGACTTTAATTCTTTTTTGGCTTTTTTTAGATCGTCAACAATTAAAACGCCTTTTCCCGCGGCAAGTCCATCTGCTTTTATAACATAGGGTGGGTTCATGGTTTCTAAAAAAGCTTCTGCCTCTGCAATTGAATTGACATCAAAGGATTTATACTTTGCGGTTGGTATATTATTAGCAGCCATAAATTTCTTTGAAAAAGCTTTGCTTCCTTCCAAAATTGCACCTTCTTTTTTAGGTCCTATAACCGTAATTGAAGATAATGTGGGATCATTGGAAAAATAATCGTTTATACCGTTTACCAAAGGTCCTTCAGGACCTACTACGATTATTTCAACCTTTTTTTCTAAGGCAAATTTTGCAACCAGCTGAAAATTTTCTGGATCAATTGATACATTTTCCCCAAGTTCTAATGTTCCTGCATTTCCTGGAGCAATGTACAACTTGCTTAAAAGAGAACTTTGTGCAATTTTCCATGCTAATGCATGCTCTCTTCCGCCAGACCCTAAGACCAATACAACCATAATTTTGTTTTTTACAAAAGAAAAAATAATTCACCTGTGATAGAAATAATGTTTTTAACAAGACCTCGATTCTTTTAAACAAATGTTTAATAGGAATCCAAGTGTGCAGATTTAATTTATGGATTGGTTTTTGATAGATTTAGTATTTTTGGATCGTGAAAAAAGCAATTGCATTACTGTTAGTTTTGGGGTATCTGCTATTCAATTTGGGAATATCTTATAATATTCAATATTGCCAAAATGGGAAAGTAGAGTTTTCATTACTCTCTTTTTTATTTGATAATCAACAAAATGAGTGTTCTTCTTTTTGTTGCCACTCTGATGAAAAGCAACAACCCGATTGTGAGTGTGAGGATTCCATCTATGTATTGGATTTAACAGATGACCAAATCGGATGTTTTATCGCTAAAAAATTTAGTGCTATTTTTTCTACTAATCTTTTCAACACTCATATCTCCTCTTATGCTATAAATGATGCTTCTAGTATTTGGAGTCGTATTAACCCTCCTCCAAACAAAACCTCAGTTCAAAGGATAATTTCCAATCATCAGCTGCTTTTTTACGCGTAGTTGCTTATTTTATTTTTTGCTTCCCCTATTAAAAGTTTAAAAAAAATTAAAATGTACAATATGAAAAAAGTAATCGTTATATTATTTGGTATTATTTCAATCCAATTGATTGGTCAATCGAAAAAGATTATTGACACTGAAATTTTTGTCAATGGAGTTTGTGGAATGTGTGAAGACCGCATCGAACTAGCTCTTGATGTAAAAGGTATAAAAGTAGCCGATTGGGATGTTGACTCTAAAATGTGTAGAATTGTGTATAAACCCGAACAGATCAAAGAGGAAGAAATTCACGCAATACTTGCTGGTATTGGCCACGACACCAAAAAGGCAAAAGCGAAAAAAGAGGTGTATGAAAACCTCCATCATTGTTGTCAGTACAAAAGAGAATAGTAGATATGAAAAAGCAATTTCTAAGCTATTTTTCTGTCTTATTTTTTACCTTTTCATTTGCACAAGACAAGGTCATTGAAGGTCATGTTTTTGAGTTAGTTAGTGAAGATTCAATATCCCCTCTTCCAGGCGTTAATGTTTTATTTCAAGGGTCTACAAATGGAACAACAACAAATACTGAAGGCTATTTTAAGTTAATCAATACTCAAGAGTATAGTAATTTGATTTTCAGTTTTACTGGATTTGAATCTGACACAGTTGATGTTCAAACGAATAAAGAGGTAAATGTAATTCTTAGTGAAGGAAAAATTTTAGACGAGTTTGAGGTGCTTTTCGAAAAGGGAAATTATAGTTTTTCAAAGTTTGACCCTAGAGATGCTCAAATCATATCACAAGGAGAATTACGTAAAGCCGCATGCTGCAATTTAGCTGCTAGTTTCGAAACCAACCCATCAATTGATGCAAGTTTTACAGATGCTGTTACGGGGTCAAAACAAATTCAAATGTTGGGACTTTCAGGAAAGTACGTTCAATTATTATCTTCCAACCTGCCTACTATTAGAGGTCTGTCTGTACTGTATGGACTAGAGGAAATACCAGGTCCTTGGATAAATGGAATTTACGTATCCAAAGGAGCAGGCTCAGTCTTAAATGGTTTTGAAAGCATGGTAGGGCAAATAAACTTGGATTTAAAGCAGCCAGGAAATGCAGAGAAGATGCATTTAAATGTTTATGGTAATCAAGCAGGAATCATGGAGAGTAATTTCTATTATTCTACAAAAGTTGGCAAGAATTGGGAAACAACTGTTCTTGCCCATTCAAAAAACAATCAATTTGAGAACGATAGAAACAACGATGGTTTTTTAGATAACCCTCTTGCAGATCGTTACATTCTTAGAAATCAATGGAATTTTCGCTCTGAGAGAATACACATGGAGTTAGGTGCCGATGCAGTATATATTGATGCACGTGCGGGCAATCTCAGTCTAGAGGACAGCTTAACACCTCCATCTTCTGAAGGAGCATACAGAGTAAACTTAACTACGAACAAAATTGGAGGGTTTGCGAAAATAGGCTACCTATTTTCTGATGACGATTTTAAAAGTCTAGCACTACAATTGAGCGGAACACAAGTCAATCAAAAATCTCTTTTTGGACTAAAGCGGTACAATGGAATCCAAAATAGTGCATATGCCAATCTAATTTTTCAAAAAAAGATAGGTTCATTAAATGATATAGAAGAAAATTATTTTAAAACTGGAATTAGTTTTCAATACGACAATGCAAATGAAACACTTAGCAGTGGAGACACCGCATTTTCTATGAATGGAAATTATGTTCTAAATGAGATGATTCCAGGAGCTTATTTCGAATTTACATATGGTTCAGAAAAGGCTGGTTTAATTGCTGGTTTAAGAGCGGATTTTAGCACAATTTATGGTGGTTTTATTACACCAAGAGTTCATTTTAGATATAACTTTTCAAATGAGACTGTTTTGAAGTTAATGGCAGGGAGCGGAAGAAGAACACCATTTTTGATAATGGAAAATGTAGGATTCCTACCAAGCTCTAGAGACTGGTTGTTGCATCCAAATGCTCAGAATAGTTCGAACTCTTCTAATCCGTTTGGGCTCGAACAAGAGATTTCATGGAATTTTGGATGTGCTTTTCTTAAAGAGTTTGAGCTGTTGTATCGAGAAGGTTCGGTTCATATTGATGTATACCATACGTTTTTTCAAAATCAATTGGTTATAGATTTAGATCAAACAGCAAGAGAAGTACATTTTTATAATTTGCAAGGGCAGTCTATTTCTAATTCATTTCAGCTTGAGTTAAACTATGAGTTGTTTAAACGATTTGATATCCGGCTTGCATATAGATATCTTGATGTGTTCTCTAATTATTCAGGACAACTAAGAGAAAAGCCATTACTTTCAAGAAACAGAGGATTTGTAAACCTTGCTTATGAGACTAAAAAGAGGAAAGCCAAGCAATGGAAATTTGACCTTACAGCTCAATGGATCGGAAGCCAACGAATTCCATTTACTAGAGACAACCCTCAGGAGCTTATTCTGAATGGTAGAAGCGATGATTATTTTTTGATGAATGCTCAGTTTACAAGAGTTTTTGGAAAACGACTAGAAATATACTTAGGGGCTGAAAACCTTTTAAATTACACCCAAAAAAATCCAATTTTATCTGCTGAAAATCCGTTTGGGGAATTTTTTGAAAGTGCGCTCATATGGGCACCTATTTTTGGTAGAATGTACTATGGTGGAGTCCGTTTTACGTTGGGTGAAATAGAGAGGGAGTAATTGAAGAAAATACGAATCCTTTCTTTTTAAGCTTTTCAATAATTGATGGTAGAACACTAAGCATTTTTTCTGCAAAATTTGGGTTGTCGTGCAATACTATTATTGAACCCGACTCTGTATTTTTAAGAATGTTCTTTTCAATTCTTTCAGGACTAATTGAGGCATCAAAATCGGC
>JAZADZ010000019.1:0-13718 GCA_036123135.1 Bacteroidota bacterium | reverse complement strand
GAAGAAGAACTACCACTTGTTGTTGAACAAGCACAGTTCATGGAAGCTGAAGTAACTTACACAGAGCCAGGAATTAAAGGAGATACAGCCACCAACAGTACTAAACCTGCAACTATTGATACAGGAGCTGAGGTTAGAGTTCCTTTATTTATTGACACGGGTGACAAAATAAAAGTCGATATACAAAAGGGAGCTTACGTAGAAAGAATTAAATCATAATGTATACAATTCAAGGAATTCAACACTTAGGAGTAGGGGTGCCCAATCACTCTAAGGCATGGGAATGGTATAGAAAGTTTTTTGGTCTTGATATTCCTCTTTTTAATGATGAGGCAGAAGCTCCCCTTATGACCATTTATACTGAAGGTAAAGTTATTTCCAAGCGTGCAGCTATGGTACTTAACATCAAAGGTGGGTGTGCAATGGAAATTGTTTGTCCTAGTACTTTTGAAGCTTCTCATGCGAAAGAGCAACATCAATTGGGTGATTTGGGTATCGATATAGGGTTTGTTAAAGCTCCTGATGTAGAAAAGGCATATAAATATTTTAAAGAAAATGGTGCGCAGCTAGTTTCTGAAGTCGTAGAATTTCCAAATGGTTGGAAAACTTTTTACGTTAAAGATCTGAACGATTTAACATATCAAGTCCTTCCAGCAAATGACTTTTACACCTCCTACAATCATCCTACAGGTGGAACTGCAGGATGTTCTATCGGAGTGTCTGATGTGGAAAAGGCAATTTCCTTTTATAATCTTTTGGGTTATGATGAAGTTATTTTTGATCACAAAAATGTTTTCGAAGATTGGAAAAATCTTCCTGGTGGTTCAGGAGAATTTAGAAGAGTATTGCTTACTCAAAAAAATCCATCTGGAGGTGGATTTTCTAAGCTTGCTGGGAAAAGCTACATCCAATTAGTTGAAGATTTGTCAGAAAGAAAGCCACTTAAAATTTATGCTGATAGACTGTGGGGGGATATAGGGTTCGTTCATTTGGGCTTTGATGTTCGAAACATGGAAGCTTTGGGGAAGGCATTGGAAAAAGCCGGTCATGGCTTTACTTGCGACACAAAAGACGTATTATCAATGGGTGAGAGTACGAAAGTTCATTGCACGTATTGTGAAGATCCAGATGGTACATTGATTGAAATGATTGAAGTATATAAAATCCCTATTATTGAAAAGCTAGGTATTTATTTGAATGTTGAAAAAAGAAAGCCCTCTCAACCTCTTCCAGATTTGATGCTGAAAGCTTTAAAGTTTACACGGGTTAGGGATTAATGTAGTGAATTATTCCCCACTTTTAGTTCTAAGAATTCTATAAAATAGTTTCGGAAAAAAACGATTTAGATAAATACCCCATTTTTCAGTTCCCCCTGAAATTATCTCATGCTTTTCTTTTCTAATTCCATTAATAATATCTTTTGCACACTGTTTGGCAGAAATCCCACCTTTTTGATTGTTGTCCAACTTTGCGTGCTTTTTACCATCTCCAGATAAAGCATTTTGTGAAATATTAGTAAGAACAAAACCAGGGAAGACAATACTTACTTTAATGTTATTTGATTCCTGCTCTAACCGAAGAGATTCATAGAATCCAACAAGAGCAAATTTAGATGCTGAATAGGCGGAACGTAGGTGAAAACCAAATTTACCTGATAAACTACTTACCGCAACAAAGTGACCACTTTTTTGATGTTGCATTATTGGTAAAACTGCTTTGGTGAGTGCAATAGTACCAAAATAATTAACTTCCATTAATTTTCTATCCACTTCAAGGATGGTTTCATCTGCTTTAGATCGTTGACTGATTCCACCATTGTTCAAAAGAATATCAATAGAACCAAAGTGGTTGTTAACTTTTTCTGCTAGGTTGTTAAAATTGGAGGAATTGGATAAGTCTAGCGGAAGAATCAAATGTTCACATGAACAATTTTTTGCAACTCTATTTAGTTCTAATTCGTTTCTTGCGGATAAGACTAATTTAGCTCCTTGATCGGCACATTCAAGAGCAAGCGCCTCGCCTATTCCTGAAGAGGCTCCTGTAATCCATACCACTTTATTTTTTAAATTTTTCAATTAGTAAAGTTCTTTTGCCTTGTTAGCAGAGACGGTGATTCCTTTAATAAATGCAGAACTAAATCCGTTGTGCTCCATTTCATTTAATCCAGCAATAGTGCATCCTTTTGGGGATGTTACCTTATCAATTTCATCCTCTGGATGAGTTCCATTGGCTAGGATTAATCCTGCAGCTCCTTTAGCTGTTTGCGCAGCCATTTTAAGCGCTTCATTTGCATGAAAATCAATTTCATTTCCCCCCTGAGAGGCTGCTCGGATAGCTCTCAGAAAAAAAGCAATTCCACAGGCACAAAGTGCAGTAGCTGATGTCATTTTTTCTTCATTGATTACAACAGTCTCTCCAACTAAGTTAAATAATTTTTCAACTTCGGGTAAGTGATTTTTCCATGAAGAGTGCGTAGCTATACATGTCATGCTTTGTCCAATAGAGATAGCTGTATTGGGCATAGCACGAATGATTGGATTTTTAGTTCCAAGAACATTTATTATTTCGTCAATTGATACGCCTGAAACTACGGAAACTATTAATTGATCTTTGGTAATGGTATTCTTTATTTCATTGAGAACAGTGTTCATTTTCTGCGGAAGTATGGAAAGAATTATTAGATCTGCTTGCTTGACTGCATTAATATTATTGCTAGTGGTGAAAAATCCTTTGTTTTTAAAGCCCAATAATTTATCAACTCTTCTTCTTGATAAACTAAATTGAGTAGGAGAAAATTCATTTGAATTAATTAGCCCTGTTGTAAGGGATAGTCCAAGGTTTCCAGCACCGAGAACAGCAATGTGTTGTTTCATGTATACGATTTTTATGAGCTAGAACAGCTCGTCGATAAGTTTGTCCTGTACAAAATTTGGTAGAGTAACTTTAAGTTCGGGATTTCTTTTCATTTCTTTTTTGATTGCAAAAACAGCTTCTTTGTTTCTTGCCCAACTTCTTCTGCTGATCCCGTTATTTACATCCCAAAATAACATGCTTTTAAGTTTACGTTCCGCAGCATCTGTTCCATCTAATGTTAATCCAAAACCACCATTAATGACTTCTCCCCAACCAACACCTCCTCCATTGTGAATACTAACCCAAGTTGCACCTCTGAATGAATCGCCAATCACATTTTGTATTGCCATATCTGCGGTAAATGCAGAACCATCGTAGATATTAGAAGTCTCTCTAAATGGAGAGTCTGTTCCAGAGACATCATGATGATCTCTTCCTAGAATAATTGGAGCTGAAATTTCTCCATCTGCAATTGCTTTGTTGAATGCAGAAGCAATCATTATTCTTCCTTGGCTATCAGCATACAATATTCTAGCTTGAGACCCTACAACAAGTTTATTTTCTTGCGCACCTTTGATCCAATGAATATTGTCAGCCATTTGCTGTTTGATTTCGTCCGGAGAATTTGCCATAAGTTCTTCTAACACTTCACATGCTATGCTATCCGATTTTTTTAAGTCTTCAGGTTCTCCTGAGGCACATACCCACCTGAAAGGACCAAATCCATAATCAAAGCACATTGGACCCATTATATCTTGAACGTATGAGGGATATCTAAAATCAGTCCCGCTTGGTTTCAAAACGTCTGCACCAGCTCTTGAAGCCTCAAGCAAAAAAGCATTTCCGTAATCAAAGAAATAAGTACCTTTTTCAGTATGCTTGTTAATTGCATTAACATGTCTGATGAGTGTTTGTTGTACTTTCTTTTTAAACAGTTCTGGATCTTTTGCCATCATCTCATTAGACTGTTCAAAGCTGAGGTCTGCAGGGTAATATCCACCTGCCCAGGGATTGTGAAGCGAAGTTTGATCGGAACCTAAATCAATGTATATGTTTTCCTCGTCAAATTTTTCCCAGACATCTACAATGTTGCCGTCATATGCTATCGAAACAACTTCTTTATTTTTCACTGCCAATTTTACTCTAGATGAAAGTAGATTGATATCGCTAATGATTTCATCAACCCATCCTTGCTCGTGTCTTTTGTACGAAGCCGCAGGGTTAATTTCTGCAGTTACAGAGACAACACCAGCAATATTTCCTGCTTTAGGCTGCGCACCACTCATGCCTCCAAGGCCTGCTGTAACAAAAAGTTTTCCAGCAACCCCATTGTTGTCAATTTTTCTACATGCGTTAAGAACAGTTATGGTTGTACCATGAACAATTCCTTGAGGACCAATGTACATATAGGAACCTGCTGTCATCTGTCCAAATTGTGTCACCCCAAGTGCATTGAACTTTTCCCAATCATCTTGTTTTGAATAATTGGGTATCATCATTCCGTTGGTAACAACAACTCTTGGAGCATCTTGTGAAGAGGGAAATAATCCCAAGGGATGACCACTGTAAATCGCTAGCGTTTGATGATCTGTCATTTCAGAGAGATATTTCATGGTCAATAAATACTGTGCCCAATTTTGGAAAACAGCTCCATTACCACCATAGGTGATTAGTTCTTGTGGATGTTGAGCTACTTTAGGATCTAAATTGTTATGAATCATCAGCATAATAGACCTAGCTTGCAAAGAATTTCCAGGGTATTCATTAATAGATCGGGCGAAAATTTCATAATCAGGCATGAAACGATACATGTAAATCCTTCCATATAAATTAAGTTCTTCAAGAAATTCAGGGACTAATTCTTCGTGAAAATTTTCTGGGAAGTATCTGAGTGCGTTTTTTAATGCAAGCTTTTTATCTGATGAGGATAGAATCTGTTTTCTTTTGGGCGCGTGGCTTAGATGTTCGGATCTTACTTTTTTTATGGGTAGTTGGTTTGGAATGCCAAGCTTAATTTGGTCTTTAAAATTCATGATTTACCTTTTAATTCGGTCTGTTCTTGGGTCATAACCGTAGGGACAGTGTCGACAATTGCTTTTACAACAGTACTTTCTTTTGAGATGATATTTTTCTGTAAAAACAATAAATCCTTCTTCAGATTTATAATAATCATCGGGGTCTAAAGTTTTTCTTTTAGGTAAATATCCATCTTCCACACTGCAAATATAATTTTCAGTTTCACTTTCTCTATTAATTTTTGATTTTGTTTAACCTAAAAAAAAATACCGACAATTAATTCAGTATTAAATTTTCAATACATTTGTCAGCAAATTTTAAATAATTTAAAACTAATTCATATGTCAGATTTTCAACAAGAAATCAACGATTTCATGGACAGAGTTAAAATTAAAAATGGTCATGAATCTGAATTTATTCAGGCAGTTGAAGAAGTTGCTGAAGCAATCATCCCTTTTATGGCCAAGCATCCAAAATACAAAGCAGCTAAAATATTAGACCGTATTGTTGAGCCTGAAAGAGTAATTATGTTCAGAGTTCCTTGGACTGATGATCATGGTGATGTCCAAGTCAATCGTGGATACAGAGTTGAATACAATTCTGCTATTGGTCCTTATAAAGGTGGCTTAAGGTTTCATCCCTCTGTAAATCTTTCTATTTTGAAATTTTTAGGATTTGAACAATTGTTTAAAAATTCACTAACAACCCTTCCCATGGGAGGCGGTAAAGGTGGATCTGATTTTGATCCTAAAGGAAAATCTGATAATGAAGTAATGCGTTTTTGTCAATCGTTTATGACTGAACTTTCTAGGCACATCGGTCCAAATACTGATGTACCTGCTGGTGATATTGGAGTAGGAGGAAGAGAAATTGGGTTTATGTTTGGTCAATATAAAAGGTTAAGAAATGAATTTACTGGAGTTTTAACAGGTAAGGCAATCAATTGGGGTGGTTCTCTTATCCGTCCTGAGGCTACTGGGTATGGAACTGTGTACTTTGCAGCTGAAATGCTTAAAACCAAAGGAAAAGATTTTAAAGGAAAACTTGCTGCTGTTTCGGGTTCTGGAAATGTAGCACAGTACGCTGTAGAAAAAGTCAATCAACTTGGCGGAAAGGTAGTTACATTAAGCGATTCTAAAGGATACATATACGACCCTGAAGGAATTGATGCAGATAAGTTGGCATGGGTTATGGAATTAAAAAATGTCAAAAGAGGAAGAATTAAGGAATATATTACTCAATTTCCTGGCAGTGAATTTCATGAAGGAAAACGACCATGGGAGGTTAAGGTCGACGTAGCACTTCCATGTGCTACTCAAAATGAATTGGATGGTGATGAAGCGAAACAGCTAGTAGAGAACGGATGCATTTGTGTTGCTGAAGGAGCAAATATGCCCTCAACACCTGAGGCAATTGCTGTTTTTCATGAAGCTAAAATTATGTTTTCACCTGGCAAAGCTTCAAATGCTGGTGGAGTTGCAACATCAGGATTGGAGATGTCTCAAAATTCTCTTAGACTTTCTTGGACTAGGCAAGAGGTTGATCAAAGA
The DNA here is from genome assembly GCA_036123135.1 of Bacteroidota bacterium. Classification (GTDB taxonomy): domain Bacteria; phylum Bacteroidota; class Bacteroidia; order Flavobacteriales_D; family Parvicellaceae. The sequence goes on along the minus strand of JAZADZ010000019.1, from coordinate 7,299 downwards.
CTAAAAGAAATCATGCTTTCTATTCACGAGCAATGTGCAAAATATGGAACTGAAGCTGATGGGTACATTGATTACGTCAAGGGAGCAAACATTGCTGGTTTTGTAAAGGTTGCAGATTCTATGATTGACCAGGGAGTTGTTTAAAACTTAAGACATGTACGGACAAATTAAAAATCATCTTCAAACAGAGCTATCTGATGTTGAATCAGCAGGTTTGTTTAAAAAAGAAAGGATTATTACAACTCCTCAAGGAGCTGATGTCAGTGTTAGCTCGGGAGAAGAGGTGGTAATCATGTGTGCAAATAATTATTTAGGATTGTCCTCACATCCTGATGTGGTTGAAGCTTCTAAAAATGCTTTGGATACGCATGGATTTGGGATGTCTTCTGTACGATTTATTTGTGGAACTCAAGATATTCATAAAGAGCTAGAGCAAAAAATTGCTTCATTTTATGGAACTGAAGACACGATCTTGTATGCCGCTGCATTTGATGCTAACGGAGGCTTATTTGAACCCTTATTTTCTAAAGAAGATGCCATTATCTCTGATGAGCTGAATCACGCTTCAATAATTGATGGTGTTAGATTGTGTAAAGCCCATCGCTACAGGTACAAACATAGCGACATGGCTGACTTAGAAAAGCAGCTAATTGAGGCTCAAAATCAACGTTTTAGAATCATTGTTACTGACGGTGTTTTTTCAATGGATGGAGACATTGCTAAAATGGACGAAATTTGCGACTTAGCTGATAAATACGATGCTCTTGTTATGACAGATGAATGCCACTCTGCTGGTTTTATTGGGAAAACAGGACGGGGAGTTCCTGAATATTGCAATGTGATGGACCGAGTAGATATTATAACTGGAACACTTGGTAAAGCTTTGGGTGGTGCCATGGGTGGATACACAACTGGAAAGAAAGAAATTATCGAAATGCTTCGTCAGCGTTCAAGACCCTACTTATTTTCCAATTCTCTAGCTCCTTCAATTGTTGGTGCATCTATCAAAGTTTTTGACTTACTTAGTTCATCTACAGAGCTTAGAGATAAATTGGAAGAAAACACTAGCTACTTCAAACAAAAGATTCTTGATGCTGGTTTTGAAATTAAAGAAGGAGATTCTCCAATTGTTCCAATAATGCTTTACGATGCTGCGCTTTCTCAACAATTTGCTGATATGTTATTAGAAGAAGGGGTTTATGCTATTGGATTCTTCTATCCGGTTGTGGCAAAAGGTCAAGCAAGAATACGTACTCAGATTTCAGCTGCACATAGTAAACAACATCTAGATAAAGCAGTAAATGCTTTTGTTAAAGTTGGTAAAAAATTAGGCGTAATTTCCTGATTATAATTTCCATTCAAGAAAAAAAAAGTTATGTCTTGTTAGAATGAAAATTAAATTCTATCTTCGCACCCCTATTTTAAGGAAAGTTTGAATACATTAAAAGCAAAAAAAGTGGATACACTTAGTTATAAAACGGTTTCGGCAAACAAAGAAACAGTAAACAAAGAATGGTTACTTGTGGATGCAGATGGAGAAACATTAGGTAGATTAGCTAGTAAAGTTGCTCGTCTGATAAGAGGAAAGCACAAGGTTAATTTTACACCTCACGTAGACTGCGGTGATAATGTCATTGTTGTCAATGCAGAAAAAGTAAAATTAACTGGAAATAAGTGGGAAGCCAAAGAATACATTCGACACACTGGATATCCTGGTGGTCAACGTTCTCTGACTGCTGCTGAGATTCTTTCTAAGCATCCTGAAAGACTTGTGGAAAAAGCTGTTAAGGGAATGCTTCCTAAAAATCGTTTGGGAAATAAACTTTACACGAATCTTTATGTGTATGTTGGAAGCGAACACAACCAAGAAGCACAAAAGCCAAAAAAAATTAACCTCAAGGAAATATAAATAATCAAAATGGATGTTATCAATACATTAGGAAGAAGAAAATCTTCTGTAGCTAGAGTTTACCTCTCTAAAGGTAAAGGCAAAATTACTATCAATAAAAGAGACTATAAAGATTATTTTACCACCGGTGTAATGCAATATAAGGTCAATCAACCTTTTGAATTGACTGATACTGTTGGTAAGTATAATGTTAATGTTAATGTTAGTGGTGGAGGTAACACTGGTCAAGTTGAAGCTGTTCGTCTAGCCATTTCTAGAGCCCTCGTTGAAATCAACGCCGACTTTAAACCAACACTCAAAGCGGAAGGCTTAATGACTAGAGATCCAAGAATGGTAGAAAGAAAAAAACCTGGTCAACCTAAAGCCAGAAAGAAATTTCAATTTAGTAAACGTTAAAATTCTAAAGAGGTTCTCTTTGCCGATAACCTGTTTTAGTATCTAAGCCAATTAGACCGATTTTCGCTACTGATTGAGCTGCTGAAAAAAGAGAAAAATTCTCACAGTAAAAAGAAAGTAAACAAAAAATAATGGCAAATTTAAAATTCGAAGATTTATTAGACGCTGGTGTTCACTTTGGTCACTTGAAAAGAAAGTGGAATCCAGGTATGGCTCCTTATATTTTTGATGAAAAAAAAGGAATTCATATAATTGACCTAAACAAGACAATTGTTAAAATAGATGAGGCTGCAAATGCACTCAAGCAGATTGCAAAGTCTGGAAGAAAAATACTATTTGTTGCAACAAAAAAACAAGCAAAGGATATTTTAGAAAGTAAGGTAGCTGAAACCAACATGCCTTTTATAAGCGAAAGATGGCCTGGTGGAATGTTGACCAATTTTAAGACAACAAGAAAAACCATTCGAAAAATTTCATCAATAGATAAAATGATGAAGGATGGGACTGCTGATACGATGTCCAAAAGAGAACGTCTTCAAATGACAAGACAAAGAGAAAAAATGAATAAAATCTTTGGTTGTGTCGTTGAAATGTCAAGACTCCCTGCTGCCATTTTTATTGTTGACATTAAAAAAGAACACATAGCACTTTCTGAGGCTAAAAATTTAGGTATCCCTGTATTTGCAATGGTAGATACCAATTCAAATCCCTCCGGTGTAGATTTTGTTATTCCTTCTAATGATGATGCCACAAAATCAATTGATCTTGTGTTAACTGCTATGTGTGATGCAGTCAAAGAAGGTTTAGGAGAACGTAGAGCTTCCAAAGAAAAAGCAGATGCTGCAGCACAAAAAGAAAAAGCTGCTCAACAGGCCAAAGAAGAGGAAGCTATTGCTGTTGAAAGTTCTGAAGAAAAAAAATAACATTCACTTAATTACTATTTAAATTTTTTAATATGGGTATTTCTGCAAAAGAAGTTAATGAGTTAAGAAAAAAGACAGGTTCTGGAATGATGGACTGTAAAAAAGCGCTCCAAGAATCCAACGGAGATATGCAAGCTGCCATCGACTTTCTAAGAAAAAAAGGTCAAAAAATAGCTGCTAAAAGAGGCGATAGAGACGCCAAAGAAGGCTTAGTAATCGCCAAGACTACTAATGATAGTTCCAAAGGAGTTCTAATATGCCTGAATTGTGAAACAGATTTCGTTGCCAAAAACGAAGATTTCGGAAAATTAGCCCACACCATTGCTAACATTGCTTCTGAAAAAACACCTTCAAATGTTGATCAGTTGTTAAATCTTTCATTTGACGGTAATGGTCTATCTATCGGTGATAAAATTACTGAACAAACAGGAGTGATTGGGGAGAAAATTGAGATTTCAGGATACGAAATCATTGAAGCTGTTCAAGTCATTGCTTACAACCATCCAGGAAATCAAATTGCTAGTATTGTTGGTATGAACGATAAAGCAGATGATGAGGGAAAACAAGTTGCAATGCAGGTAGCTGCTATGAATCCGATTGCATTGGATAAAAACTCCGTTCCTCAAGAGGTTGTTGATAGAGAAATTGAGGTTGGAAAAGAATTGGCAATTCAAGAGGGAAAGCCTGCTGAAATGGCTGAGAAAATTGCCATGGGTAGACTTAACAAATTCTTTAAAGAAACAACTTTAATGAATCAAGTTTTTATTAGAGATAATAAGAAAACCGTTCAACAATTCTTGAAAGACACAAACCCGGATCTTACTGTTACGGATTTTAAAAGGATATCATTATCCGTTTAACTAGATAATATTTATATTTAGAGAGCCAATGGCTCTCTTTTTTTTGCATAATTTTTAAAAAATATATGAAATACAAAAGAATACTTCTCAAACTCAGTGGTGAGGCACTGATGGGAAATAAAAAGTTTGGAATTGACAATGAACGATTAATGCAGTATGCAAAAGAAATTAAAGAGATTTCTGATTTAGGAGTTCAGATTGGTATTGTAATTGGTGGTGGTAATATTTTTAGGGGAGTTCAGGCAGAAAGGGGCGGAATGGATAGAACTCAAGGTGATTACATGGGAATGTTAGCTACAATGATTAATAGTATGGCTTTACAAGCTGCACTTGAATCAGTTGGGTTATTTTCCAGATTACAGTCGGCTATTGAGATGAAAGAAATTGCTGAACCTTTTATAAAAAGAAGAGCAGTCAGGCACTTAGAAAAAGGAAGAGTGGTTATCTTTGGAAGTGGAACTGGAAATCCATTTTTTACTACAGATTCAGCTGCTTCTTTGAGAGCAATTGAAATTGACGCGGATGTAATTTTAAAAGGAACAAGAGTAAATGGTATTTACTCAGAAGATCCAGAACAAAATCCAGATGCTAAAATGTTTGATAAAATCACCTTTAAAGATGTATTTAATAAAGATTTGAAAGTCATGGACATGACAGCATTTACACTTTGTAAAGAAAATAATGTTCCTATTGTTGTTTTTAACATGAATGAACCAGGAAACCTCAGAAAAGTTGTTTCTGGAGACAATGTTGGAACTTTGGTAGAAATATAACTTAATCGACTTATTATGGATGAAGAATTAGATTTAATGATGAGTGAAGCTGAAGATTCGATGAATTCAGCTATCGACAGACTTAATTTAGAGCTAACAAAAATAAGAGCAGGTAGGGCAACACCTTCAATGTTAGATTCTGTTAAAGTTGATTACTACGGAGCTCAAACTCCCATCTCTCAAGTTGGAAATATTAGTAGTTTAGATTCAAAAACACTCACTGTTCAGCCTTGGGAAAAAGGTATTCTTGATGAAATAGCGAAAGGAATTACTAATGCCAATTTAGGTCTAAATCCTCAAAATAATGGTGAGGTAATTATCATTTCTGTTCCTACTCTTACTGAAGAAAGACGAAGAGAACTCGTAAAAAGAGCTAAAGCAGAGGGAGAAAATGCAAAAGTTCGAATCCGTTCTGCAAGAAAAGAAGCTAATGATTTTATTAAAGCATTAAAAAATGATGGCCTTTCTGAAGATCAAACAAAATCAGCTGAGGATTCAGTTCAAGATTTGACAAACATTTATTCTTCCAAAATTGACAAGTTAGTTGAAGTAAAAGAAGTTGATATCATGAAAGTTTAATTATTCTTCGATGAATTTTAAGCGTTATTTTTTTATTTTATTAGGATAATATAAAAATTAATAACACATTTGTTTAATACTTGTTATTTACTGAGTAATCTTTTACAAGTTGTTAATTAATTAATTACTATTTAAAATTTAAAAAAATGAAAAAATTATGGATTTTACCAATTGCTGCCATGACGATGGTTGCATGTGGTGGTGGCGAAGCTGCTGTAGAAGAAGCTGCTGCTGAAATGGAAGCTGCTGTTGAAGAAGCTGCTGAAGAAATGGAAGAAGCTGCTGCTGAAATGGAAGCTGTTGTCGAAGAAGCTGTTGAAGGTGAAGCTGCCGAAGGTGAAGCTGCTGAAGGCGAAGCTGCTGAAGGCGAAGCTGTTGAAGGCGAAGCTGCTGAAGGTGATGATCACGATCACGAAGGCGAGCATCATGACGGCGACCACCATGATGGTGACGAGCATTAAGATTTCTTAATTAAAGATAAAAAAAGCCCTGTCCATAGGGCTTTTTTTTATGTCCATACTTTTGTTCCCTCGGTGCAATTCTGACAAATGTCTATTTCTTTTCGATTGGAAATAATTCCTTTTCGAAGTCTTTTATATGCCTTACTTCTCCAAATTTCCTCAAATGATTTTTTGCTTAAATCACCAATCTTATATTTTGCATCCTTATCAAAACAACATGGAACTAGTTTCCCATCGACTGTAACTACACTACTGCTCCACATTCTCCAGCAATGATTAAATAGTTTATTTTTCAGAACATAATTTCCATTTTTTGACTTTTTATATCTTGAGTATTTTTCAATTGTCGGCATTAGAGGATTACCGTTTTTATAATCGTAGAGCTGAGCAGTTTTAAATCTTATTTCATCAACAGAAAGATTTTTACTCAATTTAATGGCACTTTCTATTTGATGTTCGTTCTGGCGGACAACTAAAAATTGAAATATTATGTGCGGTGTTTTACTTTTTAAATCTCTTTTAGCATTTATTAAGTTTTTAGTTCCTTGAATTACTTTACTTAATGATCCCCCTTTTCTGTATGCTTCGTAAGTTTCTTGAGTGGTACCATCTACAGAAATAATTAATCTATCTAACCCAGACTCAACCGTTTTTACAGCATTTTTTGGTGTTAAGTAATGCGCATTTGTTGACGTTGATGTGTAAATATTCTTTTTTGATGCTTCTTTGATGAGTTCAAATAGATTTCGATTTATAAATGGTTCTCCTTGAAAATAATAGTTGATGTAAAGCAGACTGGTTGAGATTTCATTTATGATTTTAGTATTAAGTTCACTTTTTAGGTTACCAGTTTTTCTAGTAAATTGTCTTAATCCGCTTGGGCATTCTGGACAGCCTAAATTACATGTTGTTGTTGGTTCAATAGAAAGTGCAACTGGTAGTCCGTGTATGGCTCCTTTTTTGCTGATCCTTGAGACAAGAAAACTCATGTAAAGTTTAAATAGATTAAATAGTCTAAGAACTGTTATCTTATTTATGATATTTAGAGTATCTCTGTAAACCATGCTAAATGCTAAATTAATTAAAGGTATTTTAAAATTGGCTTACTCTTTGACATTAAGCACTAATAATCCTAACCTACTTGTATTAATTTCATAATTTAGCTTGATGATTTAATAAATAAAATTCATGTGGCAATCAGTTGCTAATATCATTTTGAGAAACAGGATTTTAATCCTTTCACTGCTGTTTGCAATAACAGTTGTGTTTGGTTATTTCGCAACAAAAGTGGGTATCCAATACGAATTTGCCAATCTTCTTCCCTCTAATGATAAAACCCAAATTGAGTACAATCAGTTTAAAAACGATTTTGGTCAAGATGGGATGATTATTGTAATT
>JAZADZ010000018.1:0-5429 GCA_036123135.1 Bacteroidota bacterium | reverse complement strand
AAAGCCCTTTTTTAAGTGCCATACCACTCCTTGTTCGAACTTGAGCTTCGAAACCAGCTGGTAATTCGATGAATAGGCCAGTTGTAATTAAAATACGCTCAAGAGGACCAATGATTACAGTTTCTTCTAGGTTGGCTCTTAGGTCCATCCCTGCAGATTGGTTGGTTTCGTAGGAGGGTAATGGGTGTTTGGATTGATTAATGATATTTATGTGCATTAAATTTTTTTTCACGAAATTACTACTTTTTCTTTCCTTAACTCTTTAATGTATACGATTACAACAAATGTGAGTAAAAGTGCAGATTGATAGAGGAATTCTTTCCAACTATACATTTCAAATGGATCGAAAGTTAGGCTTATTGAGTAAATTAACCCTCCGGTTAAAATATAAAAAAGTATTCGTTTGATGTTGTAGGGTATGGGATAATACTTTCTTCCAGCAATATAACTTATTACCATCATAGAAAAATAACATGCAAGGGTAGTGTATGCACATCCTTCAAAACCAAATTTTGGTATCAACATATAATTTAGTGCAAGAGTTAGTAGTGCTCCAAATCCAGAAATATATGCGCCAAAAATAGTTTTACTACTTAGTTTATACCATATTGACAATGTTGTATAAAGACCAAGGCAAATGTTTGCTCCAAGAAGAAAAGGAACAATACTCAATCCCGTCCAGTACGTTTCGTTTGGAATAAAGTATTTGAACAAATGAAGATATAGCGTGATTAAAAGAAAAATAAACACAAGAACTATGACGAAATAGGTCATCATTTTTGAAATTATTTCCTTCGAATTTTTATCGGATTCGTTCTTAAAGAAAAATGGTTCTGAGGCGTAACGAAAGGCCTGTATAAACATGGTAACAATCATTGTTATTTTATAATTGGCTCCATAAATTCCATTTTGCTCTAAGGCTTTTGTTAAGGCTTCAGATGAGTCAAAACCCTCAGTGAGGTTTAGTTCGAAAAGAATGTTCTTTAGCATTGCCCTATCTAGTGTTTCATTAATGACGTATGCTAGGCCTACAAATAACATTGGTAAAGAATAGCTAAACATTTTTTTGAGTAACCCTAAATCATAGCGCCCTTTAAATTCCATTTCTGGGAGAAGAACTAAAAACTTAATTATACTTGAAATTAGATTGGATATGAAGACATAACCGACTCCAATTTCTGGATTGTAAAAATGAGCAATTATCCAATTTGAGTTACCCGCTTCAAAGTTGGACTTACAGTAGTATATAAAAAATAAATTTAGCGCTATGTTAATCCCAACGTTTGCAAAATTAACAAGGGCAAACTTTTTTGCTTTTGCTTCTGATCGGAGCTTTGCTAGAGGAATAGACGAAACAGCATCCAACGCAACTATGATTCCAAACCAGATGATGTATTCAAAATGATTCGGATATTGCAACCAATTTGCAATGTCTTGTGAAAAGATTGTAATTATTACAACAAATAAAGAAGAGGTAGTAAGCAACGAATACAATGTATTGGAATAAACATTTTTTGTTTGATTTTCTTTTAGAGTTGAAAAACGAAAATATGAGGTCTCCATCCCATAGGTAAGCAGCACTACCAAAAAGGCAACGTAAGCATACATTTCTGTAATGATTCCATATTGCTCATTGGTAAATTGAAGAGCATAGAGCGGGGTGAGCAGGAAGTTTAAAAAACGCCCAATAATACTACTTGAACCGTATATTACAGTTTGTCCAGCTAATTTTTTAAATACACTCAAAAAACATTCTTTTCAACAAAGAAACGAATCAATGTGCAAGGATAGTATCTAGCTGAACCTTTCTTTTAACAAGATTGACTTAACAAAAGTAAATTTGAAATCTGCTAAAAGTTGGGTTTCCTCTTTTCGAGAAAAGCTGAAGTTCCCTCTATAAATTCCTTGGTTCCGAAGCAATTTCCAAAAGCCTCAATTTCAGTTTCAAATCCATCAGTTCCATCAGCATAATTTGCATTAATTGCATTAATTGCATTTTGGATAGCGTTAGGAGAATTTTTGCAAATTTTTCCAGCAATTTTTAAACAAAAGGGCATCAATTCTGTTTGGTCTACAACATGGTTAACAAGACCAATTTTTAATGCATCATTTGAAGATATCATACTTGCAGTTGTGATAAGTTCCATCGCTTTCCCTTTTCCGGTCAATTGTGCTAACCGCTGAGTACCTCCATATCCAGGAATTACACCTAAACTAACCTCAGGAAGTCCAAGAAGAGCATTTTCAGACGCTACGCGAATATGAGCAGCCATTGCCAACTCTAAACCTCCACCAAGAGCAAATCCATTGACGGCAGCTATAACGGGTTTAGAAAGTTTCTCAATGAGATTAAATAATTTTTGATGGCCTTCTTTAGATAACTTTTTGCCTTCTTCCTTTGAAAATGAAGCAAATTCTTTAATGTCTGCACCTGCAATAAAAGCTTTTTCTCCAGCTCCGGTTATTACAATAACTCGAACTGAAGCGTCTTTTTCGGCCTTTAAAATGGCCGTGTTTAATTCGTTAATGGTTTGTTTATTGAGCGCATTGAGCTGTTTGGGCCTGTTTATTGTTATTATTTGAACAGACTCATTTTTTTTAATTAGAATGTTTTGATAATCCATAATTTTTTAATTAAAAGCAAAGAAAATCAATATTTTCTATAATAGGAGCTGTTTATTTTCAATTTATTATGTATTTATTTGTGAAATGAATTTTGAGCTAGAGAGTAAGTGGAGAAAAACAATTCAAAAAATTTCAAAAAATTTTGACGATCAGCTGGATATTCAAGCTATCCTTTTTTTAATAGGCTTACAGGAGCTAAACATAGATATCAAAAAATTAACTAAGGATCAGAAAATCGAAGTAATTCATGTTGGGCTTTGTACGATTCTTTCTCCCTATGGATATTACACTAAGATGGGGGTTGACAATGAAGGGTGGCCTCATTTTGAAAATGTTAAGAAATTGCCTAACGTTGAGCAAAATCAACAAGAGCAAATAATTAAAGAGGCTATAATTGATTATTTTGATTAAATGAAAACGGTCTCCTCGGTTGTAACTTCTTCCTCTATTTGTACAACTGATACTTTAGTGCCATTCACAATTAAATCTAAGACTGCAAATCCTGCTTGTCCAGATTGATAATAATCATTGAAATTAAATACTGCTTGACCTTGAGGGTTACTGGTTGCAGAAACATCAATTCTTGTTGAGTCTGGATTTCCAGCTTGATAATATAGTCTAACATTAGCCCCAACAACTATTTGACTTGTTGCATTATCGCGAACGTTGATAATAACTATGGTGTCCTTTTTTTTGTAACAGGATACAACTGTCAATACAATTAAAAAAAGAAAAAAAGTGGATTTAATAATTTTATTAGTAGTCATTTAGTTGAATTATATACTGCAATTTAAAACACAAATGCCTTAATTTGTGTTAACAACAAAGTTATAAAAAAAATAATGATGTTATATTCATCTCCTTCAAGACCAACTGAGCTAAAAATAGTATCTTTTTTTGCTTTGCTTTTTTTCAGCTTTGCGTCTTTCTCAATGTCAAGCGATTCTGTTAAAATAGAAATGCAAACTACCAAAGGAACTATGAAAATAGTTCTTTACCCTGAAACTCCTTTGCACCAGCAAAACTTCATCAATTTGGTAAAATCAAAGTTTTACAATGGTGTTGTTTTTCATCGAGTTATAAAAGATTTCATGGCTCAAGCAGGTGACCCAAACTCTAAAGATTCTCTTTACGTTGGTACGTTGGGTAATACTAGTGAAGGAGAAACAATTCCCTCTGAAATTTTACCTATATATCATCATAAAAAAGGTGCTCTTTGTGCCGCCAGAAAGGGAGATAATATGAATCCAACAAAAGCCTCAAGTGGAAGTCAGTTTTACATTGTTCAGGGACGAAAGTTTACGTCGGCCCAATTGAAAAATATGGAGGCTAGAATAAATGCTCAAAATGCTGGTAAACAGCTCAATGTATTTTTACAACTTAAAGAAAATAACATTTACTTAGAGCAATTAAAAAAATTTCAAAAGCAAAACAAAAAGGATAGCATCAATTTTTTGATTGAGACCATTAAGCCGTTAGCTAACAAAAATTTGGAACAATTTGAATTTAGTGAAAAGGCTGTGAATGATTATTTGACTATTGGAGGGACGCCACATTTGGATGGTGGATATACTGTTTTTGGAGAAGTGATAATGGGATTAGAAATTATTGATGAAATTTGTAATGCTCAAATTGGGTCTTCAGACAGACCAAGAGAAGATATAAAGATTATTTCAGTTCAATTAATCGATAAGTAAATGTTAGAAAAAGTACAAGAACTTCAATCGCAAGTAAATTCTTTTACAACATCCTCAATGGATGAGTTGGAAGCATTTAGAATATCATTTCTTGGGAAAAAAGGTAAAATAACGCTTTTGTTTAGCGAGTTTAGAAATGTCCCTAGTGAACAAAAAAAGGAACTTGGTGCGCAGTTAAATAGTTTGAAAAAAATTACTCAAAATAAGATTATTGAGCTAAAAGAAGGGCTTTCCTTGTCCAACAATTCTTCGAAAACTGATATTGATTTGACTCTACCAGCTCAGCCCTATGAGCTTGGGTCAAGACATCCGATTTCAATTGTTAAAAATGAAATCATTGAAATTTTTTCAACTATTGGATTTTCAATTTCTGAAGGCCCTGAAATTGAAGACGATTGGCATAATTTTTCAGCATTAAATTTTCCTAAAAATCATCCTGCAAGAGACATGCAAGATACTTTTTTCATTTCTGAAGATATTGCATTGCGTACGCACACATCCTCTGTTCAGGTTAGAGAGATGGAAAACAATCAACCTCCAATTCGAACCATATCACCTGGAAGAGTCTTTAGAAATGAAGCCATCTCTGCTAGAGCACATTGTTTCTTTCATCAAGTAGAGGGTTTGTTTATTGACAAGAACGTTTCATTTGGCGATTTAAAACAGACACTGAGCTACTTCACCAAAAAAATGTTCGGAGAAACTGCTAAAATTAGGTTAAGACCCTCTTATTTTCCTTTTACCGAACCAAGTGCTGAGGTAGACGTTTATTGGGGTCTGGAATCTGAGTCTGACTATAGAATAACTAAGGGGACAGGTTGGTTAGAAATTATGGGTTGTGGAATGGTTGATCCAAACGTGTTGGAAAATTGCAATATTGACCCTAATGAGTATACTGGTTTTGCTTTTGGAATGGGAATTGAAAGAATTGCGCAGTTAAAGTATCGCGTCAATGATTTAAGACTGTATTCTGAAAATGATCTTCGTTTTTTAAAACAGTTTAGAAAAGCAAATCATTGACTTGAATAATCCCAATTAAAAGAGCCCATATTTTCCAAACATTTTTTCAGTAAAAGAACTGCATTTTCTACATCTTCTTTATGAACC
>JAZADZ010000017.1:0-25605 GCA_036123135.1 Bacteroidota bacterium | reverse complement strand
TCTTGGAATTTGGTCTGCTGGTAATTTAATAGCAAGTCCAATTTTCTCTGGGAAGATCTTTCAAGATGATCCTACAATGACTACTCAAGATTATTTTCACCGAATGAATTTCAATTGGAACGTAGTCAACGGAGCCATAGCCGGTCTTGGATATTGGTCGGTTTGCCGAAGAAAAAAGAAATCTTGGAATTTAACCAATCTTGAAAAAGACAAGAAAAAACTAACCACAAGTTTATGTGTTAACATGGGTCTAGACGTTGCATATATAGTTTCTGGGATAATCTTAAATAGAGCTGGACAAAATGCTTCTTCTGATGAAAATTTGAAAATTGGCTATGGTAATTCTTTAATTCTTCAAGGTGGATTTTTATTGGCTTTTGATATTGTTTTTCTTAGAAAAGTTCTTCAACTAAGAAAGAGTCTTAACGATAACTAACTTCGTCCATGTTTGCTCAAATTTTTGGATTAATTTTTCTAATCCTCAAATTCTCCTAGCTTTTTTGTATTGATATAAATCATTAACTTTGAATTACAAAGTATAATTTATATGGATAATTCAAAGCACCTCGAAGACATAAAAGACATTAAAAATATGATGGATAAAGCCACTAGATTTTCCAGTCTAAGTGGAATTTCCATAGTACTTGCAGGCACATTAGCTGTAATCGGTGGCTTCATCATTTACTCCGATTTGGAGTTTTTTTTGCAAGATGGAAAATTAATCGGCTACTCAGGACTGATTGAAGGAGAGGCAGGTAAGGAAGATTTGAATAGAAAAATAAAACTACTAGTTTCTGTTGGGGCAATACTTTTTTCAATATCGTTTTTAAGTTTTTATTTTTCTGGACTCAGGAAATCTAAAAAACAGCAAGTTGAATTTTGGAATTCTTCGATGAAAAGAGCATTGAGAGCTCTTTTTGTTCCTGTATTGTCTGGTGGAGTATTTTCTGTCATGCTTATAAATCAAGGTTATGTTGGTATGATTGCACCAGCAACTTTAATCTTCTACGGTTTAGGTCTCATAAGTGCGAGCAAATTTACATATGGAGATATTGAAATATTGGGCTATGTTCAGCTTGTACTTGGTTTAATTTCTTCTTTTTTTATGGGCTATGGTTTGCTTTTTTGGGTAACAGGGTTTGGTATCTGCCATATTATTTTTGGTCTGATTTTTTTCTTCAAATACGATAGAAAATAGTTAAGTGGAAGGATTTAATCAGTTAAATAAAGCCTTTGATAGCCGAGTTAGAATGGGTGTAATGTCTATTTTAATTGTCAATTCTTGGGTGAGTTATAAAGAGTTGAAACAACTACTCGATTTAACTGATGGTAATTTAGCAAGTCACATTAATGCACTGGAAAAGTTGAATTATTTAGAGGTGAAAAAGCAATTTATCGGAAAAAAACCATTGACTACTTACAGAATCACAAAATCAGGTAAAACTTCTTTTGAGCATCACATTAGTGGACTTGAAAAATTAATACAAGGTTCTATCTAAAAAAATTATATTTTTGTCAGACTATTAATTGCAAATATTAAATCAACTTTTATGATCAAGCCTGTAAAAACAATTTTCAATGCTTTTATGATGCTTTTCTTATTTATTGGTTGTCAACCAACTGAAGAAAAATCAGACGTTGTTTTGGATGAAACTCCTCAAGAAACTCCTCAGGTAGCTGATGTATCCGTTACATTTCAAGTGCCAACTCCAAATGAACTTTTCACATTATTTGATGAGGTTAGTGTAGATTTTAATGCGGACTTATTGAATTCCACCGAAAATATTGACCAGCTTTATTCAACCAATAAAAGTAAAGCATTGAGTTTTGGTGCTTATTCTGCTGATTTGGCTTTTGCCGCTAACTTTGGTGAAGCTTCTGAATCGCTAAAGTATTTTTCTGCCATACGAAGTCTTGGCGATCAGCTAAACGTAAACAATGCTTTTGATCAGGCAGTTTTCGACAGAATTGAACAAAATATTGATCAGGGCAACAACGATTCTCTTTTTAATCTCTCTAGCGAGACCTATTACAATGCGTATTCATATCTTAAAGAAAATGATAGGGGTCCTGCTTTGTCGCTTATCATTGTTGGTGGTTGGGTTGAGAGCCTTTATTTATTGACCAACTTAGTTGACGAAAGCAACAGCGATTATTTGTTATCAAGAGTTGCCGATCAGCGACTAACGCTTGAAAATTTATATGGATTCATGTCTGAATTTCAAGAAAATCAAGATGTTGCTGACGTCATGGAAGCGTTAGTACCAATTGAAGATGTGTTGATGAATTTGGATACTGACGAATCTGAGGTTGCCACACAAGCCAACGAAAACGGTACTTTTAGTCTTGAAGGTGGTACGGATTTTGTTCTTTCTCAAGAACAGTTCAATACTTTAAAAGATGCTGTTTCAAATTTAAGGAGTTCTATTGTTTTATCTGAAATATAATTATATGTCTAATCTACTCAAAATCTTAGTTATACTTTTTGTTTTTCCCATTGCAAGTTATGCGCAGGATTGCCACAATAAGGTAAGGTATTGTCCACACAGCAAAAGAGAAGGATATATATTTAACATGCAAAGTGAAAGCGGAGCTTTTGTTCAAGGTGACACATCGGAAGTATCCATTATAGTTTACAAGGGGATGGAATATAAAATATCACTTTGTTCTCCGAGTCATCCACAACTAAATGGTTCATTTCAATTCAAAATTGTCGAGCACGTTACAAGAGGTGAATGGGTTGAAAAAACTACGTACGATACTGAAATCGAATACGATGAGTATGGTCTCGAAGTTGGTGAGAAAAAAATACCAAGGAAAACTAGGAAAAGAGTATATGTTACCGATGAGATTGTTCGATACGATAACAGCAAAGATGAGAATGCTCAAGACTTCATCTTTCAGTCCAACAAAACAAGGAAGCTATACATAAAAGTTTTTATTCCAGAAATGGGAGGAGGAGAACAAGAAATGTCTCTTGAAGGAGAAACCTATGCTTGTGTCGGCTTATTGATTGAACACCAATCCGGAGTCAAGACCGGATTTAGAAGATAATCTATCTTATATTCTTTAAAGCTCTGTTATGCAGAGCTTTTTTTATATGATGCATGATGTAATTCAAAATAGTACAAACATTGTAATCGTATCTCATAAAAATCCAGATGGAGATGCGGTTGGATCTTCCTTGGCGCTTTATCATTATTTAAAAAAAATAAAAAAGCAGGTAACAGTTGTATTACCAGACTCCTTCCCCGATTACTTTCAATGGTTAAATGGTACAGAGCATATTATAATTGCTGAGAATCATCTTTTGAAGGCTAAAGAGAAGCTGGATGAAGCTGATCTTATTTTTTGCTTAGATTTTAATGATTTGAGTAGGATAGGATCCCTTGAAGATTCTTTGAAAAATTCTAATGCATTTAAGATAATGATAGATCATCATCAAAATCCTAAAGATTTTGCTGACTTTGATTTTCACAATCCTAAAGCATGCTCTACCGCACAGTTAATCTATGAATTTACAGAATCTTACGGAGATTTAAATTTAATTGATGCAACTATTGGAGAATGCATTTATACAGGTATAATTACAGATACTGGATCTTTTAAATATTCAAATGTTGACTCTAAAACGCACACTATTGCCGCTGACTTAATTCATCGTGGCTTAGATCACAACAAGGTACACGAGTCAATATTTGATCAAAATAGTATTTCAAGGTTACATCTTCTTGGTTATGCGTTGGGTAAAATTGAAGTCATGGAGGATTTGCCTGTTGCCTTTATTGCACTTTCAAAAAAAGACTTGAAAAGATTTAATTTTTCTAAAGGGGATACTGAGGGATTAGTCAACTACTGTTTATCAATTAATGGAATTGATGTTGCTGCTTTTATCAAAGAGGATGTTCACATTATAAAAATGTCTTTCAGGTCAAAAGGAATTATAAAAGTGAATGAATTTGCGTCAAAATATTTCAACGGCGGTGGTCATCTAAATGCCGCAGGTGGGAGAAGCGATTTAACCTTCATAGAAACAGTTGAGAAGTTTAAAGTATCAATTAAATTATTTTTAAATGATTAGATTGATAATTCCTCTCTTTTGTCTTTTTCTTTTGTGTTGTAATAATTCTCCTGAAGAAAAATTGGAGATTTTCCCTGAAATAGAAAAAAAAATAAGTAAAGAAAGTTCAATTGATATAAATAAAAATTGGATTAAAGATGAATCATTTTTAATTGATCAGTTTTGTAAAAGACATCATTTTGATGTTCAACAATCAAAGTCAGGAGTTCGATTTTTCATTTCGGAAAAAACAAACGGAATTAAAGTATCTCCCGGAGATATTGTAACTATAGCATATGAGGTTAGATTACTAAATTCTGATACAACTCTTTGTTACTCTTCTGGTGGAAATAATTTTAACTTTATTGTTGAAATGGATAACATCGAGTCTGGTCTTCACGAAGCCATAACATACTTCAAAAAGGGAGAAAAGGGATTTGTTGTTTTGCCCCATTATCTCGCTCATGGGTTAATTGGGAATATGGATAAAATTCCTCCATTATCTCCTGTCTTATATAAATTAGAACTGTTGGATGTCAAAAAAATATAATCTACTCTTTTTCTGTTTTGGATTTATTTTTCTTGGTTGCAAACAAAAAGAGACCCCTGACTTTTTCTTTACTTCTAAAAAGTTGAAATACAAATTTCACGACGTTGCTGTCTCAGAAATTCAACCAGAACTTGGTGATTTTTTGATTTTAAACCTTGCAGTAACGTATTTAGATTCTACTTACTATAAGTCTTCCAATCACACTTCAACTTTAGATTTTTTCTGGCTTGATACTACTGAAGAAAAATCAGTACTAAATGAAGGCTTTTTACAATTATTTGAAGGCGATAGTGTGTCTTTTTTTACTGATGGTAAGTGTTTTTGTACTGAATATCTGTTACAAGATTCGTTGTGTATTTTTTACGATCTTGACGAAATATGTATATCGTTTCGATTAGAAAATGTAGTTAAGGAAAAAAATAAGTTTACCCCAATGTTTTTAGGCAAAGCGAATAATTTGGTTGATAATATTTTAAATGAATGGATGCTCACATTCGATTCAGTTCATAATTATGGGCTAATAAATTGGGTGTATTTTGAGGAAGGAACTGGTTCCCCAGTTCAATTAAAGGATGAAATTGCTGTTTTTTACTCTTGTAAGCTTCCAAATAATGAATTGGTATACAGAACTGATAGTCTTTCAACAGATCGATTTATTGTTGGTGTTGAGGGGCAACTTATTGAAGGATTTGATTATCTAGTTCAGCAATTGAATTACGGTGACCATGTGCTTGGACTTATTCCACCTTCATTAGCATTTAAGTCTGAAGGAGGTGTTGAGGGAAAAGTACCACCCAATTCACCATTGATTTTTGAGGTAAAGGTGTTGGAAAATGAATTTTAATAGTTAAAATCAAATTCATCCACTGAAATCAATTCAATGTTTACTTTGATAATGTTTGAAAGTAGTTTGCCCTCTTCCTGCATATCAGGGTCATCAGCTTCATGATGCCATTTGACTGAAATTTGATTTCCTTTATTTTTTATTTCCTCCAACTTTTTAAAAATTTCATAAATCAATTTACTAGAGGTGGTGTTAAAATATTCTAATTTAAAATCGACTTCAGTGATATCTGAGGGGTTTTGTTTGTAAATATCTAGCCATTTAAAAATAGGATTGTACGTATCAAGGGCATTTTCAGGAAGAGATCTTCCCCAAATCTGAAGCTTCCCATTAGGGTTAAATATCACACTAGGGTTTTTCCAGTCTCCTCTTATTGTAAGCAATTCCATTGGTCTAAAAATTGATTCGAAGATACTATTTTAATTAAAACCCATGATGAAAATTGTTGGTTTCTTATTTAGTGATGGTTTATTTTTTCTCCACTCAAAAATAGAAAGTGTTTTTATGAATTCTTCATTGGTAGAAATATTACATGCGACACACAACATGGTATTGTCGTTACAATTCAAAACTAATTCTGAAAATAGAGATTCGTTTCTAAATGGAGTTTCCATAAAAATCTGAGCACTTCCATTTTTACAGTTTTTTTCAAGAAATCTAATTTTTTTTAATTTTTCATTTTTTTCAATTGGGAGGTATCCATGAAATGAAAAATGTTGTCCATTAAGTCCACTTGCCATTAGTGCAAGTAAAATTGAACTTGGGCCAACTAAAGGAACAACTTTTATATTTTCTTTGTGTGCAAGAGCAACAATATTTGAACCTGGATCTGCAACGGATGGACAACCAGCTTCACTTAATAGTCCAACATCTTGCCCCCTCCTGCAAGGGTCTAAAAAAGAATGTATTTCCTTGAGGTTTGTGTGCTTGTTAAGCTCATAAAAAGTACTCGAGTCAATATCAAATTTTGGGTCTAGTTTTCTTAAGAATCGACGTGAAGTTTTAATTTTTTCGACAATGAAAAAACTTAAACCAATTGTTATTTGATGTGTTTGAGGAGGTATAAAGATTTGAGTTGAATCTTCAAGATCTCCAATTGTAGTTGGAATCATATAAAGAATGCCCTTACCCAATTTTAATTTTATTTATTAGCTCATCACATGCATGGTCAAGCAGTTTGAAAACAGTTTCAAAACCTTCTCTACCTCCAAAATAGGGGTCAGGAACATTTTTATCTTTAGCTCCTTCTATTTCATTAAGAATTAATTTTATTTTATGATGATATTTTTCTGAAAGATCGAGGCTTTTAATGTCTGCGTAATTGGTTGTATCCATTGCAAATATGAGATCAAATTCCTTAAGGTCCTGAAAACTTACTTGTCTTGCTCGTTGGTCGTGAATTGAAATGCCATTTTTTTTGGCAATTTCAATGCTTCTTTCGTCCGGTTTATTACCGATATGCCATGTTCCTGTACCGGCAGAGTCAACACTAATGTCAAGTGAATTGAGCTTTGCTTTGTGTTCTAGAATACCATGGGCAAGTGGAGACCTGCAAATGTTTCCCAAACAAACCATAAGTATTTTCATAGAAAATTGAGTGGTAATGGGTTATTAATGAGCTAGACTATTGAATGCTAAGTTTTTTTTCTAAATCTACAAGATAAGCTCTAAAATTTTTATCTGTTTCTGAAAGGTTGTTCACAGTTCTGCAAGCATGTAGTACTGTTGCATGGTCTTTTCCACCACAGTGCATTCCGATATTAGCAAGTGAAGATTTTGTCATTTTTTTGGAGAAGTACATTGCTATTTGCCTAGCCTGAACAACTTCCCTTTTTCTGGTTTTTGACTTCATCAGTTCGATAGGTAAATCGAAATAATCGCAAACCACTTTTTGAATGTATTCAATGGATACTTCTCTTGCGGTATTTTTAACAAATTTATCAATCATCTGTTTTGCTAAATCAAGAGTGATTGATTTTTTATTTAAAGAGGATTGAGCAATTAAAGAAATTAATGCACCTTCAAGCTCTCTTATATTGGAGGAAATCGAGTAAGCAAGATATTCCACAACTTCTTTAGGTAATTCGATGCCATCAGCATACATTTTCTTTTGAAGAATAGCTATTCTTGTTTCAAGGTCTGCAACTTGAAGATCTGCAGAAAGCCCCCATTTAAATCTCGATAGTAAACGTTGTTCCATTCCTTGTAGTTCTACAGGAGCTTTGTCAGAGGTGAGAACCAATTGTTTACCAGTTTGGTGAAGATGGTTAAAAATGTGAAAGAAAACATCTTGTGTTTTTTCTTTTCCAGAGAAAAATTGAACATCGTCAATTAAGAGTACGTCAATCATTTGGTAGAAATGAATGAAGTCGTTGGTTGAATTGTTTTTTACAGAGTCGATAAATTGATGTGTGAACTTTTCGGAAGAAACGTACAAGACAGTCTTATTCGGCATTCTGTTTTTAATTGAAATACCGATAGCGTGAGCAAGGTGTGTCTTTCCGAGACCGACACCACCATAAATTAATAAAGGATTAAATGCAGTTCCACCGGGTTTTTCAGCGACAGCATATCCAGCAGAACGAGCTAATCTGTTGCAATCCCCTTCAACGAAGTTTTCAAAGCTGTAATTGGGATTGAGATTGGAGTCGACGTTCACTTTTCTGAGCCCAGGGATAACAAATGGATTTTTAATTGGATTAGCGCTAATATCTAAAGGCATGGAGACAGACGGATTTTTAATCGCTCTTTTATCGGAGGTAGGAATTTTGATGGTGTATGGATTGGTATTGCCTTGATTGCTCTCCATTATAATACTATACTCTAATTTTGCATCTGGACCAATCTCTTTTCTAATGGTTTTTTTAAGTAGTTTAATGTAGTGTTCTTCTAACCACTCATAAAAAAATTGTGATGGTACCTGGATTGTTAAAACATTCCCCTTCAACTTTACTGGTTTAATGGGTTCAAACCATGTCTTGTAAGCTTGAATTGGAAGATTATCTTTAACGACTGTTAGACAATTAGTCCACACTTTATCCAGGGTTTTTGTCATAATAAATACTTTTAGATGTTAATAGCTTTTTTAAAAAGGTGGTCAAAAAAAAGAGCTGTTCCGGGGCTAGTAATTTCTAAATTTTAACTGCACAAATATTGACATAAAAAAGTTTAAAAAAAAGTTGAAAAAGGGTTGTTTTTTTAAAATTTTTTACACCTTGAAGAAATTAAATTTTGGCATAATTTTTAGTGCGAATTCTATGTGCGTCTAAATCAATTTGTTGGCTATTTTTTTTGCTAAAATAAAAATCTACACGTCCTAAATTTAATGCTCCCCATCCAGCTTGATTGATTGGTATTTTTTTCCCAAGGGCATTTTTAATTAAGACTGCTTTGTCTAAAAAAGTGTGCGTATGCCCACCGATTATTAAGTCGATATTTTTTGATTTTTTACAGAGTTTTATATCTGATGGCTTGTCTTTGTCGCTATAGCTATATCCTAAATGTGAAACACAAATTATTAAGTCACACTTGTATTTGTTTCTTAATAGGTCAGCATAATAATTGGCACATTTATATGGGTCTTTGTATATTGTGTTTCCATACAATTTTTTTGGTACCAATCCATCCAATTGAATGCCAATTCCCAATACTCCAATTTTGAGTCCAGCTTTATTAAAAATTTTGAACTTTCTTGTGTGGTTTTTGAGCGAGGTATTTTCAAAATCGTAATTGCTGCAAATGAATGGAAAACTAGCATGAGGAAGCATGTTTTTAAACCCTTCAATTCCATTATCAAAATCATGATTTCCCATGGTTGAAGCATCGTAACGCATTGCACTCATTAATTTAAATTCAACTTCTCCTTTGAAGAAATTAAAATAGGGAGTTCCTTGAAAAATATCTCCAGCATCTAAAAGTAAAACATTGTCTTCTTTTTTTCGTATTTGTTCTATGAGTTTGGCAATTTTAATCATCCCACCCATGTTGGGGTAGTTTTTGTCCATTTTATCAAACGGGTCAATGTGGCTGTGCATATCATTCGTATGAAGCACAGTAATTTTGGTGACATTCCTTTTTTTAGTTCTGGAAATAAATTTAAAGCTAGAAAGAGAAAGCAAAGCTGCACTTCCAAGCGTAAATTTCTTTAGAAAATCCCTTCTATTCTGAAATTTCAATTCTTCCATCTAGCTCAGCATCTAATTGTATGTTTTGTTTTTTTAATCTTTTTAAGTAATCAATAATTGCATCTCTTAAAAGATAATTGGTGCTTTCAATCAACGTAGCATTTTGTAAAAATTCCATACCGTCACCCCCATTGGCTAGGTAATCGGTTGTAACTAATTTATATTTTTTCTTGGGATTAAACTCTTCAATTCCAATAAAAACTCTAGATATCTCTGATCCTAACAATGATGCCCTGAGACCACTTACCGGAATGCCACCTTTACGGGATCCATTACACATCGACTTTAGTTTGATGTAGTTGATAAGTTCGATCATTTGATTCCCATTTAATTCTAGAATGACCAAAAGATTATCAAAAGGCATAATTTCGAAAATTTTTCCAACAGTAATTTCTCCTTGGGGAAGTGAAGTTCTAAAACCGCCGTTGTTTAGAATGCAAAAGTCCGCTTCTTTATTTAATATTTGATTGGTAGTAAAAAGGGTTAAATCGCAAATAAAGTTTCCAAGAGTTCCTTCAGGACAACCAACATCCATTTCAATAGAAGATGTTGAAATTATTTCTTCCATTTGGTTGTTGATTTTGTTTTTATAAATCGATACGTTGAATTCTGAAAAATCGTCTGTTGACAAATTTTCAGAAACCGATGCATTCTTTGATTCAAAGTGAGTTAAATTGTAAATAGAACAGCTTGAAATTGTCAACAATAACAATGTCCATGCTAAGAATAATTTGTCGATTAAGCTGTTCATTAAATCAAAAATAAATATATATGTACAATCACCAAGTCGATATTAGAATTCGTTATGCTCACACAGATCAAATGGGGTATTGTTATTACGGTAATTATGCTCAGTTTTATGAAATTGGCAGAGTTGAAGCCTTGAGAAATTTGGGATTGTCATACAAGAAAATTGAAGAATCTGGAATATTGCTTCCAGTTATTGATTTTAACATCAAGTACATTAATCCAGCTTATTATGATGATTTAATTACTGTGAATACCATCATCAAAGAACTTCCATCAGCTCGAATAAAATTTGAGTATGAAATCTTTAATGAGTCGGGAGAAAAGCTTAATTTTGGTGCAACAACGTTGGTTTTTATAAATAAAAAAACCAGTAGACCAACAAAATGCCCCTTAGAATTAATTGAGAAATTAAAATTACATCTATGAACATTAAATTACTATTGACCCTTGTAATTGTTTTATCATTTGAACTGGTTGGTGCACAGTCTTTCAGAACACTATTCAAAGAGTCTTTTTCATTACTTGAACAAGACGACTATGAAAAAGCGCTTCCGATTTTACTTGAAATGCACGATTTACAACCAAACAATGCAAACACAAAGTTTTCAATTGGAATATGTTACATGAATTCTAAGTTTGACAAAACTAAAGCCATTCCATTCCTTGAGGAAGCTCAAAATGATTTAAATCCATTTTATGAGTCTGGTATGCCTTCTGAAAAAAAAGCGCCATTGGAGGTGCTTAAAATGCTTGGTCAAGCCTATCACCAAAACTATCAATTTGACTTAGCTATAGATAAATTACAGTTTTACCGTCAGTTTTTGGACGACAAAAACCTTGTTGAAATTAGAGCAATCAATCGACTGCTCAGAATTTCTGAATTTGCGCTTCAATCATACAATAATCCCAATAACTTTAAAATTACTGCGATTGATGATTTGAACACAGAATTTCCTGAGTATAGACCAAAATTAAATGCCGAAGAAAATATTATGTTCTTTACTTCTAGAAGAAGCGACGGTTCAAATACGGTGAAGGACGATCAAGGAAATTACTATGAAGACATTTACATGTCGGTTAAAGATCATGGCATCTGGGCAGATCCTGTGCTTGTTCAAGATAAAATAAATACTCAGGGGCACGATGCATGCCTTTATTTATCTCCGGATGGACAGCTCATGTATGTATACAGATTTAACACGGATGGAGATACTGATGGTGGAATTTATCAAGTTAGAAAAGAAGGTGACTCTTGGGGAGAGCTGGAGCTGTTAGATGCAGCTATCAATACTAAATTTTGGGAAACAGATGCCAGTTTAGATACTTACGGAAACATGATTTTCTTCACTAGCGATAGAGATGGTGGCTACGGAGGAAGAGACATTTGGATGATGAAGAGGCTCCCTAATGGTGAGTGGGCAGAAGCTCAAAATTTGGGAGAAAACATCAATACAGTTTACGATGAGGAAGGCCCCTATCTTCATCCTGATGGCAAGACCCTTTATTTTTCTTCTCAAGGACATCAAACTATGGGTGGTCATGATTTCTTGATGTCTACTATGAATGATGATGGATCTTTCACTCAACCCATCAACATGGGTTACCCAACTAATACTGTTGAAAATGATTTGTTTTTCTTTCCATCTGTTTCTGGAACAAAAGCTTATTTTTCTTCCTATCGTCAAGGTGGCAAGGGAGATCAGGATTTATATGTAATGAATTTGGTTGAGGAGGAAGAGAAAGACTTAGCTGTGTATAAAGGTGTTGTTCGTGATACTATGGGGCAGGTTGTTAAAGACCTTGTGATTTCTATTTTTGAAGAAAATTCTGAGGAGAAATATGGTGTGTACCGCCCTAATGTGATTACCGGAAGGTTTCTTTTTATCCTCCAAGCTGGTCACGATTATGAAATATTGTATCAACTTGGTAAATTGTCAACAACAGACTACGTCAATGTCCCTGATGAAACGGAAGGAGTTATTGATTATACTAAAGTTGTCACAGTTAATACAGATACAATTACAATTACAGCAGGAAAGGTTGTCGATGGGGACATCGTTTCAATCGCTATGCTCGAAGATGAATTGGCAAATTTAGAAGTGGAAAGTATTTCTGCTCAAGAACCTCAATCCTCCGAATCAGAACCCGTTAAAGATGAGGTGAATGTTCCTGAACCCAAGCCAGATGATACTTCTTCTAAACCTGAAATTTCAAATACTATTGCTGAAGTGAATGCTCCAATTAGTGCTGAAAATCTTCCAGTATTGTATTTTGTGTATGAATCTGCTTCATTAATTGAATCTTCCAAAACTGATCTCAAAATAGTATTTGATTACATGACTAATAATCCAACCGCAAAATTGAACATTACTGGTCATACCGATAGTAAAGGTGAGCCAGATGTAAATAAACTACTTTCTAAAATAAGGGCTAATTCAATTAAAAATAAATTAAATTCAATGGGTGTAGCCTGGTCCAGAATGTCTACCATTGGAAAAGGTGAAGAAAATCCAATTGCAGATAATTTAAACACTGATGGAAGCGACAATCCTAAAGGAAGACAACAAAATAGGCGAGTAGAATTCGAAATTCTTAAATAAATGCTTTCTAGATTAAGTGTAAAGAATTACGCGTTAATTGAAAGCCTGGAGATAGACTTTTCTTCAGGCTTTTCTGTTTTTACTGGTGAAACAGGCTCTGGTAAATCCATTTTAATGGGAGCCCTTCAATTGTTAATGGGAGAAAGAGCCGATTTTAAATCACTTTTCGACAAAGAACAAAAGTGTGTTGTTGAAGGTACATTCAGCTCTGTTGATTTTCTTTCTGAGCTTTTAAATCAAAATGACTTAGACGTTTCCCCAGAACTTATAATTAGAAGAGAGATTCTTCCTTCTGGCAAGTCTAGAGCGTTTGTAAATGATACTCCAGTTAAGCTTGATGTGTTGAAGGAGATTGGTTTTCAGTTGATTGATTTTCACGGTCAACATAAGACTAGGCTTTTAACGTTTCCGCATTATCAATATTCTTTCATTGATAATATTGGAAAATCTACAAATCTGTTGAAAAAGTATCAGCGATGCTTTTCTAGCTACATTTCTAAACACAAACAACTAATAGAGCTTTTAGAGAAAGAGCAAAGCATCAAGAATAAAAAAGAATTTTTAGATTTTCAGCTTCAAGAGCTAGAAAAACATTCTTTCAACGATTGGGACGAAGACTCTATCAATAAAGAATATGAATACTTGGCAAATTTCGAAAATATTAATTCAATTTTTGAACAAATAGATTTGTTGAGCTCTGGCTCCAGTGCTATTCTTCCCAAATTAAATGAATTGGTTGCCTTAATTTCTCAGCTCACTAAAAAGCTTTCCAATTTCACTGAATTTGAGAATAGAGCTAAAAATATTTATTTGGAACTTAACGAGCTGTTAATGGATCTTTCTAGAAATTTTCCTGAATCTGATTTTGATCCATATAAATTAGAAAATTTGAACGATCAACTGCAAATAATTAATGTACTGACTAAAAAATTTAATGTTGATTCACTTGAAGGTCTTATTCGAAAAAAACAAGAAATTTCCGATAAATTGTCTTCATTTGAAGGTATTTCTGAAGAAAAAGAAAAACTGAAATATGAACTAGAATCTATACGAAAAGAATGTTTTTCTATCGGTGAACAATTGTTTAAAGTTAGGATTGGAAGTACATCAAAAATAGAAAACCATTTATCAGCTACGCTCCAAAAGCTTTCCATGCCCAATGTAAAAATTAAAATAGAACTTTCTAAAGTAGATGAACCACATCAATTTGGTACGGATGCTCTTTCCATAAAAGTTTCTCTTAACAAAGGTTCTAATTTCAGTGCTATTGGTGATGTTGCCTCTGGAGGAGAAATGTCAAGAATTCTGTTGTCAATGAAATCAATAATAAACAAACAGAATGCTATACCTACCATAATTTTTGATGAAATTGATACTGGTGTCAGTGGAAAGGTAGCCAACGAGGTTGGATTATTGCTAAAGGAGCTATCGATAAATTCTCAGGTATTTTCAATTACACATCTTCCTCAAGTAGCTTCAATGGGAAAGAATCATTTTAGAGTTGAGAAGCGTGAAAATGCCCACAGAACATTTACAACCATTACAAAATTAAA
The DNA here is from genome assembly GCA_036123135.1 of Bacteroidota bacterium. Classification (GTDB taxonomy): domain Bacteria; phylum Bacteroidota; class Bacteroidia; order Flavobacteriales_D; family Parvicellaceae. Next base: position 11,064 of record JAZADZ010000017.1, on the reverse strand, counting down.
AAGAGAAGAAAGGGTACTAGAAATTGCTAAAATGCTTGGAGGAACTCTGCCTGGAAAAGCAGCTATTGATAATGCATCAGAATTGTTGAATTAGTCATCTGTTGTCAATTTCATCAACACCTGGATAATTAGTGCTATTCCAAGAAAATTGCCCTTCTTTGATTTTTTTATTCGCTTCCATTTCAGAAATGGAAAATATTAAAGTAACTCCATCTTTTGTTTTAATGGTTGCACTTTTTATTTGTTTAATTTCTTCGTTGACTTTTAGAATTACAGTGTGGTACTTCGAGTTTTTTACATCGATTGGGTAGAGTTTAATTTTTTGAATTTTTTCACCGCCAACTATTGATTCGTCTATGAAATTCACCTTAAAATTATCTTCCCATATGGTCATTATTTCACTTGGATTTAAGCCCTCGCTCAGATCATTTATGTCGTCAATGTAGCATTCATTGTCGTCCTTCATGTAGGTCCATACAGACTTCCCATCTGAATTCACTTGTCTGTCCTCGGTAGAATAATAAAATTTTTCACCACTTAAAATTGCAGATCCAATTTGTGTTTCATTAATATCTTGACTTTTGATTGCAAGATTAAAGTTGAAGCTCATATTGCTGTAAGAGTTGGTTTCTTCGCTGATTTTACTTAAAATATCCCTAGCTTTTGTTTCGCTATCTTGTGAATTAAAAGAAGTGATACTTAATAAAACTGAAAGTAGAAGAATTATATTTTTTTTCATTTTATTTTAATTTACCTTGTTCCCTAAGATCATTCAAAAACTGTTCCAAAGCTAATGAATCTGGAATTAATACCTCTCTTGCTTTGCTTCCTCTACTAGGACCAACAACTCCCAACGCTTCAAGTTGATCAACGATTCTTCCTGCTCTATTGTATCCCAATTTGAGCTTTCGTTGAATTAACGATGCAGAGCCTTGTTGGTTCATTACAATTACTTCAGCAGCGTCTTCAAAAAGTGAATCAAGATCATCATCTATTTCTTTGATTTCATTTGCTTCATCAATGTATTCAGGAAGCAACAGTGCACTTGGATATCCTCTCTGAGAGCCTATGAATTCATTAATAGCATCAACCTCTGGAGTATCAACAAAACCACATTGAAGTCGAATAATTTCACTTCCTGATGAGTATAGCATATCTCCTCGTCCAATCAGTTGATCTGCACCCCCAGCGTCTAGAATTGTCCTAGAATCTATTTTTGAAGTTACTCTAAAAGCTATTCTGGCTGGAAAATTTGCTTTAATTGTTCCCGTGATTACATTCACAGAGGGTCTTTGAGTTGCAATAATAAGGTGTATACCAATCGCTCTTGCGAGCTGTGCTATTCTAGCAACAGGAGTTTCGATTTCCTTTCCTGCAGTCATTATTAAATCTGCAAACTCATCAACAACAAGTACTATGTAAGGAAGATAACGATGCCCTTTTTCGGGATTTAATTTTCTATTGATAAACTTTTGATTGTATTCTTTAATGGTTCTAACCATTGCATTTTTTAATAGCTCATAACGTGCTTCCATTTCAACACAAAGACTGTTGAGGGTGTTAACTACTTTCTTAGTATCTGTAATAATTGCCTCTTCTTCATCTGGAAGTTTCGCAAGGAAATGACGTTCAATTTTATTGTAAATGGTAAGTTCAACCTTCTTTGGATCTATTAGAACAAATTTTACTTGAGACGGATGTTTCTTGTAAAGAATGGATACTAGTATTGCATTTAAACCAACTGATTTACCCTGACCTGTTGCCCCTGCCATCAATAAATGAGGCATTTTAGTTAGATCTGTTATTAGAGATTCATTTGAAATGGTTTTACCTAAAGCAACTGGAAGTTCAAGTTCGGAATTTTGAAAACGATCTGAGGCAATTAAAGCTCGCATAGAAACAATATCGGGTTTTGAATTAGGAACTTCAATCCCAACTGTTCCTTTTCCAGGCATAGGGGCAATTATTCTTATCCCAAGTGCCGATAGGCTTAAAGCAATGTCGTCTTCAAGATTTTTAATTTTTGAAATCCTTACTCCAGCAGCTGGTACAATTTCATAAAGCGTTACTGTTGGACCAATTGTAGCTTTAATTTTTGAGATGCTAATTTTGTAATTATTGAGCGTCTCAATAATTTTATTTTTATTGCCTTCAAGTTCCTCCTTGTTAACGATGATGTTACCATCCCCATGCCCTTCAAGAAGGTCAATATTTGGTAGTTGGTATTGGGACAGTTCAAGTTTGGGATCAAATTCTCCAAACTCTTTGACTTTGTCAGAAATTTCATCATCAGATAACTTGTTTTCTTCTTTACCAACCTCTACGGAAAAATTTTCATCTTTGGTGCTTTGTTCTTTCGCTTCAGTTTCAATTGGTTTTTTTGTAGATTCAATTTCTTTTTCTTTAAGTTCAAACTCTTTTTCAATGGAAGTAATTTCGTTTTCGTCGTCGTCGTCCTCATTGTTTAAATCAATTGGCGTTTGAACAACTTCTGTGATAACATCGTCTTTGGTAATGGTGTTGACTGGAGTAAATTCGTTTTCATCTAAGAATTCTTCATTATTTTTTTGGTCAATAATCTTTTCTAGCCATTTAAATGAAGGATTGAATAGTAAAACAATCGAAACAAAACCAGAAAATAAAATAAAAAATCCTGCTCCAATGACTCCTCCAATTCCGGTGAGCCAGTTGGCAATTGAAAGTCCATATAGTCCCCCTAAAAAGTCGTAGTTGGTGTATTGAAAAATAAAACCAGCTGTCATACTTATCCATATAAGTCCAAGAAAGCTAACTTTAAAAGATTTCACAATGGATATTAGTTTGAACTTAAATAGTATTCTTGCTCCAACTAATAGGGAAATGTAACAAAAGAAGTAGGAGGAAATTCCAAACCAGACTTTTAAGAATTTGTGGGCTGTAAATGCACCAAGTTTACCAAGCCAATTTTTAATTATTATTTCTTCTGAAGAAAAAACAAATGAAAATGATTGATCGTTCACCAAGCTGTAATCATTTTTCCATGTGAATAGGTATGAAGTGAATGAAAGAAAAAGGTAAAAACCAATCAATAAAAAAATAAGTCCAACAGACTTATGTAATCTTTCATCACTGAAAAAACCCGCAATTTTCTTTCCGAAATTGGTTACGGAGGAGAATGATCTGCTGAAGATGTTTTTCTTTTTCTTGGATTTTGAACTAAATGATTTATTCGCTTTATAGATGTTTTTATTCCTCGACATTTATGAAACAAAAATAGTTGAAGGAGGAAAAAAAAAGAGGTTTTATCAATAGTATTGTTAACTTTCTTATGTTAGAAAAGAATATAGATTTGTTTTTAAGATTTATTGGCCCATCATCTTTTTAAAATCTTCAAGGGTTAATTTTTCGTACTCGTCAGGAACGATAAAGAGTTTATTTGATAATTTTTTATCTGAAATGTCCTTAGCTTGAAATGTAACAGCCATTCCATTTGTGTTAATGGTGTATTCAAGAGGGAAACCAGCAAGGTATTTAAACTGAGCATTATACGATGCGGCTATTTTGTCTGTGTAGAAAACATCTACTTGGACAGAATCTTGTTGCTGTTCGTCAAAGACTGTGTAAGTTGCTCTGTCACATTTGTATCCTGCAATGGTTTTGCTTTCGTTTATGTAGTTTATAGATGGTTTGTTTGTGGAGGTATTTCTATCATCTTCAGCGTTAATTTGGATTGCCATTTTCTGTCCCATCATGTTAAGAAGAAGTGTAGATGCTCCAGTTTTTGAATTCGTAATGACAATCTGGTCTCCCATCGCTGTTTTTTGCTCAACTCTTGAAAAATCTTTTTTACAATACGTGACCATGTCTTTGGGGAGCATACTTCTTTGTTGCTCCATGATCTCAGGAAGGTCATATTCAAGTGAAAAGTTAATGGTGCCCTCAAATTTCTGACACCACAAATTTGTAAATAGAATAATTGATACTAAAAGGAGCGTTGTTTTTTTCATTAATATATTAATTAAGAAATGCTGCAAAAATTTCATTCATTTTCTGCCAATATACACTAAAAGAAACTTTATTATAGTCTTTTGGAATGGAAAAACAACTATCTTCAATTTGTACATCTTCAATTGAATAAGCTTTAAACTGCATGCTAAGACCAAATTGAGCAACTTCATAATTGGTTAACACTCCCTTCAATTCGCTAAATTGGTTTCCCCAATTGCTGTTTTCAATATTGATTTTATTTGTTTCGTTTAGTAGAACATCTCTTCCGTCTTCTAGTTGTTGATAAACTCCATAATATCTTTTGCAAATTATTCCCATAACAGAATCTTTGTAAGGCATCGAAATTATTTCAGGTTGTGGATAATGGGTTTTTAGCATATTTTCTACTTCACTTTTGTCCAATGTCGTATATATTTTTTCTGGATGAAGATTGAGCAGCATTACCATATTTTTTGTATTACAATCAGTAATTACAGATGACGTAAAAAAATTACCTACAGAAACTTCATTTTTATAAACGTTGTTTTTGAAGGACATGATCATTTTTTTAGGAATAATTTTCTCCATGTATGAGGCATAATTTTTCACGGGGTAATTTATGTCAAAATTAATTTTGCCTTCATCAAATGATTCAGGAAGGTTGTTTTTACATGAGATCAGCAATCCGAAAACAACGATGGTAAACAACAATAAAAAACGACTCATTTAATTGAAAATAAATGCATAGGTTAAAATAGAGATTTAATTTAAATTTTACTAACAAAAACGATACGTGTCTTTTATGGTTGCTAGTCTCAATATTGGTTGAAAAGATTTTGAAGCAATCGCAATAATTAATTGACTGTTTTCTGAAACTTCAAAAGTATTGCAATTAAAAATTTTGCGTCCATAAATTGTTTTACCAATTTTTTTTGGATTGTTGGTAATCCAGCTAAATTCTATTTCGTTTTGGACTAGTAATTGCGCAATTGCTTTCGATTTTTTTCCAGCTCCCCAAAGAAGTAACATTTTGTTTCGGTTTAGCTCGTTTTTTAAAAAGTAGTTGATTTTAATTTTTGGAAAAGCATTGTTTGAATACACAGGGTTTGTTCTTGATGTTCGTTCTGGATAATCTCTCCAATAGTGAAGTATATTTTTAGATCCAATTACTTTCAATTTCCCGTAATACATTCTAAACGCTAAGTCGTAATCCTCAGGATATGTATTTGTGTTAAAGCCTCCAATTTGAATTAAGTCACTTTTTGAAATCATCCAGCAAGGTGATGGAATTACGCACTCTTTGTAAATTTCTGAAAAGTTGGAATGTTCAGCAGTCAGACAATTCAACCACTTCTCATAATTGAGGTAGCCCTCATTTAGTTTTTTATTGGTTGAAAAATATTTAATGTATCCTGTAGCAACGTGTCCTTTTTTGTGTTTAAGTAAAAGTTGTATTAATTCTTCTAATTTAATGTTTGCCATTATATCGTCTGCATCCATTCTGGTGATGTAGCTTCCATTACTTCTTTCTAAAGCTCCTCTAAGTGCATGTATAATTCCGTTTTTTTGATTTTTAAACACCTTAATCCTTCCGTCTTTTTTTTGATATTCGCCCAAAATTTCATAAGATGAGTCAGTAGAATGATCATCGATTGCAATGAGCTCCCAATCGTAAAAACTTTGCTGAACAATTGAATTTAGACATTCCTCCAAAAATTGGTCTGCATTTTTTACTGGCATTAAAATTGAAATCTGAGGACTTTTCATGTAAAAAATATTCCAACTATTTTCTTAAATGATTAATTCAAATTAAAGACCAATTTTCCAAGGATTGATTTTTATATTTGCAACACAAAATAGGTAAAATGTTCGAAAATCTTTCCGATAAATTTGAAAGGGCCTTCAAGGTTCTCAAAGGTCAGGGCCAAATTACAGAAATTAATGTTGCTGAAACGTTAAAAGAGGTTCGAAGAGCGCTTCTTGAAGCTGATGTAAATTTTAAAACCTCAAAGGATTTCACCAACAGAGTCAAAGAAAAAGCATTAGGTCAAAACGTACTGAATTCAATTTCGCCCAGTCAATTACTGATTAAGATTACTCATCAGGAGTTGGTGGAGCTGATGGGAAGTGAAAATGAACAGATTAACATCAATGGAAACCCAGGAATTATATTAATGTCAGGGCTGCAAGGCTCTGGAAAAACCACTTTCTCTGGCAAATTAGCCAATTACCTCAAAACCAAAAAAAATAAAACCCCACTTCTTGTTGCTTGTGACGTTTATCGACCTGCTGCTATTGAACAGCTTCACGTAGTTGGTGAATCAATTGGGGTTGAGGTTTTCTCTGACAAGGAAAATAAAGATCCTGTTTCCATTGCTCAAAATGCTATTTCTCATGCCAAAAAAAATGGATATAATGTAGTCATCGTAGATACTGCTGGAAGACTTGCGGTAGACGAGCAGATGATGAATGAAATTTCTGAGATCAAGAGCAAAATTAAACCAACCGAAACTTTGTTTGTTGTTGATTCTATGACCGGTCAAGATGCTGTGAATACTGCAAAAGCGTTTAATGAACGTGTAAATTATGATGGAGTTGTTCTTACAAAACTTGATGGAGATACAAGAGGTGGTGCAGCAATTTCAATAAAGTCGGTTGTTAATAAGCCAATAAAGTTTATTGGAACTGGTGAAAAAATGGAAGCTCTTGATTTGTTTTACCCAGAAAGAATGGCCGATCGAATTCTCGGGATGGGTGATGTTGTTTCCTTAGTGGAGAGAGCCCAAGAGCAATTTGATGAAGAAGAAGCTAAAAAATTACAACGAAAAATAAAGAAAAATACCTTCGATTTTAATGATTTTAAAAGTCAAATCAATCAAGTTCAAAAAATGGGTGATATGAAAGACATTGTTGGTATGATTCCAGGAATGAAAAAAGCACTGAAGAATACAGAAATTGACGATAACGCTTTTAATCCCATTATTGCTATGATTGATTCTATGACCCCCAAAGAAAGGTCAATGCCACAGCTCATCAATCAGAGTCGAAAAAAACGTATTGCTCTTGGTAGTGGAAATTCACTTCAAGAAGTCAATAAGCTGATGAAACAGTTTAATGAGACCAAAAAAATGATGAAGCTCATGAGCAATAAAAAGAACATGATGAATATGATGAACCAGTTCAAAAAAATGGGTGGTAGGATGCCTTAATTCTAATATTAGAAGATGATAATTATTGATGGTAAAAGTACTTCCTTACAAATACAAAGTGAACTTGCTGAGGAGGTAAAAAAAATTAAAAATTCTGGTGGTAAAGTGCCTCACTTGGCTGCAATTTTAGTTGGTGATGATGGAGCAAGTCGAACTTATGTTAATGCAAAAGTTAAGGCGTGCGATCGTATTGGTTTTGAATCCAGCTTAATCAAGTTGGAATCTACAATTTCTCAGGAGGATTTAATCCATCACATTAATGAGCTCAACTTGGACGACAACATTGATGGATTCATTGTTCAATTGCCACTTCCAAGTCATATCGATGAATCGAAAGTTACCCTTGCCATTTCTCCAAAAAAAGACGTTGATGGGTTTCACCCTCAAAATGTTGGAAGAATGAATTTAGGAATGTCAACGTATTTACCTGCTACCCCTAATGGTGTGTTGGAGTTACTCAAAAGATACGAGATTGAAACATCTGGAAAAAATTGTGTCGTTATTGGAAGAAGTAATATTGTCGGTTCACCTATGAGCATTTTAATGTCCCAAAAAGCATATCCTGGAAATGCGACAGTCACGCTTGTTCACAGCAGAACGAAAGATGTTAAATCAATTACAAAACAAGCAGACATTTTAATTGTTGCTCTTGGAATTCCAGAATTTGTAACGGCAGATATGGTCAAAGAAGGTGCAGTTGTAATTGATGTGGGCATTCATAGAATTGAAGATTCATCAGCGAAAAGAGGTTTTAGACTTAAGGGAGATGTGAAATTTGACGAAGTATCGGCTAAATGTTCCTTCATCACCCCTGTTCCTGGCGGAGTAGGACCAATGACCATTGCTTCACTTCTTATGAATACATTAAAAGCTGTAAAAAATACTTATGAATAAAATATTAGTTGCCAACAGAGGAGAAATTGCGTTAAGAATCATGCGAACGTGCAAAAAAATGGGTATTTCAACCCTCGCTATATACTCGGAAGCTGATGAGAATGCTCCATTTGTAAAATTTGCAGATGAGTCTATTTGTGTTGGACCACCTCCTAGTAGCAAAAGTTACTTGATGCAAGACAAAATCATCAAACTTGCTTTAGAAAGGAATGTTGAAGGTATTCATCCAGGATATGGCTTCTTAAGTGAGAATGCTGACTTTGCCAAAAAGGTTACGGATGCTGGAATTCGTTTCATAGGTCCCAAACCCTATGCAATTAAAGTAATGGGTGATAAGCTCGAAGCTAAAAATGCAGTTAAAGGGTACGACATTCCAATGGTTCCTGGTGTGGATCACGCTATAGAGGATGTTGAAAGTGCATTACAAACCGCTAAAGAAATTGGTTTTCCTATTTTAATTAAGGCTGCAGCAGGTGGAGGTGGAAAAGGAATGCGTATTGTTGAACGTGAGCAAGATTTTAAGCAGCAAATGGATAGAGCTGTTAGCGAAGCAATTAGCTCTTTTGGGAATGGTGCTGTTTTTATAGAAAAATACGTTGGTTCACCAAGACATATTGAAATTCAGATACTAGCTGATAATCATGGAAATATTGTTCATTTATTTGAACGAGAGTGTTCCGTTCAGCGAAGACATCAAAAAGTTATTGAGGAAGCTCCCTCAGCTGTTTTATCACCGGAACTTAGAGAACGAATGGGTAAGGCAGCTTGCGATGTTGCCAAAGCATGTGATTATGTAGGAGCTGGAACTGTAGAATTTTTATACGATAATGGTAACTTTTATTTTTTAGAAATGAATACGCGCCTTCAGGTAGAACATCCTGTATCTGAATTAATAAGTGGTGTTGATTTAGTTCAAGAACAAATTAAAATTGCTAGAGGTGAAAAGCTATCTTTCTCCCAAAATGAGTTAACAATAAATGGTCATTCTCTTGAGATTAGGGTCTATGCAGAAAATCCGAAAAATGATTTTTTACCTGATATTGGAAATTTACAAGTCTACAAAAGACCTAATGGTGAAGGTGTAAGAGTAGACGATGCGCTGGAAGAGGGCATGGATATTCCTATTCATTATGATCCTATGATTGCAAAATTGATTGTTCATGCAGAAAATAGAAATCAAGCAATTGCTAAAATGACAAAAGCAATTAGAGATTATGATATCGTTGGGGTTGAAACGACTTTAGATTTTTGTGATTTTGCAATAAATCATCCTGCATTTGTTTCTGGAGATTTTGATACTCATTTTGTAGATAAATATTTTACCAATCCCTCCCAACAGCTTTCTGCAGATGATGATTCCGTTGATGCAGCTATGGCTGCAAGTTATTTATTGACCTCTAATAAATTGAATAATGATTCATACCTTCCTGGTAACTATTCAGATTGGAAATTGAGCCGATAAATCTTTGGTTTCTGTCTAAATGTCAGTTTTTTGTCATTGCATTTCCTTTAAAAACTGACATAATTTTTCTTTTTCCAATGTTTTTTGTATTGGCATAGGAATTGTCAATAGTTTGTTCGGATAGTATTTATCCAACGAACTAAAAAATATTAAAATGGGAAAAATTATCGGTATAGATTTAGGTACAACTAACTCATGTGTTTCTGTAATGGAAGGAAATGAGCCAGTAGTAATTCCTAACAGCGAAGGTAAAAGAACAACTCCTTCAGTTGTTGCATTTGTAGATGGTGGAGAAAGAAAAGTTGGTGATCCTGCAAAAAGACAAGCAATAACCAACCCTGAGAAAACAATTTATTCCATCAAACGATTCATGGGAAATCGATTTGATGAAGTTTCTAAAGAAATTAAAAGGGTTCCATATAAAATTGTAAAAGGAGACAACAATACTCCAAGAGTTCAAATTAGCGATAGGAAATATTCTCCTCAGGAGATTTCTGCAATGGTGCTTCAAAAAATGAAAAAAACCGCAGAAGACTACTTAGGTCAAGAAGTTTCTGAAGCGGTAATTACTGTACCTGCATACTTTAATGATGCACAAAGACAAGCAACCAAAGAAGCTGGCGAGATTGCAGGTTTGAAAGTTGAACGTATTATCAATGAACCTACTGCTGCTGCATTAGCATACGGTATGGACAAGTCAGGCAAAGACATGAAAATTGTTGTTTTTGACTTTGGTGGAGGAACTCATGATGTTTCTATACTAGAACTTGGTGATGGAGTTTTTGAGGTGCTTTCTACAGATGGTGATACGCACTTAGGTGGCGATGATGTTGATGAGAAAATCATCAACTGGCTTGCCGATGAATTTAAAAACGATGAAGGTTTAGATCTTAGAAAAGATCCTATGGCTCTTCAACGTTTAAAAGAAGCAGCAGAAAAAGCTAAAATTGAGCTTTCCTCTTCCGCTTCTACTGAAGTTAATCTTCCCTACATCATGCCCGTTGATGGTGTGCCAAAGCACTTGGTAAGAACACTTTCAAAAGCAAAATTTGAACAACTAATTGATGACCTAGTTAAAAGAACCATTGAGCCCTGCAAATCAGCCATGAAAAGTGCTGGTCTTTCAACTTCCGACATCGACGAAATTATTCTTGTTGGAGGTTCTACAAGAATACCAGCCATTCAAGATGCTGTAGAGAAATTTTTTGGAAAAGCTCCCTCTAAAGGAGTTAATCCAGATGAAGTAGTCTCTCTTGGTGCAGCTATTCAGGGTGGTGTATTAACTGGAGAGGTTAAAGATGTATTGCTTTTAGATGTTACCCCTTTATCTCTTGGAATTGAGACCATGGGTGGCGTGTTTACAAAGCTAATTGATTCCAATACCACAATCCCTACGCAAAAGTCTCAAGTTTTTTCTACAGCCGCTGACAATCAGCCTTCAGTAGAAATTCATGTTCTTCAAGGTGAGAGGGCTATGGCTAACGACAATAAAACAATTGGAAAATTTCATCTTGATGGCATTCCACCATCTCC
>JAZADZ010000016.1:0-25896 GCA_036123135.1 Bacteroidota bacterium | reverse complement strand
CCACAATTAAAGGACTGATCCATAATGCATGCATCTAGTGTAACAAGTCCATTCGCGTCTGGAAGTCCACCAAGTCCAACGCTTCTGTTGTTGGGGTCTGATTCTGTTACACGTACACCTTTTTCTACAGCATCTAGTGCTGTTCCATTTCTTTCCATTATTTTCCAGGCCGCTTCATTTGCTGCTAATCCGTGATTCCATGTTGAAAGAACTCTTGGATGGCTATTAAGCTCAATGATTGGATATTTTTTTTCACTAGCAAAATATGTATTTGAGTATCCTGCAACTGCTACAGCTGCAGTACTAGCTGCAGATAATTTGATGAAAGCTCTTCTTTTCATTTCATTAGATTTTAAATCCTAAAATACAAACATCGTCAATTTGTTCGAAGTCACCTTTCCAATTTATAAATTCAGTTTCCAAAGCTTTATGTTGTTTTTCAAGCGAGAGTTTTGAATTAGAGGAGAGTAAATTTATTAACGAGCTAGACTTAAATTTTTTCCCTTTTTTACCTCCAAATTGATCAGAAAATCCGTCAGTAAACATGAAAATACAATCATCGTTCTCTAATTTTTTCTTCTCAACTTTGAAAGGTTTTCCAAAGGAATATTTACCAATCGGTTGGCGGTCGGGGTTAAGAACCATAAACTCATTATTTCTTACAATAACAAGCGGATTATTAGCACCTGAAAACTCTAAAATATTAGTATTTGTATCAATGCAACATAAGGCAATGTCCATTCCATCTTGAATCATTTTATCGCCCTCACTTAATGCATCAATGACTATTTCTCTTGTTTTGTCTAGTATTTCATTTGGTTTGGTTAGTTTATATTCTTGAACAGATCTGTTTAGAGCATTTTGGCATATGACGCTTACCATTGCTCCTGGTACTCCATGTCCCGTACAATCAGCAATGGCTATGTATTTTTTAGTCTCAATTTTTTCAATCCAATAAAAATCTCCACTTACTATATCCTTTGGACAAAAAAATAGAAAGTAACTACTTAGAAATGCAGTAAGTTTTTTTTCATTGGGAAGGATTGACTGTTGTATTTTACTGGCATAATTAATTGAATCAGTAATCCCCTTATTTTTTTGTTCTAGTTTTGCTTTTTTTATACTGACTTCTTCCGAGTAGAGCCTAAGACTTTTATTTTTTTTAAAGATTATTTCTTCATATTCTTCATTTGTTTTTCTGAAATACCACAAGATTAAGAGGGTAATGATTGAACAACCCATCAAACTCGAGATTGAATAAAATCTTAGTTCATTCTCAGATAATTTTAGTCTAGGTATTAAGTTCTCAGTTAAATTAAATACACCAAAAAGTGCGAATAGAAGAAATACTGTAAGAACGAGTACGACTTTTTTATTTTTAAAAATTATTGTAGGAAATAAAATACCGGGAATAAAGTAGATGATCATTCCCGAATTCTTTCCAGTCATTACAGCTAATGATGATATGTAAATTATTATAAAAAATAGAATAGCCCATTTTGTAATTTTGTAAAATTCCTTTCTAATCAAGGCAAGTAGAATCGAACTAAATATAAGTGTTGTAAGAGATATTAATGCTCCGTCAAAACTTAAGTTCGAAATATCAATGGCCAAAAAAAACAGTGCTAAAAGAGCATTAATAAAAATAATCCGATTAAGAAACCGAATTCTTTTCTGTTCTGATTCTTCAATTTGATTGTTGATTCCATTTTCTGAAACTAAGTGCCAAATTGAAGAAATATCAAACCTCATCTACAGTAAATTCTTTTAATTTATGAATAAATTACTTAAAATAAATCTTTTAAGCAGCTCATCAATGTTTCGAAGTTTAAGTTTCATAAAAAGAAATACATTTACTAAATATTTATGAAAAATTTCATGAACTTAAATTGTAAATTGAAATACTAAAACTATCCAAATGAAAAATAGAGCTTTAATTCTTATAGGTTTACAAAACGATTACTTTGCTCAAGATGGAATTTTGAAAGGTGTTGTTGAAGAGTCATCAAAAGTTTCAAATATCATTCAAAACATTACGGCTCTTGTAAACCGATTAAACGATACATTAATTATTTCAACCCCAATAATCTTCTCTGAAGATTATAAAGAGCTCATTGACCCAGTTGGTATTTTAAAAACCATAAAAGAGGTTGGAGCATTTAAAAAAGGCACAAAAGGTGCTGAAACAATTGATGAGATTAAAGCATTTGAGGACAAAATAATTGAGATCCCGGGAAAATTAGGATTAAACGCTTTCGTCAATACCGATTTGGAAAAGAAGTTAAAAGAAAATGAAATTGATGAGGTTTTGATAGCAGGAACAGTTGCTTCAATTTGCATAGACTCAACAGGAAGATCTGCTCACGAAAAAGGATTTAGCGTTACCATGCTAAGCGATTGTATCTCTGGAAGAACAGTTTTTGAAAAAGATTTTTACTGTGAAAATGTATTTCCTCTATATTCAAATTTGTCTACTTCAAAAGAGATTGTTTAAATTTAACTCTAATGAAAGAGAAGTCTGAAGATTTAAACATTCAAATTCAGTATAAACTCGTTGAGGAATTAACAAGAACCAATGAAAGTTTACAAGAAAAGATTCAGCAGAATAAAAAACAGCTTGATGAAACTCGTAAGCTCATCAAAGATCTTCAAATTATTAACAATTTTTCAAAGGTTATTCAAGAATCTAAAACCATTGAAGACATTACTTGGTCCATCGTCAGAGAAGCGGTTGCTCAGCTTGGATTTGGCGACTGTGTAATTTATTTATTTGATTCTAATAGAGAATTTCTTTTGCAAACAGCCTCATTAGGACTTAAAAATAAAAATGGCAAAGAAATTTCTAACCCCCTCAAAATTAAATATGGAGAGGGTATTGTTGGTTATGTTGCTAAATCTGGTATTGGAGAAATTGTCAATGATACTTCCAAGGATAGCCGTTATATTATCGATGATGACTGCCGGTTCTCTGAGATAACTATTCCAATTATTTATGAAGGTAAAGTGATTGGGATAATTGATTCCGAGCACCCTGAAAAAAATTTTTTCACTCAGAAGCATTTTGAATTACTTCAAACTATTTCTGCCATTGCTGCAACTAAAATAATTCAAACTCAATTGAACTCAGATTTGATTCAACATCAATTGGATTTAGAGAAAACCATTGCTGAAAGAACTTCAGAATTGGCAAAAAAAAATAAAGACCTTTCCAAATTAGCTCTGTTTCCTGCTCACAATCCAAATCCAGTAATCGAGCTTGACTTTAATTTTAACATTGTGTTTGCTAATGAGTCTGCAAAGAAAATCTTTGATCTTGATACTCTTTTTGTTGATCAACCAGAGCTTATTGAGAAGCTAAAACGATTGATAAAATCTACAATTCGTGACAAATCTACCGGAAAATACAACATTAAAGAGGGTTTTCTTTTCAAAGACAAAAAGTTTGGTTTCAGTATTTACGTTGACAACGAGCTCAAGTTTATTCGAATGTATTTGAACGACATTACAGAAATTACTCAATTACAAAACGACCTAAAGGAACAAAACGAGTCAATTGTTGACAGCTTAAATTATTCCAATAGAATTCAGCAGTCTATTCTTCCCGATTTGAAAAAGTTAAATGGTGTATTTGAAGATTTTTTTGTTTTATACAAGCCAAAAGATATTGTAAGTGGTGATTTTTATTGGTCTCAAACACACCCAAGTGGCAAAGTATTGTTTGCGCTAAACGATTGTACAGGTCATGGTGTTCCAGGTGCATTAATGAGCATAATCGGTCACGATGCGTTAAATTCAATTATGTCCACTGTGGACCTCAAAGATATCTCTGATATTGTGAATAACCTCAACGAATATTATTATAATCTAAGGATAAACAGTTCGAATGATCTTAGAGATACAATGGATGTAATGATTCTTTGTTTCGATCAAAAAGAAATGTGTTTAAAATTTTCAGGATCAAAGCAACGCTTTTATTTAATACGAGAAAATGAATTGAAAGATTACTCAGTTGAC
This sequence comes from Bacteroidota bacterium, assembly GCA_036123135.1. Classification (GTDB taxonomy): domain Bacteria; phylum Bacteroidota; class Bacteroidia; order Flavobacteriales_D; family Parvicellaceae. The sequence continues at coordinate 21,882 of JAZADZ010000016.1, read as the reverse complement.
AGTTTTACTTTAGGTCTAATCAAAGAAAACAATTTTAAATCGGGATCAATTTCTCTAAAAAAAGGAGATTTAATTTATTTATTTACAGATGGTTATGTTGATCAGTTTGGCGGAGAAAGAGGTAAGAAGTTCAAATATTCACGCTTCAGGGAATTATTACTTTCAATTTGCCATCTTTCAATGTCTGAACAAAAAGAAATTCTAGATAATTCTATTGCCAATTGGATGAAAGGCGAGAGCTACAGTCACGATCAAATTGATGATATAAGTGTTGTTGGATTTAAGGTTTGATTAATCAGCTATTATCGAATTATTAGCCTCATTTGGGAAAATTACAGTTGGTTCAAATGTTTTTGCTTCATTAAAATCCATTAAAGCGTATGCGATAATTATAACAATATCTCCTTTAGCAACTCTTCTAGCAGCTGGTCCATTTAATGCAATTTCTCCGCTTCCTCTTTCACCTGGTATTACATATGTTTCTAGACGTTCTCCGTTGTTGATATTGACAATTTGTACTTTTTCACCTGCAATAATATTAGAAGCTTCCATTAGGTTTAGGTCAATGGTAATGCTTCCGATGTAGTTTAAATCTGCATCGGTAACTTTGACACGATGAATTTTAGATTTTAGAACCTGTATTTGCATGCGGCAAAAGTAATTATTTTTTGAAATAAACGAATTATCCTGTTTAAAAACCGTAATCTTTATACTCTAGAGAAAATTCCTCCTTTGGAATTTTTTGTCCATAAATTACGTTTTTATAAACGTACTTTTCGTATAGACCAATCTCATCATAAATTTCTTGATAAAGAGGAAGGTATGTTTTGGAATCTAAATACATAATAAATTTTTTAGCATAGGCATTAGGGATTGAAATTTTTTTGCCGGCTGGAAGAGTTTTAGTTTCCCTGTAGTCGTTTAGTTCAACAAGTTTATACGAATTTACAAGTTTGTTTTCTGCAATTTTTAAAAGCGTTTCATTTTCCTTTGTCGTGTAGGATTCAATTTTATAGTCAGGGTAATTCAATACAATTTTATGATAAGTTGAATTGTTCCATTTCACAAGTCCCTTATAGGAAATGTAATTGAACAGCTCTTCTTTGTATGTTTTTTCATAGCTGTAAAAAATATCATCTAATAAATCGAAACCAGCATCTTTTAAAGTGTGGTGTCCACCTGCTTTTAATAAATTACTCTCTGGATAGAAAGATAGAGTTATATAAGGGAAAACGTCTGGATTAACCCAAGCTTTATTGTTGTTTTCTCCCTCTTTGTATAGTAATTCTGAGTCTTTACTAGGCACAATATTTTTAATGTAGATCATAAACGGATCCATACAAAGCTTTCCGTTGAAACTTCCAATAACCTGCTCGCCATCAACTCTTTCTGAGCGATACAAGGTAAATCTAAGGTCTCTGTATTTTGAAATTCCATCATGCATTTTTTTAATTAGCTCTTTTGATGTTACTTTTTGAGCCTCTATTTGTTTGCACCAAAAGAACAGAACGAGAACGATGATTATTCTGAAACAATACATTTTTTGATTCATACGATTTTTATAAAATTACTACTGTCAAACCTTAGTTGATGACCATAAATTCCATTATCTGCTCTTTTACCGGCGCTTATTACCATGGAAATTTGTGCTTTCCTTGGAAGATTAAGCAATTGTTTAATTTTCTTCGAATCTATTCCCTCCATCGGACAAGAATCATATCCAAATGCTCGCAATGATAGCATTAAATTTTGACATGCTAGTGCAGTAGATTTGTGCGCCCATATTTTCATGTCATTTATGCTTGATGGTTCTCTGGGCGTAGGTTTTTTCATTCCTCTAAAGAATAGGATTACTTTCTTAATTAATCCTATTACTCCAAGCGGTCCTTGATCATAAGCCAATGGAACAATTTTGTTGTAATAAGTAATTGCAGATTTAGGAACTGATTTTTCTTTTTCATTAAATAATTTTAGCATTCTCTTTGCATTCGGTTTCCAAAAGTCATATCTAGATACACATACAACTAATTCTTGAGCGGTTTTTGCTGCTGGCTGATTTAAACAATATTGAACAAGCTCTTTCTTTTTTTCTTTGTCTCTGACCCAATAAAATTCCCAGGGTTGAAGATTTGATGAATTTGGTGCAAGCAATGTTAGCTCCAAACAGTCTAACATATCTTTTTCCAATACGGGCTCTTCATTGAATATCCTAACGCTTCTTCTACTTCTTACTGTTTTGATGAACTCATTTTTATCTATCTCCGGAGCTGCTTCTTTGTATGAATTTTTTGTTTCAAATAATTTATTTAGTATAGATGTTTCCTCTTTATCGCCCATTGGATTTATATTTTGCATTTGAATGTAATTAATCTGAACTTATTTTATTGCTTATTGATTTAAATTTTTGTTCATAAAAAAATTACGTTGTACCATTTTATTTTAGCAATAATAAACAGTTCTACATATTTTTATTGTCAATTTAATACTTCATTATGGATTATTTATTGCTTGTTTTGGGTGTTGGTATTTTAGTGCTATTGGTACTAATTTTTCGCAAAGGGAATGCTTCCTTGCCTTCACATCCTTTGGCTGATTTGGAGGAGCTAATGAATCTTCGTACAGAGCTCGGAGCAAAAAATGAAGAAATAAAACATCTCAAGGAGAAACTTGAAGAACTAAGTACATCAAAAAAAGAAGACGAAACTCGTCTTAAGGAAACGTTCAAAAATTTAGCCAATCAGATTTTAGAAAATAATTCTGAAAAATTCAGGAAGCAAAATAAGGAGCAAATTGGAGATTTATTAAGTCCACTAGGGAAAGAGTTAGAGCAATTTAAAAATAAAGTTGAGCAAACCAATAAAGAGCATATTCAGAGAAACTCTGCACTTACAGAAAAAATTAGAAGCTTAGAATCACTTAATATCAAGTTAAGCCAGGACGCAATCAATTTAACCAACGCACTTAAAGGGGATTCCAAAACCCAAGGGGATTGGGGTGAAATCCAGCTTGAGGTTTTGTTGGAGAAATCCGGATTAATGGATGGAGTACATTTTTCTACCCAAGGAGGATACAAAGATGAGGAAGGTAAAACCAAAAAACCTGATTTTATTGTTCATTTACCTGAAAATAAGCATCTCATTATTGATTCTAAGGTCTCTCTTACTGCTTATGAGGCGTATTATAACGCTGATGATGAAGCGCACAAAGAAATTGCTTTAAAGAAACACATCGACAGCATCCGAAATCACTTCAATGAGCTAAGTGGTAAAAACTATCCATCTCTTTATGGAATTAATGCTCCCGATCATGTTTTAATGTTTGTACCCATCGAGCCTGCTTTAATGTTAGCCCTCCACCAAGATCAGCGCATTTATTTGGATGCCCTTGATAAAAATATTGTTTTGCTATCCACTTCGACTCTATTGGCTACACTTAGTACAATTGCTTCAATATGGAAGCAAGAAGATCAAAAGCGTAATGTATTAGAAATTGCTAAGGAGGGTGGGTTACTTTACGATAAATTTGAAGGGTTTATTTCGGATTTATTGACTGTAGGAAACAGTTTAAAAAACTCTCAGGAAAGCTATGAGAAAGCCATGAACAAGCTCGTTGAAGGAAGAGGTAATATCATTAAGAAGGTAGAGAATTTAAAATCACTTGGGGCTAAAACTAAAAAGAGCTTACCACAGAAAATAGTAGATCGAGCTTCTTTTGAGGAAGAAGATTAATTTTTTGATTCTTGTTTATAAGTATCGTTAGTCAATTTATGATTTCTCGAAGCATTCATTGACTTTTGCAATCCATTAAAAAGTATTATGTATCAACACAAAGATTTATTGTTTTATCGTTTAAGTGAAGATCAGTTTAGTGCTATTCCTTTATATGAAAACAGTGTTCCCGCTGGATTTCCTTCTCCTGCTGAAGACTTTATGGATCTAGATCTCAATCTTCAGGAATATTTAATTCAGCATCCTGCTGCTACTTTTTGTGTGCGAGTAACTGGAGATTCTATGCTAAAAGCCGGCATCTCCAGTGGTGATGTCATGATTGTAGACCGATCTTTGGAAGTAAAAGACGGCAATATTGTTCTTGCAGTGCTAGACGGAGAATTTACGGTTAAAAGGATAAAAAAAACAGCTACTGAGCTATTGTTGGTTCCCGAAAACAGTTCATTCAAGGCTATAAAGGTGACCAAAGAAATGGATTTCCAAGTCTGGGGTGTAGTAACACATGTAATTCATCAATTGGTATGATTGCACTTGCAGATTGTAATAATTTTTACGCTTCTTGTGAACGAGTTTTCCAACCATGGTTGGAAAACGTTCCCATTGTAGTACTTTCCAACAACGATGGATGTGTTATAGCAAGAAGCAATGAAGCGAAAAAATTGGGAGTTCCAATGGGGGCTCCTGCGTTCAAGTACGAGAAAGTATTTCAAAAAAACAATGTGTATGTTTTTTCTGCAAATTTTGCGCTTTACGGAGATCTTTCCAAACGCGTAATGTCTACAATTGGTCAAGAAATTAATCGTATGGAGGTTTACTCCATAGACGAAGTATTTATGGATTTTTCATCGGTTTCCTTACTCAAGGAAAAAGCACAAGAAGTTAAAGCCAAGGTTAAAAAGTGGACGGGAATTCCAATTTCCATAGGAGTTGCTCCTACTAAGGCATTGGCCAAGGTGGCAAATTATTATGCAAAAAAGTATACCAAACAAGGAGTTTTAGTGCTGAACAATCCTAGCCACATTGCTAGGGCGCTGAAAAAATTACCTGTTGGCGAATTGTGGGGAGTAGGAAGGAAATATGCTAAATTTTTAGCTCAGCGAGGCATTGTTACCGCTTATGACTTAATTAAGTTAGATGAGAGCTGGGTGCGTTCAAATATGACTGTAGTTGGTCTTCGTTTAGTGCAAGAGCTAAAAGGAACTTCTTGTTTTGATATTGAACCCATTTCTCCGAAGAAAAAAAACATTTGCACTTCCAGATCTTTTGGACATAAAGTGAGATCTTATACAGAATTAAAAGAAGCCGTAGCAGCGTATGCAACAACTTGCTCCCAAAAGTTAAGGGGAGAAGGGAGTTGTGCTGCCGTTGTATCTGTTTTTCTTACGACAAATCCTTTTAATCTTAGTGAAACTCAATACCGTGCAAGTAGAAGAGTGCAGCTTTCTATTCCCACTAGTGATAGTCTGGAAATTGTAAAGGCAGCTATTGAAGGATTGTCAGGAATATATAAAAAAGGTTTAGTCTACAAGAAAGCAGGTGTTATTGTTTCGGATATTGTCCCACAAGATCAAGTTCAGTTGAGTTTATTTGATGCAGTAGATAGATCTAAAAGAAAATGGCTGATGAGTTCAGTGGATACCATCAATACAAGAATGGGGAAGGATAAGGTTCGTTTGGCGGTACAGGGATTCGATAGAAAATGGCGACTAAAACAAGAGCATTTGTCCCCCTGCTATACTACAAGATTTTCAGATTTGCTTACGGTGTCTCTGTAAAATATAAACGATGAAAATAGCATTAATAGCACACGATAATAAAAAGTCAGATATGGTTTCTTTCGTGATGAAAGGGGTTTACATCACAACATGATATAAGTTGTATGATGTGCGACCACTTTTTTTGGAGTGTTGAAAACATTTTTAATAAATCTAAAGAATAGTTAGTTGCTAAAAGAAATCGATTTTGTATGTTAGATGTATCAAATAAAAATCTGAGGCCTATGAATGAATTAGACAAATTAAAGCAAGAAATCGAAGAGCTTAAAGGAAAGTTAACAGGTAACATGATGGAAGATATGGAGCTGAGGGATAAAATACATAATCTAGAAATGAAAGTTAATGGAGTGAAACCAACAGACTCTCATTTTGATTGCATTGGTTGCGGTTCGTAGGCAATTAAAAATTTAAAATTTCTTTTCATGAGCTGCTTTTCAAGCAGCTTTTTTTAATCTAAATAATTCCTAGAGCCATAGCAATCGAAAGAAAGATTAACATTACAATAACACAATAATTTACAATTTGAATTGTAATTTTTCTAAGCATTTTTTTTCCAAAATAGGCACCGCTAAATGCACAGATAATTGCTACTAGGAGTGTTGAGCTACTTTGGTTGATAGTTTCATAATTCAGTTCAGAAAAGTAGATAGATAATCTCGACAAATCAATTATACATGCAATCGTAACTCCAGTTGCAATAAATGTTTCTTTAGAGAGATTAAGTTTTATCAAAAAAGCACTTCTTAGGGCTCCTTGATGACCAGATAATCCACCGAAAAAACCACTCAATGCTCCACCAACAATAATTTTGTTTCTTTCAAAAGATAATCTGTTGTAGAATGGAAAAAGCTCAAGAACAGCAAACAAAAAAATTAAAAATGAAATACAGAGCTTGAGCGGCTCGATGAAAAATTTTTTATCAAATAGTGTATAAGAAAGTATTGGCTCTGTTTCTGAAAAATTAAGTAAAATAGCTGCCCCTGCAAGAGCTCCAAAAAATCCCGGAATACCAAATCTCAATACGATTCTCCAGTTGGTTTTTTTGCCTATTAAAGCAATTTTAAAAATATTGTTTAGTAAATGAACAATTCCTGTGAGTGCAATGGCAATTTCAACATCAAAAAATAAAGCAAAAACAGGCATCAATAATGTTCCAAGTCCAAAACCAGAGAAAAAGGTTAAAAGAGAGGCAATTAATGCTGTTGCACCAATTAAAAGAAATTCCATTTTTGACTGTATGATTTTATATGCTCAAATATATCTTTAATAACTAGTTCAATGAAAGTATATTCTTAATTAACATTAAATTATTGTTAATAGAGATTTCACAATGATACTATTGAATTATTTTCAAATTTATTTAAAATTAAATTTTATAATTATAATTTTAAAATACTTTTAATTTTTAAAAATATAAAAAATTTAAATTTTAATATTGAATTTGGTATTTTATATAAATTAATATTGTCATATATAATTTAATAATTACTTTCGCGCAAAAATTTAAAAAAATGAAAAAAGTAATTGCTTTATTTTTAATTGCTCCTGCTCTGTTAATTGCTCAACAAACAAGAATTCCTGATGTGAATTTTGAGCAGCATCTTATCGATTTAGGTCTCGATGATGTCCTTGATGGTGGTGTTGCAACAGTCAATATCTCAACAATTAGAACATTAGACATATCAAATAGTAACATTTCAGACTTATCCGGAATAAATGATTTCATTGGTTTAGAGAATTTAAATTGTATGAACAACAACTTGACTAGTCTTCCAATTAACTATAATATTTACTTAAAATCATTAAACTGTTCTGGAAATATGTTAAATAGTTTAGATGTCTCAAACAATCCTTTGTTAGAGTCATTAAATTGTTCCAATAACGTATTGTTAACCTTGGACATTCATGACAATATTCCTCTCGAAGAATTGTATTGCTCAACTAATATGCTCTATGCTCTTGATGTTCTATCAAATCCAAACTTGCTTTTTTTAGATTGTAGTGAAAATGTAATTTCAAATCTAGACGTTTCAGCTAATTTTAATTTGGTAAATCTGAATTGTGAAAGTAATTTATTGGTTGAATTAGATCTTTCTAATAATCTTTCTTTAGGAAGTTTAACATGTAGCTACAACGAACTTACTAAATTGGATTTGTTTTCAAACGAAGCGCTAGTTACTATTAATTCCTCTAATAATTTTATCGAAAATTTGGAACTTACTAAAAATCAATCTCTTGAGTTTTTAAATTGCGCTGCAAATAATTTGAAGCAGCTAGACATCAGTCAAAACAATGATTTAAGAGGTCTAAATTGCAGTGCTAATGGACTAAAATGTTTAAACGCTAAAAACGGAAACAACTCCAATTTTTTATATTTCGATGCTACAGGAAATAAAGATTTGCAGTGTGTCGACGTTGATGATCCAACTCAGGCAAACTTTAATTGGTCTTCATTTGTTGATCCGGGTGTTTCATTTTCAACTTTTTGTTCAAGTCCTTGTTCTACCACTTTAATTGGTTTACTTAGTGATCAAGCTGAATTTTCAATCTATCCTAATCCAACAAGTGGGTTGATTACAATACAATCAAATTCAAGTAATGTCATAAACATTGAAGTTTTCGACATCTTTGGTTCTTTAGTATTAATTTCAAATGAAACAAACATTGATCTTGGCCAGTTTGCAGCCGGAACATATCACGTTAAAATATTTTCTGAAAGTACTACAGTTACGCAGAAAATTATCAAATATTAATTATTTTTTAAATATTTCTTGAGAGGTGAGTGGAACTATCCATTCTGGAAGTTCCACCTTAACGTGCTCAAGGTTCATTTTTTTTATTGCAACTTTTGGCTGTACGAGTCCGTTTTTTGAGGTTACTGCTGTTTTTACGATGGAGCTAAAGTGAATTTTACCTGATTTGGATGCCTTTTGTTGGAAGTAAAACCATCTGTGATCGTACCCAATAATAGTTGTTGATAGCTCAAATTGTTGAAAAGCTCTAATTCTGTGTCTGTATTCGTTGTAAGTACCAGCTACAGTTAATGACCATCCTTCTTTTTTCAAAAGTTTATGCAATTTAATTTTTAAGATGTAGTCGAACCTTCCCAAATCTAGGAGAGTAACATACCTTCCGTTATTCAATTCAAAAAAGGGATCTATATCGTTGGGCCATACCCGGATTTTTATCTTGCTTACAAGTAGGTTTGGATCTACTTTTTTTTGGAATAAACCTTTAGTTATGATAATTAAAAGTCTAAGGTATGGGTACATGAATTAAGTAGTAGCAATTAATTTCAAATGCATTAATTTACGAATAAAGTCTTTGTTTTCGTTTACGCTCTTTGACTTATTTAGATTTAAGTAAGCGCCATCTGAATGGATACTGAAAAAAGAGGTATGAAAAATAGATAATTTATAAAAAGGTATTGCCCAACCAAAATTCTGTATTCCTTTGGTTATATGTACTAGAATTCCTTTAGGGCGTAGCTCAATATTGGCATATTGAATGTCATTAAAGTCACTCTTTACAAAAATAAATTCAGGACTAAAGTTTTCGATAATCATTCTTCTAGAGCCAATTCCATTCATTTTAATTTTATTGAACAAATTATATTGCTCGCCAAGAAGATCATTTATTTCTTCATTTATTTCTTTATCATAATAGCTGAGGTTCTTAATCATAGTCAAAGTACAGGGTAAGCTATTTTCATTTCAATATTATGTTCGTCAAGAGGAAATTCAGAAGAGTAAATGAATTCTAACTCTTTTGAATATTTAAAGCAATATGCCAATCCCATTGAATCAATAATGTCGTCTTTTTTAACATGGCTTCGTTTTGAATTTTCAAGAAAGTTGTTAAAATGTAGTGAGGAGTTTTTGTCAAACTTCGCTAAAATCTGTAATCTCTCTTGAATACCTTCTTTGCAATTTTTTTTGAATTGAAGTGGTGTTTGATTATTTAGTTCTTGAAAGCAAAGCTCTGGATGCGACTCAGTAAGTGAGATTTTCGCAGAGGAATGTTTTGTTAAAAAAGTATCAATTTCTTTAATTTTTGGACAAATGTTCCATGCTTGAATTGAAACAGATTTTTCTGTTTCATAAAGGTTAATCTCTTTGGAATTCAGGTAATCCTCAGCATAAACAGCAGCTCTATTTGGAGTATTAAATACGGAGCTTTTGAAATTTTTAGAAAGTTTATTTCTAAGAAATTGATCTACTTTTCTAAATATCGTTTTCGAACCAAGACCAATTGGAATATCAATGAGTGCATGGAAATTGTGATTGAAAAAAAAACTTAGTTCGTGGATGTTTTTAAACTGCTTTATAGAAACACCTTGATCATTTACGATTGTACAACACCAGCCGAATTTACAACTATCAATTCCTATGTAATCTTTTGATTCAATAATCTAACTTAGTAAATCTTTAAACAGAAATTTCTTTTGTATAGTACTGATTTACTTTTGTTTAAACTTTTTTCCTTGAGGACGAACTGCGAACTTTGTGATAGAAATGTTAAATTAACCTTTCATCATTTAATCCCCAAAAAAACACATAAAATAAAATTCATCAAAAAAAAGTATGCTAATATTGATTTAAACAGACACGGAATCAACATTTGTAAAGACTGTCATAAAATGATTCACAAACTAATCAATCACAAATCATTAGCCCTTGATTTTAACTCAAAAAAAAGTCTAATCAATCATCCCCAGCTTAGAAAGTTCATAGAATGGGTGAAAAATCAGTCTAAGAGTGTCAAATAATCATTTTTATTTTCGAAAATTTCGTTGATTTTAACTGCTAAGTCAATGTCAAGTTGGGTTATAAGTTTTGTGCCTTCAGTTGAAATATTTATTTCTACTTTGTTATAGTAATTAATCCACTTTGGGTGGTGATCCATCTCTTTTGCAAAATACGCAACTATTCGCATGAATTCAAAAGCATCGTCAAAGTTAGAAAACACAAAATTCCGATTGAGTTGGTTCTCTACTAATTTCCAATGTTCTACCGGCTTTAACATGAAAAGTTATACTTTATATGGAGCAAAAAGATGGTGATTTTTACCAGTAAACTGAGAATAGAAGTCACTGATTTTTTTGATGTCTAATTCAACATCACCAGTAGGAGTAAATACCTTATTAAAACCAGCTATTTTCTTTTGATAATCTAAATACCCAAGAACTAATGGAACTTTTGCTAGTACAGCAGTTCGGTAAAAACCAGTTCTCCAATTGGGATTTTTACTTCTTGTCCCCTCAGGAGCTATCATAATAATAAGCTCTTTTTTTTGTCTGAATAGGTTCACCATAAAATCAATGGTGCTGAAGGATTTATTTCTTGAAAAATTTTTATTGTCCACTCCAATTCCTCCAATAGGTTTGAATACTAAATTGAATGGGAATTTCATCCATGTATTTTTAATCAAAAATTTAGGTTTAAGTTTAGTTAGAGTAGCAGCAGCAGTAAAATAAATTGCATCCCAATTGGAAGTGTGTGGTGCTGCAACAAGAACAAATTTTTTATGTTGACTAACTGTGTTTTTATCTACAGCTAATTTCCAGCCTTTCAGCTTAAATAGAACAATTGTAAAAATTCTGAACATAATTTTGTATCAAAAGTTAATTGAGGATAAACTTACAACATTTAATGACTGTTGGTAATGTTGAAAATTTTTTCAGTGGTCCCGTCACTATACACTCTTAAAATTATTCCCTTGCAATTTGAAGATACCTTTCTTCCAGTGAGATCAATATGGTAAAGTATTTTTTTTGTTTTAAAAGAGTAATAATGGCCTTGATTTGTTGTAGTTGAAACCGAAAGATATTGGCTAAAAAACAACCATATTTGTTCGCTTGAACTGATATCCATGTTTCCAAATGCTCCAGGCCAGTCGTGCCCTCCGCCGTTCACTTTGTACAACCAAACTTCATTGTTGTTTGTTGAACTGAAATGTTTTTCAGCAGTTACGGTACTTCCATCGTTAAGATTAATGTCTGCAAAATTTTGTATGTCAATTTGATTACATTCGTTGTTTGCAGACCAGAAATTAATTATTGAATCAATAGAGTAAAAAACTCCCCATCCTGTAGAATTGTTGTAATCCCCATTCCAAAGATTTACACCATCATTAGTTCCATGAATTTCCATTACTGGAACTGGATTGTTTCCGCATGAAGCTCCGTAGGAGTCAAACATAGTTCCAGCAACACTAGCTACAGCAGAAAATTTCTCTGGAGCCTGACATGCAAGCATATAGCTCATTTCTCCTCCATTAGACATTCCTGTTGCAAATGTATTTAACGCGTTTAGATTGTGTTGAATTTGAAGATGTTCTACAAGGGATATAATGAAGTCGACATCATCTACCGTTTCATTTGGGTGAAAATCGTATCCAACGTTCCAAAAGTTATTGTTAAAACCATCACTTGTTCCTTGAGGATAGCACACAGCAAACCCATTCAAATCAGCGATAGCGTTCATTTCGCTGTAGTTCTTTATGCCACTAGCAGAACCAGTATATCCATGTAAGACTACAACCAATGGAGCATAAGGATTCATAGTAGTAGGCTCGTAATAAATAAAATTTCTTGAAATTCCGTTATGTAAAAAGGATTGTAGTTGCCCGTAAGTTGAAATGCTTAATAGAGCAAAAAAAGTGACTAAGTATTTCATTTTATATCAAATTCAGATGTATTAAAAGTTACATTAAAATACAATTAAATAATACAATTTTGTTTAACCATATGAAAGAAATCTGCTTTTCAAAAGGATTTATATTTTGTAAATTTGCAATGTTAAAAGTTTTTTATGGACGTCAAGAGAGAACCTAAATTTCTCTTTAATAAGCTTAACAGAGAGCAAGCAGAGAAGATTCTTTCAGAAGAAAAATTTGTTCGCAAAACTGTTTCTTTTTACAGATACACCATGCTAGATCAGCCCAAACAGCTCAGAGACGAGCTTTTTGAAAGCTGGTCCAATTTAAATGTATTGGGTAGAATTTATTTGGCTAAAGAAGGAATCAATGCACAGTTGAATATTCCTGAACACAACTTGGAAAAATTTACTAATCTGTTGGAATCGTACTCTTGTTTTAAAAATATGCCTTTTAAGTTTGCTGTTCAGGAAAAAGGACTAGGTTCATTTTATAAACTAACAATAAAAGTCAGAAAACAAATCGTTGCGGATGGTCTTAGCGAAGAAGATTATGATGTTACCAACGTTGGAAAGCATCTTTCTGCCAAACAATGGAACAAAGCAATGAACGATGGCGCTGTGGTGGTTGACATGAGAAATCACTACGAAAGTGAGATAGGACATTTTAAAAATGCAATTTGCCCTCAAGTGGAAACTTTTAAAGAGGAACTTCCTCTTGTTAAAAATCTATTAAAAGGAAAAGAAAAAGACAAGGTATTGTTGTATTGTACTGGAGGGATTCGATGTGAAAAAACTTCATCTTATTTGAAACACCATGGTTTTGAAGATGTAAATCAATTGCACGGAGGAATTATCGATTATACACATCAAGTCAATAGTGACGCATCGTTAGAAAATCTTTTCATTGGAAAGAATTTTGTTTTTGATGATCGAATCTCTGAGCGAATTTCTGAAGACATAATTAGCAACTGTCACCAATGTGATGAACCATGTGACCAACATACCAACTGCAAAAACGTCAATTGTAACTTATTATTTATTCAATGCGACGATTGTAAAGAAAAATACAAGGGGTGTTGCTCGAAAGAATGTATCGATGTTATCTCACTTTCTGAAAAGGAACAAAAAAAACTACGTTCAGGAAAAGAAAAAAGAAAGATATTTCATAGTCATAGAAAAGTTGATTTAAGAAATAAAATTTAATTGCTTTAAAATGTACTACTCTAAAGCATTTATTCGTTTTAACTGGATTACTGTTGTTCTAATATTCCTTGTTGTTATTGCAGGAAGTTTCGTGCGAATTACTGGTAGTGGAATGGGATGCCCAGATTGGCCTAAGTGTTTTGGACAATGGATTCCTCCTACAGATATTTCTCAACTTCCGGAGAATTATCAAGATATATTTTTAGAAAAAAGAGTCAAAAAGATTAAAAAATTTACAGGAATTTTGAATTCTCTTTCTTTAGAAAATTCTGCTAAAAGCATCAATGATGATCCTGATTTGTTAAAAGAGCAACCTTTCAATGTTTTTAAAACTTGGACGGAATACATCAACCGTTTGGCAGGTTTCTTTACTGGAAATGCAATCCTTATTGTTTTTTGTTGGGTAATGTTATTTTACAGGACCAAAAAATTAATGCTTCTAAGTTTTGCAAATTTAATTTTTTTAGTTTTCCAAGCGTGGTTCGGGTCAATTGTTGTAGCTTCAAACCTTGTGCCCTGGACAATAAGTGTACATTTATTCTTAGCTCTGCTCATTATAGGAGTTCAGCTATTCATAATATTTTCAACAAGTTCTTCTCAGCAAAAAAAATTGCTTTTCCCGAAATGGATAAAGTTTCTCATTTGGATATGTTTTATTATCACTGTATATCAAATGTTTTTGGGTACACAAGTGAGAGAATACATCGATGAGTTGACAAGACAAGGGTATGACCGAACAGATTGGACAAGTAGATTGGGAATTTCATTTTTTATCCACCGAAGTTTTTCATGGTTGGTGCTAATTCTTTTATCCTTACTTGCTTTTTTTAATGAAAGAAACCAAAAATACAAACCTATTCGCTGGATGTATTGTTTGCTTGCGGTAGAACTGATTTCTGGTGTTTTACTTGCTCACGCTGATCTACCTAGTGTTGCTCGTACGGCACATTTATTTTTCGCCTCATGTGTCTTTGGAATCTTAACTATGGTCGTGTTTCGTTTAAAGAAAGTACCCAATTAAATTTTTAATATTAATTACCCCCCAATTGCAATCATCGATCTGTTTTTGAGTTGAGCTGGGTCTGTTTTTTCAAAAGATGATATTCCGGCATGTTTTTTCATTTTATTATTAATGGAGCTGTGAATTAGTTTCTCGATAGGTAAATTCTTTCTGTGAGGGGTTAATAAGTCGATTTCTTTATTTGAAAAAAGACAGTTTTTAATTTTCCCATCTGCTGTCAATCGTATTCTATTGCAGCTATCACAGAACGGATTGGTAACTGAGCTGATAATTCCAAAACTTCCTGTAGAATTCAATAATTTGAAATTTTTTGATGTGTCGTTCGGTTGGTCTGAAGTTTTGATAACTAAATCGTTTCCAAAATAATTGTATACTGAATTCATAATTTCTTTGTAGGAAACTTTCTTGGTCCAGTCCCATTGGTTTCCGTCAAAGGGCATAAATTCAATGAAACGAAGTTGAATAGGAAGCTCTTTGGACCAATTTATAAAGTCGATTAATTCGTCGTCATTAACTCCTTTAATTAAAACGACATTAATTTTAAGCGCAAATTCTTCTTTAATTAATAGATGTATGTTTGACATCACTTGTTGAAAATAATTTCTTTTGGTGATGCCATTAAAGCGATGTTCATTTAAAGTGTCAAGGCTAACATTTATGGACCGAATTCCAGCGCTTTTGAATGCATCAATGTATTTGTGAACAAGTATCCCATTGGTAGTGATGGCCAGCTCTATTGGAAGTTTACCCAGCTCTTCAATGATGATACCAGCATTTCTTTTTAACAATGGTTCACCTCCTGTTAATCTAATTTTTTTTATGCCAAGACGAACAAAAATTTTTGCAATCTCAATTAGTTCTTCTGCGGTCATAAAATGAGATTTTTCTCTAAGTGCAATTCCTTCTTCGGGCATACAATAAAAACACCTTAGGTTACATTTGTCGGTAAGTGATATTCTCAAGTAATCGTGTACTCTGCCAAATCCATCTTTTATTGAAGATGAATTATTCAATTGTTGAATGCTTTTAGTGTCTTAAAAATGTGCAAAATGGAAGGGAATATAGCATCTATAGATTCACTTGCTCCTTTTGAAGAACCAGGAATAGCTAGCACAAGGGTGTTTTCTTTAATCCCACAAATACCTCTAGAAAGCATTGCATAAGGAGTTCGATCTTGCCCATAATTTCTTGAAGCCTCCACAATTCCAGGAACTTCTCTGTCTAATAAAAGAGATAGGGTGTCAGGTGTTACATCTTTATGAGATAGTCCGGTTCCTCCAGCATAAATCAATAGATTGGTATTTAGCTTACAATGTTTTTGCAAAAGCTCCTTAATTTGGGTTGCATTAACAGATATGCTAACGTGTTCAGCAATCTCTATGGAATGTAATTTTAATTTTTCTATGATTTTTTCTCCAGTAGCATTTGGCTTTTTCCCTTTAGATATTGAATCTGAACAAATGACAACAGCAGCTTTGAGAGGTCTTCTTAAGGTATCTTTAAAATCGGATTTACCTCCTTTTTTGGAGTTGAGTTTAATGGAGCTAATTTCAATTTTTTTATCTAACGGCTTAAGCATATCGTAAATTGTAAGCGCTACTACACTTGCACCATGCATGGCTTCTACTTCAACTCCTGTTTTGTAAATGGTTTTAACAATTACTGAAATGATAATTTCTAATTTATCAAAATGGTATTCGACTTTTGTTGATTCTATGGGCAGAGGATGACAGTCAGGAATCATTTCTGCTGTTTTTTTTACAGCAAAAAGACCAGCTGTTTTGGCCATTTCTAAAACATTTCCTTTTGGAACGGTGTTGTTTTTAATTGCTTCAATTGTAGATAAAGCGCCAACCTTTACAATTGCCTGTGCAGTTGCTTCTCTAAGTGTGGTGTGTTTGTGCGTAATATCAATCATTAATTTTCAATAATTGGTTTTCCACTGATGAGAGTCATCACTAAAAATCTCTTTTCCAAAAATAGGTGTTTTAGCTTTTATTTCTTCTACCAAAAATTCGATGGCAAGTTGAACGTTTTTACGACGTTTTGAGGAAACCGATGCAAACAAACAGATTTCACCAATTCGAACTATACCAAGACTGTGAAAGATTTGAATAGAGCTCAAATTGAATTTAGTTCGAGTGTGGTTTTCAATTTGTTCAAATATTTTGATGCTCATTTCTCTTTGAGCTGAATATTCAATTGCCTTTACTTTTTTACCATCAATTAAATCAGCTCTAACTTGGCCTATGAAAATTTGATGAGCACCTGTAGCAACATCCACTTTATATTTTTTTAAAACAGTAGAAATTAAATCCGTTGAGATAGGTCCCTGAATAAAGTAGTTTTGATGATCATTTGTTTTGCTAATACTAGTCATTTCAAGGAACAGAGTTTGTTTTTATTTTTTGTAAATAAGCGTCAATTCCTCCTTTTAGGCTGTATAAATTATTGTAATTGAAATTTAGGCTTATGAGCTGCTGGATGGCTTTTTTACTTCTTTTTCCAGAGGAACAAAAAAGTACGACCTTCTTATTTTTTTCAATTAAGTCTACTTTTTCGCTAAGCTCTGACATAGGAATTTTACAATGTAGAAAGTCGTTTACTATTGGAATTTCATGGTGTTCTCTAACATCAATCAATTGGATAGCTTCTTTTTTTAAGGCAGCGAGTTTTACAGTGTCGATTTCTTGAACACGAATTTCATTTTTACAATCGTTTTGATAGTTTGAAGCATTTCGAATATAGTTGTGATTTATGTTGGAATAATTTCTTTTTGGCATATAATGAATCAATGAATGATGCAATGAAAGTGAATCAATAATTAAAACAGAATTGGTAAGCAGTTTTCCATATCCACACAAAAGCTTTAGTGCCTCATTAGCCTGGAAGGAACCGATAATATTGGTTAACGCTGGAGTTACTCCAACATCATTGCAGTCTAGCTCTGAGTAATTGGATGAAGGAAACAAACAGCGGTAGGTTCCACTGGATTCAACATTAAAGGTAGCCACTTGCCCTTCATGTTTATGAACTGCGCCATAGATGAACGGCTTGTTAAGCACCAAACATGTATCATTAATAAGATATCGAGTTTGAAAATTATCCGAACAGTCTACCACCAAATCGAAAGCTTGTATGACTTCAATAGCGTTTTGTGAGGTAAGTTTTTTGGAGAATGGAATGAAGTTCACATTGGGATTGAGGTTTGAAAGCTTTTGGACTGCTTTAGTTACTTTAGGAATGCCTAATGATGAAAAATCATAAAGAATTTGTCTTGGGAGATTATCTAGCTCTATTAGATCATCATCTATTAAACCAATTTCTCCAACTCCTGAACTGGTAAGTTGAATTAAAACAGGACATCCTAATCCTCCTGCACCAACTACCAATACTTTACTATTTTTCAACTTTTGCTGGCCATCTATACCGATTTCAGAAAGTTGTATTTGTTTGCTGTATTGTTTTTTTTCTTTGCTGTTTAGCATAGAATAGATTGTATATTCGATTAAGCTATAGCGAATTTTTCTTATTTGTTAGCTTTGTGCTGTAAGAAATTAAATTATCTAAATGGTAAAAATCATTTCTAAATTAACCATTATTTATGTATGTGTAGCATGTTTTTTAAGCTGTACGTATCGCGAAAAAAAGCTACAAAAGTTCACAGCTTTATTTTCTACAAATTCTTCAATTGAAAGTAAGTATGGCTCTGGAGTTTACAATGTAGATTCGCTCCATTTAGTTTTCTTTGCAAAGGAAGCTCAATCGATGATTTGTATTTACAACAATGATACCCTTAGGACTTGCAATGATTCAATTAATTTAAAAATAAGTACTATTCCTTTAAGATTTAGTCTTATTCCTACAGCTTCTAGGGCATATAAAAAATATTCCAATTCTTGGCATAGACCAAAAGGTCAATTGTCTTCATTTCATAGTATAAAAATCCTTTGTTATTCAGATTCAATTCTTACCGACTCACTTACATGTAATTATGTCTTAGGTGCCATTGAAAAAGATCAATTGACGGTAGTTAATTTACGTGTTAATAAACAGCTATTATTTGACGATAAAACTGGAAGTTATGTTCCTGGAATATCTTTTGATGAAAATGATGAATACAATTCCGGTAATTATTATCTATTCAAAAGAAGAAAACAACTTTCAAAAATTCAAATCATTGATTCAATTTCAGAGTACCTCAACGACAGTATTTTATTTAGGACGCATGGATACATTACCCCTCTTGCCCCTCAAAAAAGTCTACGGTTTTACAACAATGGAAATTCAAAATTGAGCAATTGGATAGGAATAAATCATGTAATGGATAAATTTATCTTAAGATCTTCTTACTCAGGCTGGCAATCAGAGATTTTTGTGGACGGCTGGATAGCTGATGTGTGTAGTGGATTGAATTTTGATGTAATGGCGTACAAACCAGTAAAAGTATATTTAAATGGTGAATATTGGGGGATTCATGGTTTTAGAGAACGACTGGATTTAAATGCCATTTCAAATAAGTATGGTCTGAAATCAAAAAAAATTATTGACGCTGATGATAAAGGTTTTTCAGAAATTGAGGGGTATGGTGATTTAAACACTCTGCTGAAAGCCATTCAATCTGATTCAGTGGTTTCATATAAATCTGTGAGAAAAAAATTCAAAATGAAATCTCTAGTGGATTGGATCATCGTAGAACTTTTTTTTCAAAATACCGATTGGCCATGTAACAACACATTTTTTTGGAAAAAGAAAAAGAAAAGTGGAGAGTGGCGCGCTGTTTTAATCGACATGGATGCTTGCGTTGGGAATCCAAAATTCAATATGTTTGATTTTGCAACCAAAGATCGGTCTCCTTTGCTTGGAGGTGAACTGGTTACTTTTTTACTGAACCAACCAGAATTTCAAAAGCTCTTTAAAGATCGAGTAGCTCATTTACTGGATAATGATCTTTCACAAGAGATGTTGAAAGAAAAGTTATATCATTATCAAATGCTTTTTGAGCCTGCAGTTAAAGAGCATTTTAACAGATGGAATCCTAAAAGTGGTTTAAGCGAATATAAAAAGGCAATCAAAAGGTTAAATGATTTTTGTAACAAAAGACAGCGGTATTTTTTACAAAATATGAACCAATATTTTGAAAAAAAGTAAGCTAAATTAAAGTTATTTGACGCGTAATAATTAATCTATAAGATTTTATGTTTGCCCATAAGAGTCTCGAAAAACATTTTGTAATCGCCCATTAGGCTATACAGTGGATAAGAAAATGTAGCAGGCTTGTTTTTTTCTATGAAAAAATGACTGATCCATGCTGCTCCGTATCCCGAAAGTAGTGCTGAAAAAAAATAGAGCGGATTTAGAGAAATGAACAATAGCGCTAAAAAAATAAAGGAGAAAAAAGTACCTATAAAATGAAACAATTTTGTTTGCGGAAGCTCATGTTCTTTAAGGTAGTATGGGTAAAACTCTTTAAAGGATTTGTACTTTTTCATAGTCAGGCTTAAGTTACTAAATCTAAATTAAATCCAATCGAGATTTTGCTTAGTGAAATTGTCTTTTTTGTCCCCTGTGTTAAGGGTGCTTTTGGGTTCAAAAAGTAAAACAGAGACTTCATTTTCTGCAATGGGTTTGTGCTCAACTCCTTTGGGGATGATAATTAGCTCATTCTCATCTATTGAAACTGTTTTATCTCTGAAAGCTATTTTTAAGTGTCCTTTTAGTACCAAAAAAAGCTCATCTTCATTGTCGTGCTTGTGCCAAATAAACTCTCCCTTAAGCTTGACTAGCTTAACGTGTTGCTGGTTGAGCTCACCAATTATTTTTGGATTCCAGTAATCTTCAAAATGAGTTAATTTTTCTTCAATATTTACCTTTTTCATGGTCCTTGTAAATTGTGAAAATCACTTTCCAATGCAAAAGTTAGCAAAGATATTACCTAATAAATCGTCTGAAGATATTTCACCTGTAATGCTCCCCAAATGATGCAGTACCTGCCGAATATCCATGGCCAAAAAATCTCCTGTAACCTTACTATCCATACCTTCTTTAACTTTTAATAGCTCTGCATGTGCTTTTTGTAGGGCCTCTACATGTCTAGAATTGGTTACAATAGTGCTTTCAAGTTTTAAATCGTTTAGACCAGAGAGTTGATAAATTTCATCTTTAACCTTTTGGCAATCTTTACTATTTATGGCAGAAAGTTTCAGATGTTTAGTATCTACAGTGCTATCAGATGGTAATAAATCTGCTTTATTGGCAATAGTAAGTATGGGGAGGTCTGAAGTATTAAATGTCTTTAGGTCTTTTTGTACTTGTTCAGCTTTTTCTTTTGAAGCATCGTATACATAGATAATAAGCGATGAGCTTTCTATTTTTTCGATTGCTCTTTCTACCCCCATTTTCTCAATGTTGTCGAGAGTTTCTCGAATACCAGCGGTATCTATAAATCTAAAGTCTATACCGTTAATATTTAATACCTCTTCTATGGTGTCTCTTGTAGTTCCTGGTGTGCTGGAAACAATGGCGCGCTGTTCGTTTAATAGTCCATTTAAAAGAGTAGACTTGCCGGCATTGGGTCTTCCAATAATAACAGTTTGCACGCCATTTTTTATCGCGTTACCCAACTTAAAAGACTCAATAAGATTTCCGACATGCTCAGACAATTCATTTATTAAACTATACAGTTCTTTTCTGTCTGCAAATTCTACATCCTCTTCTGAAAAATCCAGCTCTAACTCCACTAAAGAGGCAAAATGGATTAGCTTTTCTCTAAGCGCTTTAAGCTCGTTAGAAAATCCACCTTTCATCTGCTTTAGAGCAGTTTGGTGGGCGGCATTACTTTTAGAATGTATTAAGTCGGCAATAGCTTCAGTCTGACTTAAATCCATTTTTCCATTTAGAAAGGCACGTTGAGAAAATTCTCCTGGCTGAGCCATTGAACACCCTTTTGATAGAAGAGATTCAATAATTTTTTGTTGAATATAGCTTGATCCATGGCAGCTAATTTCCACTACATCTTCACCAGTAAAAGATTGTGGTGCACGATATAGAGTAACTACAACATCATCAATTAATTGGTTGTTGTCTTTAATAGTGCAGTACAATACCGAGTAACCTTTTAGGTTTATTATCGATTTATTAAATAACTGATCACAAATAGAAATACTATTTTTGCCTGAAACTCGTATTATTGCTACACCTCCAACTCCTGGTGGAGTAGATATGGCACAAATAGTGTTGTTATCTAAATTGGACACTGTCATTAGGCAAAGATAGTACTGCAGATGGTTTCCATTTGCAAAATGTAGTAATTTTAATAGTTGTAATTATATGAAAAAATCATTTTTAATATTATTTCTTGCTATAGGAGTTCATTGTTATTCTCAAATTAGTAGAGGAAATTCTAACCAGAGTCCAGAGTCAACAAATGAAAATAATCAAGAACTTCCCCAGGCGCCAAAGGATGGTCAGTTGTATCCTACAAAAGAGAAGGTTGC